>JAUXAB010000103.1 GCA_030615025.1 Phycisphaerae bacterium | reverse complement strand
CTCGGATTCAATAAGAACATCAATCTCTCGCATTTTGGCTGTACCGTAGCAGGGAACCATAGCGCAGGGTGTAACCTTTGCTTTCTCCGGAGCAAGCGTTCGTTGGATTAAAGTGACCAGTTTTTGAAAATCGTTTGTTTGCTGTGGCACAATTTCCTCTTTTTTCAAATTTAACAATTCTAACCCCAAAACCCACAATTCCCGCCAATTCTAAAAATCCGCGTTAATCTGTGAAATACGTGGCTAAGCCAGTTAATTCAACTCTAACTCTTCCTTCGATTTCACTCAGGACAGGCTCGCCCTAAGCTACGGCCAAGTAAGCTTTGTCATGCGGGTTGGCGAGGCACCGCCCCAGTTGCTTTTCCCCGCTCGCGTGATTTGTAATTATACCCTTTTGGTCAAAAACTGCAAGATTTAATTCGCGAAACGCTAAACCCCATTTGCCCCCTGTATGCCGCCCTGGCTGGGCGCCGTGGCGACTGCAATAGTCAATTTTTTTAGCATTTCCAACAGGCGACAAAATGCTCCTTATTATCGCTTCTTTGGGTTCCCGCAAGGCGGGGTCCCTCCTTCAACGCCGGCATCTGCTTTAGACAATCATCCTCGGCCAGAGGGCATCGGGGGCCAAATGCGCAGCCAGCCGGCGGATTCAAAGCACTCGGCACTTCGCCGCCCAAAATGGTTCTCCGGCCGCGCAGCGACGGCTCGACCTGTGGAATTGCCGACATAAGGGCACGCGTATAGGGATGCAGGGGATTCTGATACAGATCTTGCGACGCAGCCCGCTCCACTATCTTGCCCATATACATAACCGCTACGAAATCAGCGAAAAACTCCACCACAGCTAAATCATGTGCGATAAATAAATACGTCAACTCAAATTCTTCCTGCAAATCTTTCAGCAGATTCAAAATCTGCGACTGAATCGAAACATCAAGAGCACTGACCGGTTCATCACAAATAACCAGTTTCGGCTCCAGTGCCAGGGCCCTGGCTACCCCGATTCGCTGTCGCTGCCCGCCTGAGAATTCGTGTGGATACCGGTTTATATGGTCAGGTGACGACCCCACTTTTGCAAGCAGTGTCCCAACTCGCTCAATCAGCTCACTGCCGGATACTCCTCTTTGAACCTTTAACGGGTCACCAATCGTATTGCCAACAGTCATTCGCGGATTTAACGAGCCAAATGGGTCCTGAAAAATAAGACTAATCTGCCTTCGAAGCTGACGCAATTTGACCTTGTCAGCTGACAAAATATCCATCCGGTCAAAAATCACGCTGCCCTCTGTTGCCGGCACCAGCCGAACTATGCTCCTGGCAACGGTCGTCTTGCCACAGCCGCTCTCGCCGACCAGACCCAGCGTCTGCCCCTTCTTGATGCCGAAACTTATCCCGTCAACCGCCTTGACGTAACCAACAGTACGACGCAACAGACCTTTTTTAATCGGAAAATATGTCTTTAAGTTCTCAACCCTTAGCAGATAATTATCTATGTTTGCCATATCCGTTATTTGATATTCGTTACTCTTTTTTACCCCTCACTCACGTTCGGGGCTCTGCCTTCCGTCCTCTGTCTTCTGTCCTCTGTCTTCTGTCCCTGTCTTCTGTCCTCTGTCCTCTGTCTTCTGCATACCAACATGCAACGCATCGTCCGGCTTCAACTTCCCTTAGTATCGGCTCAACAGTCTGACACTTCCTGTCACCGCATCCTACGGAGCAGCGGGGATGAAATTTACACCCACTCGGAAAACGCAGCGGCTCAGGAACAGTACCCGAAATCGTCGACAGACGCTTGCCTGAAAAGCCCAATCGCGGCAAAGACTTCAATAGCCCCTGCGTATAAGGATGTAAAGGCTCTGCAAAAAGCTGCTTCGAATCGGCAACTTCGGCTATTCGCGATGCATACATCACCGCAACATCGTCAGCCCGTTCAGCCACAACGCCCAAATCGTGGGTTATCAGCAAAATACTCATCCCATTTTGCTTTTGCAAATCGTCAAGCAGATCAAGTATCTGCGCCTGAATTGTTACATCCAGTGCAGTTGTCGGCTCATCAGCAATCAATAGTGCCGGTTCGCAACTTACCGCCATTGCTATCATAACCCGCTGCCGCATTCCACCAGACATCTGATGAGGATACTGGCGCACTCGCTGCTCCGGGTCAGCAATACCCACCTTTTCTAACATCTCGGTTGCTTCCGACCAGGCTTGGCTTGTACTTTTGTTCTGATGCAGTTTTATGGCTTCAACAATCTGATTGCCGACCGTATAGACCGGGTTGAGACTGGTCATCGGCTCCTGAAAAATCATAGAAATCTCGTTCCCGCGAACGTGCCGCATATCTTTTTCTCTCAGCATCAACAGGTCCTGTCCATCAAAAACAATCTCACCGCCAACGATTTTACCCTGCGGAGCCGGAACCAATCGCATAATCGAAAGAGCTGTCACGCTCTTGCCGCACCCACTCTCCCCGACAAGCGCAAATGTTTTGCCCTTTTTTATCGAAAAGCCCACATCCTGAACTGCCTTCACAACGCCCTCTTCAGTGAAAAAGTACGTCGAAACATTTTCGACCGACAATAATGTTCCGTTATCATTCATAAATCTACTGAATCCTCAGCTTTGGGTCGAGCGAATCCCTCAGAGCATCGCCAAAAATATTCAATGACAGTGAGATGAAGAATATTGCCGCCGTTGCCGCCGCCATTTGCCACCATACACCTCGGGAAAGCTCAATCCTGGCATCATTTATCATCGCTCCCCAGCTCGGACGGTCGGCTTCCCCAAGCCCTAAAAAACTCAAAATAACTTCTGCATGAATAAACGCAACAAATCGCAGGGAGAAGTCAATAATAATAAGGTGAAAAACATTGGGTATCAGATGCTTAAAAATAATCCGTCGCTCGCTACAGCCATAGCTCATCGCAGCCAAAACATAATCTCTGCCTTTGTGTTTGATAATTTCTCCGCGAATCAACCGGCAAATGCCAACCCAGCTCGTTAGTCCTATTGCTAAGTAAACCGCCGTTATACCCGTAAGCCTATAACCAAAAATAGTCTTATCGCGCAGCACAACGGCAAAAGCCAATATCAACAGAATATACGGAACTGAGCTCAAAGTTGAATAAATCCAGACTATTATCTCATCTGCAATACCGCGAAAATAACCTGCTATCGCCCCCAATGGAACACCAATAGCAATACTGATAAACGAGGCACACAACGCAACCGTTATTGATATCTTCGTCCCGTACAGCATCTTTCGGCAAACAGATTGCCCGAATATATCGGTGCCGAGTATATTTTCCGAACTGGGCGGCGCATAAGATTCACCCACCTGCTCAGCCCACAGCGTCGGCCCAATGCGCCAATCAAAAAGCTCAGCTAAATAGATAAAGCCCGCAAGCGAAAAATAAATTAAAACCACGACAAAACAAGCCATCGCCAGCTTGCGCCTGCGAAGCCGCCTCAAGCCATCGCTCCACAGACTCCTGCCCCTGGGCAGCCTTGCTCTTGTTGCGTTATGCGAATCACTCAAACGAAATCCTCGGGTCAACAAGCGAATAACAAATATCTGTTATAAGATTAAATACCACAAAAAGTATCGCACTAATGTAAGTCATCGCATTAATAACAAAATAGTCCCGGGAAGAAATCGCCTCTATCATCAAATACCCCAAGCCTGGAATACCAAAAAATCTCTCAAGCAGCAGCGAACCCAAAAACAAAAATGGTATGGCCAAAACCACCCGCGTGATGATGGGTATCATCGCATTTTTCAAAACGTGCTTGAACAATACACGTGTTGTATCAAGTCCCTTGGCAAAGGCCGTGCGAACATAGTCGCTTTGCATCTCATCAAGCATAACTGTTCGATAAAACCGCAGATTCCCTCCCAAACCCGCCACTATACCGATTAATACCGGCAGAGCTACGTACTGAGCCATCGTCAAATCCGGCGAAAAGAATACCGGGAAAATACCCCATTTGTATGCGAGAAAATACTGGCCTAAAAGAATAAAACTCAAATAAGGAACGCTCATCCCCGCAACACAAATAAAGACTGCTAAAGTGTCCCAAACTGAGCCGCGAACAAACGCTACAACGAGTGCCAAGCTTACCGAAATTATTACTACCCCAAAAAACATTGGCACCGTCAACGCCAGAGAAGGTCCCACTCCCCTCTTGATTTTTTCAATAATAGGCTCACGGTCCCGAGCTCTGCCGAAATCAAATGTCAGAGCGCTTTTGAAGTGGTTTATAAATTGGCTGTCCCAGGCCAGAAAAATGGGTTTGTTGAGGCCGTACTCCTCTCGTATCTCATCAATTGTCTCCTGTGTTGCGCCTTTGCCGGCAATTTCAATGGATATATCACCACCAACGAGGGTGAACAACACAAAGGTAAGCAGCAGCACCCCAAATACAATCGGTATGGTATATAACAGACGCCTTATTATGTACGCGGTCATTTGATTGTCTTCAAAAGCTCCTTATATTCCGCACGTTTCTTCATATCGATTCTACGATACTTACTCATCCCGTATGCGAAGGCGTGCGGCTTGTAATTTTTGTACCAGTCATGGTGAAGAGCGAACACTACCCGGTGATTTAAAAAGGCCGCCGGACAATCCTCCAGAACGATAAGCTCCATTTTTCGGTAGAGCTCTTTTCTCTCTGGGCTGTCAAACATCACCTCAATTTTCTCATACAGCTTGTCAAACTCAGGATTGCGATAATTGAACCAGTTTGAACCCGGAGCCCAGTACTTGCTGTAAAACATCCCCAGAAAGTCCTCAGCATCGGGAATGCTCGCATTTGCACCGGAAGAAAACATCTGGGCACTTCTGGTGTTCACTTTTTCCATATATGTTGGCCAGTCCATATATTCGACTTCCACATCAAGGCCAACGGCGGTTACATACCGTTTGAGGAATTGGCCAAGCTGTCGGTTAAAAGAGTTCGTCCCTGGTATGGCCATTTTTAGTACAGGTAGTTTTCCGCCGTAGTTTTTTTCTGCTTCTTTGAGCAGCTCGCGGGCTTTTTCAGGGTCATATTGCGCAAATCCTTTTTCTTTTATATTGGGGTCGTACGAGTCCATCAAAGGAGCTATGAAACCATGCGCAACCAGGTGACGGCCGTTGAAAAATATCTCTATAAACTTCTCGCGGTCGATGGCATAGCTTATTGCGCGGCGCAGCGGTTTGTTCTCACCAAGAACAGAATCCTGCATATTGAAACCAAGCCAGAACGTCGACGGGGCCCAGAATTTTTTTAATTGAATATTTCGCTGCTTCATTGCCGGTGTTAGTTCTCTGGTTTCGGTAATGGCCTCATTATAGTTGTCTTTTGGGATTGGGCTGTTGTCAAGTTTACCTTGCAGAAACAAAAGCCAGGCAGGCTGATATTCTTCGATAACGGTCCAGACGACTCTGTCGGCAAAAGGCATAATCCTGCCGGCGTCGTCGAGATAACCGGCCTCGGCATCGCCAGGCTCACCTTCACCTGGATACGGCTCGCCCCTGAATTTGGGATTACGAACAAGCTCTACATAGCTGCCACGGTGCCATTCTTTTAGCATGAACGGCCCGGTACCTACCGGATGACTTACAATGTCTTTGCCATAGGAATAGACCGCCTCTTTGGCAATAGGCGCTGTTGCGATATCTGCAAGAGCCGTACTGACCAGCTGCGGCCAGGGTTTTTTCAGCTTTATAACAAGTGTGTGCTCATCGCTCGCAGTCAAGCCTTCGACCTCACGGGAGTAATCCACATCCTCTTCGCTCTCGCAGCCTTTTGTAATTCGGCGAAACTCATCAAGGCCCACAATTTTGCCATCGAAAAGAGACCAGTTTTGGCTTAAATATTTGATGTTGGCTATCCTTTTGATAGCGAAAATAAAATCTTCGGCCTTTAGCTCTCGACCCCTGCCCCCGGGAAAACACTTGTCATCCTGAAAATAAACTCCCTTCTTGATTTTTATGACATAGGTCAAAAAATCATCACTGATTTCAGGCATCTCTTCAGCCAGAAGAGGCACTATTTCGTATGGACGTTTAAGGAAGTGGTACTGATATAGAGTCTCACATATCTGGCTGGCGACAGTCACCGAATAGACATCACGCATATCGCCTGGGTCAAGACCCTTCAGCTTTGTGAAAAGGGCATGTCGCAGGACCATTTCGTCCGAATCTTTATCCGACGACGAACTATCACATCCACCGAAAGGTGTCCCCAAGAGGACTGTAAGTACAAAAGCTGTAGTAATTAACGCTACGGCCAAAAATTTTTCTCCGCGTTTCATAATGAGCATCGTTTTCTCCACCTTTTATTATAAAATCCCGTTGGCAATGACTTCTGATATGGCATCTCCAAGACAACCAGTGTCCAAAACTTTCACCTCGTTAGATAACAAGTACCTAACAGTGTTCACTCCGTTCTGTAACAAATATCTAACGGGGTGAACTTTCGCATGGAGCTTGTGCTGTGAAATGGTACGGTCAGTATCAGCACTGGATGAAAAACGGCTGCGTCCGCCAATAACGAACAGCGGCATTGCAAATACAACGCTAAAGAACTTCAATGCAAAATCCCTTCGCGAAACACGAAATCCCTTTTGCCCCTGTATGCCGCATTGCGTTATGGGCATTAACGAATTAGACAGGATTTACAGGATGAAATGGATATCAAAAAAATACCCTGTTATCCTGTCAGAAACTCTATTTTGGGGGTGGTTCCGGCAAAGTAAGCGGCGCGGTGCGTCCGGTGCCATCCGGGTTTTTGCCGTAGTCAAAGTTCAGCTTCAACGCTAATCGGCCGGCTCTTGTTTCGTCTCCGAGTAATTTGCTATGCTCCAGCAAAAGACGTGTATAATCGTCCCGCTCAACCGCCCTCTTTATTATTGATTGTGGCACTGTCAAAAGTTTACCAATACACGATTTCTCAGTTTCAACCAATACCGAAGCCAGCTGGTGCTTCTGGGCAGCATTTAGGAAATTGCGGCCTTTAACGTATCTTTGAATAGCGTAAGAATATAATTGCCCAAAGCGGCGGGCAACAGCAGGCTTGTTCACCGCCCCAGAATATATCTTTTTGTAGAGCAGTCTCAGGATGGCAGCATCCAAAAGTTCATAATCCACCGTCCAGTCCGCATACCTTTTAATTCGCATATCAGCTATCTGCAACAACAAATCTTCGCCTTGCGGAATGCCCACCTCTGCCGCAAATTCAGCCACCAAAGCTAACATCTCGGGACCCACCATACGTCCGGCGGGCTCAACCAGCCCTTTAAGCTGCTCTACGATGCGGCGTGCTAACTGCAAATTGCCCCCCCCTGGGGAATTTAACTGCTTTGTGAAGCCGGGGGAAGTTACAGAATGAACCGCCCAGTAGCGAATAACTGTATTCTGGTCTTTTAGCAACCGTAAGCCCAAGTCTGCCAACCGCACATCTTGGAGCCCATCTATCAGAATCAAAAGATTAAGAATCACTTTGAATCTGCGATCTTCCGGCGTCAACTGCCTGGCCTGCTCAAAGCCTGAAGAGATGTATTTATGGGCCGACTCAGAAAACTGCTCAGCATACTGGGCTTGGGCACTCTTCCTACTGGAGCTGCGTGCCAAAATGATGGAACGAGTCTGTGCTATAGACGTAAAATCCTTGGTCTTCACCACCAATTCTCGCACCGCCTCATTCACGAAATTGTCGATAATCTGCAGATCCCTGCTATCAAGGACCGGCTTGTTGCGTACAATGTCAATCTCTCTGGTATTGACGACCCCGTAACCCGAATGCATCACCAAAACAAAAAATGCCGCTAAAACAGCAAAAATCACCCATTTTGCCTTCATTATATAAACACCCTCAAAAACAATTCAGTCCTCTGCTTATATATCCGCTCAATATTATTAAGCATACTTTTATAATTGTCTTATGTCAAGCTAATTCGGGCCGTCTTTCCTTCTATCGGCTATACGCTATCTGCTAATTAGCGATCCTATAATTTGTTTGACTTCTCAACCCGCTAGATATAAGATAGATTTTGATATCCGGTGTATCTACAGTGCCTTGCACAAGTAGCGACTAAGTATTAACCCATCGCCAGAAAGGCAGTCTTCCTTAGCGCAGGGCTTTCTATCGCACGGTGGCACAGGAAGGACAGTGGAAAATGATGGGAAATGAGCGTTCACGGATAGTATCGATTGCGGCTGTTACCGTTGTCTGCTCCCTCTGCATCGGGCAATCAGCCTTCGCAGGCTCACTCGTTGGTTGGGGCAACAACGGTTTTGGTCAGACCAATGTGCCAGATGGCAACGACTTTGTGGCCATTGCCGCAGGCTCTTTTCACAATCTGGCCCTGAAGTCCGACGGCTCGCTCGCCGGGTGGGGCGACAACCGTGACGGTCAGGCTACTCCACCGGATGGCAACGACTTTGTCTCCATCGCCGCAGGGCGTTGGCACAGTCTGGCTTTGAAACCCGACGGCTTAATTGTCGGTTGGGGCCGCAACAATTATGGTCAGGCCAACTCGCCAGATGGTAACGACTTTGTGGCCATTGCCGGAGGGGACGATCACAGCCTGGCCTTAAAGAGCGATGGCTCCATTGTCGGATGGGGAAGAAACGATTCTGGTCAGGCTGATCCGTGCGATGGCAACGACTTTGTGGCGATTGCTGCGGGTTGGAGACACGGTCTGGCCCTGAAGTCTGATGGCTCTCTCGTTGGCTGGGGCGACAATAGTGATGGTCAGGCCACTCCGCCCGCTGGCAACGACTTTCTGGCCGTCGCCGCGGGGCGTTTCCACAGTCTGGCTCTCAAGTCTGACGGCTCGCTCGTCGGCTGGGGCTACAACAGCAGTGGTCAGGCCACTCCACCAGATGGCAACGACTTTGTGGCCATTGCCGCAGGCGTTTATCACAGTCTGGCCCTCAAATCCGATGGCTCAATCGTCGGCTGGGGTGACAACACTTATGGTCAGGCCAATCCGCCCCCCGGCAACGACTTTGTGGCCGTCACCGCGGGCTATAGACACAGTCTGGCCATAGCCCAGACGCAGCCGCTCGTGACGTTAATCGCTCCAAACGGGGGTGAGAGTTTAATGGCTGCTCAGACATACACAATTACCTGGCAAAGCCAAGGATATATTGGTGATGTTCTGATAGAATACTCCGACGCCAAGGGTGCTAGTTGGACTCCGGTGGATCCGCCGAATGTGGGCAATACCGGCAGTTACAACTGGCTGGTGCCGCAGGTTACGTCAGACCAGTGCCTGGTGCGCATCACCGGTATCACCTACTACTGGACCGTCAGCGATGTCAGTAATTCGGTCTTTACGATATACGAATGCACGCTGGCTTATGACCTGAACCACGACTGTTTTGCGGACTTCTTTGATTTTGCCCTTTTAGTTTCCGAGTGGCTCCAGTGCGGCAACCCGTACGACCCCAATTGCGTACCATAAACAAATGTGGGCAGCAAGAGGCAGCAGAAAAAATAACCGCTGAAAACCAAAAGACAGTAGAATATTCGCTAGAGTTTCTGTCCATAAAGCACAAAAGCCGGTATAATAATACCTAAAGAACCGATAAGCCTTAGCAAAAGGGTGTAGTTATGACCGAAACATCTCCAAAACTTGTTCGCGTAGACCCTCTTCGCCTGCATATGGAACGCAGCGGCCAAATGGTTACCGATGCAACCATTTTCGCCTCCGAAGCTATCAAACTCGAACCCGACGCTGTCCGCCAGCTTTGTGATGCCGCCTCTCTGCCCCCGGCAAAGAAGGTCCTCGCCACCGCTGATATCCACGTTGGCTTCGGCATACCAATCGGAGCCGTTTTAGGACTGGACAATGCCATAATGCCGGCCGCCGTCGGGTACGATATTAATTGCGGTATGCGCCTCTTACGCACACCCTTTACAAGAGGCGATATCGACACCGACAAAATCGCTATCTCTATCGCCCGTGATGTCCCGCTCGGTGAGGGCAGGGCCAATCTGCCATTGGACAAAGCCGGCATCGAAGCCGTCATAAATAATGGCGCCGCCTCCATACCCACCCTCGCAGGAAGAACCAAACACCAGGTCTGGGAGGCCTTCGACCCCGTCGAGTTTGCCGAGGACCTCAAGAGAATCGAGGAGAACGGCAAGATGCCTGCCGACCTCGCCACGGTACCAAACGCCGCGATACAAAAAGGCTCCGGGCAGCTCGGCACACTCGGTGGCGGAAACCACTTTATTGAAATTCAATACGTTCAGAAAATCTTTGACCCCGATTTGGCAAAAACCTTCGGCCTTTTTGAAAATCAAATTGTTGTAATGATACACTCCGGCTCACGCCGATTCGGCTTTGAGGTCGCCGACCAGTATATGAGCACCGCCGCAAGGAGACCAGACATGGCCGACAGAAGAAAAATGCTCTCATATCTGCCAACCGACAGTGACGCCGGCAGGAATTATATCACCGCAATGGGCGCAGCCGCCAACTTCGCATTCACAAATCGCCACATTATGGCCCTGCTTGTAAGGCGCTGCTTCAACAGAATGTTCGGCCCAACGCCGTTAAAGATGGTGTACGATGTCGCCCACAATATGGCGAAGTTCGAAGACCACAACGGCAGACGGCTTTGGGTCCACCGCAAAGGCGCCACCCGCGCCTTCGGCCACACGCGTATGACAGGTACCATTTTCGCAAACACCGGCCAGCCTATAATTACTCCCGGCTCAATGGGTACCGCAAGTTTTCTACTTGTCGGAACAGGCAATTCCGATGAATCTTTGTGTTCGGTCAACCACGGAGC
>JAUXAB010000066.1 GCA_030615025.1 Phycisphaerae bacterium | reverse complement strand
GCAAACTTAAAAAGCCCCAACCTCTTGTCCTGCCGGTTAAGGGGTTGAATATCCCCTTTGCCGATGTCGCGCTTCAGGAGGGTGACGCCGTCGAAGTTGAACGACTTGAGCTGCCGCTCTTTACGGTTATCGGGCTGGTTAACAGGCCCGGCAACTTCCCATATCCGCCCGATGTTCAGTACAACCTTATGCAGGCACTGGCCTTTGCAGGTGGATTCAACCAGACTGCCGAGCCTCGCTACGCTACTGTCTATCGCAAAAAGGCAGACGGCACAATTGTCAACGCGACTTTCAAAGTTGTAGACAGCTCAAAGCTGACAAATGCTTTAAACATCCTTATAAAACCCGGTGACATTGTTGCCGTGGAACATACGTCCCGAACACGTACGAAACTCTTTCTGGACAGGGTATTCAGGATTAACTTTGGCGTTTACGCGCCTTTATATTTACTTGGTAGGCAGAGGGATTAACGTGATAAACCAGCGTGAAGATTACAGAACGGTCGAACAAGACGAATCGCGTGTGGAAATTCCGCAGGCTGTTGCGACAATGTCCGAAAGCCTGGTCCAAATTATATGGCGCGGCCGCTGGATCGTGCTGCTTACTTCGGTTGTGGTTCTGGCAGCAGCTTTTGTTTATCTTGCCAAGGCCACGCCTATTTATACCAGTACATCCAGGATATACGTCGAGCAGAGCGGCCCTAAAATTATCACCGACATAGAAAAGGGTATCATGACCCAGTCCAAAAATTATCTCTACACCCAGGCTGAGCTGTTCAAGTCCACGGAAATTCTTGCTGCTCTTGATGTTACCGGCGTAAAGCAAATAAAGCAAATGAAGACATTCACAAAAGTAGACAACCAAATTGCGTACCTGAAAAAGACTCTGGATGTCACTATTGGTAAAAAGGACGACATCATCAACGTATCGTTTGATTCGCCTTACCCCGCTGAAGCCGCACAGCTGGTAAACGCGGTGGTGGATTCCTACATAACTTATCATTCAACCCGTAAACGCAGCACTTCAGCAGAAGTTTTGAAAATCCTTCAAAGCGAAAAAGCCAAGCGCGGCAAAGAGCTAACAGAGAAGCTCAAGGCAACGATGGATTTTAAAAGGGAGAATATTGCGCTGGCACTTGAAAACCAGCGCGGCAATATCATACTCCAACGACTCGAAAGGCTGTCCACAGTTTTGACAGAGGCTCAGCTGGCAACTATCGAGAGCAAGTCCATCTACGAATCCACCAAGGCAATGGTTAATGACCCGGCCGGACTCAAGCAGTTTATAGACGCACAGCGGGCCAAGGGCATATATATCTCTACAGGCAGTGAAAAAGCAGCGCTCAAGTCCAAACTCGACCAATTGGAGCTTTCCCTTGCAGACCTTTTGCGCCAGGTCACCTCCGACCATCCTTCGGTTAAGGCACTCGAGAGTGATATCGCCCGGATAAAGCAGCAGATTGTCGACCTGGACGCCGAATTCGCCCAGGCCCAGCTTGCCGTGGCACAACAAGAGTACCTCGCTGCAAAGGAAAAGGAAGGTCAGATAGGCAAATACTTTGAAGACCAGCGTCAGGAGGCCCTCGCCCTCAATGACCAGATCGCTCAGTACACCCTGCTCACATCCGACTACGAGCAGACCAAGAAACTCTGCGACATTCTTGACGACCGTATTAAGGAGCTAAATGTCACAGAAGATGTTGGTGCGCTTAATATCAGTATTCTCGAGGTTGCCCGGCCTGCTGAGAAGCCTTCCAAGCCGCAAAAGGCCCGGATTATGGCTATCGCACTGGTTCTGGCGCTTATGCTCGGCGGCGGCCTTGCACTTCTTCGTGACTGGATGGACCAGAGGCTGCGCTCTGCCGACGAGATATCCGCTATCCTTGGCGTGCCGGTTTTGGGCGTAGTGCCATCAATGTCCAAAAGGCAAAGCTTCGCAGCCCGAGGCCAGAAGGTCCACCTGGATTCCAATTCTCATGCAGCGGAGGCTTATCGCACGATACGTACATCTGTATTTTTCGGCGTACCCAAGGGCGAGGCAAAAACGGTGCTTATCACTTCTCCTGGAGCAGGTGACGGCAAAACGACCCTGGTCAGCAACCTGGCCATCGCGATGGCCCAGGCAGGGCAAAAAACCCTCATCCTCGACGCCGATTTCCGAAAGCCTATGCAGCATAGTATCTTCGAAATTGACGGGGATAAAGGGCTTAGCAGCGTGCTTGCCGGTACTACTACCCTGGAAGAAGCGATCCAGGCTACCAAAGTTAAAGGCCTGGAACTGCTGCCCTGCGGGCCTGATGTGCCCAATCCATCCGAGATTCTCAATAGTGAAACCTTCGCTAAAACCTTAGAGCATCTCTCGACGAACAAATATGACCGTATCATTATCGATTCGCCTCCGGTTATGCCCGTCACCGATGCCCAAATACTTGCTGCGATTTGCGATATAACGCTTCTGGTACTGAGGGCGGAAAAATCCACCAGAAAGTTTAGCCAGCAGGCCCGTGACGGGCTGTTAAGTGTCGGCGCACGCATCCTCGGGGCGGTTGTAAACGATGTATCGAGAAAAAGCGGCCGCTACGGCTATTACAGCGGCTACGGATACTACTACGGCTATGGCTATTATGGCCGTCGCAAAAAGGAAAAGGCCAGCGACAGAAAACCTGCCACAGTTAAGGAAGGAATCGGCTCCGATGGAACCTCAAATGCTTGAGAATAACAGATGACACACTCTGTTAGGAACAACCTAATTGATACTCAAGATAGCCATCCCAAAAGGCGCAGATGGCAGCCGTTTACCGATATCCACTGCCACTGTCTCCCGGGTCTTGATGATGGGCCTGAGACAATGGCCGAGGCGCTTGTGCTGTGCCAGAGGCTGGTCGCCGAAGGCGTAGCTACCGTGGTGGCGACGCCCCACCAGCTCGGCCGCTTCAACGGCTGCAACGAAGCAGCAAAAGTCCGCAATGCCACTTTGGAGCTGAATGGACAACTGCAAAAGGCCGGCATCCGGCTCACCGTTCTGCCGGGCGGTGATGTCAGAGTGGATGAGAGAGTGTGCCGGTTGCTCCAGGCCGATCGCATTCTTACCCTCGCTGACGGAGGAAAGTATATCCTTCTGGAGCTGCCCTATGAGATATTCATAGACATTGAGCCGCTTCTGACGGAACTTGCCGGTCTTAGGATTAGCGCTATCATCTCGCACCCTGAAAGACACAACGCCCTGGATAGGCGGCCCAGTGTCGTTTTGAAATGGTTAGATGTTGGAGCGCATCTGCAGATAACCGCCTCCAGCTTGTTGGGTGATGTTAGCCCAGATGTGCAGAGGGCTGCGTGGCACTTTCTAAGTTCGGGTTGGGCGACGCTCGTGGCGACGGATGCACACGATATAGAGGCCCGCAGACCCCGGATGAGAGCTGCTTTTGGGAGTATAAGCAAAAGACTGGGTGAAGACCTCGCCCGGTTGGTCTGCATTGAAAATCCGTCAAGGGTCGTAAACGGCCAGGATATACTGCCTATCCCTGTACATAACCAACAGGAGGCACACCGATGAGAGAGGATGGAATCAACCCCGACATTATGGATGTTCCCATAGGCGGATTCGATAAGGTAATCGAATGGCTGCTGATATCGCTTCTGGCATTCATGCCTCTTGCATTAGGTGCGGTGGAGGCCTGGAGCGAAGAGGTCGTCGTAGCCTTCGCAGCAGCTATTTCGATCTGCTTTTTGCTAAAGCTCGTCTTTAGAAAAGATACAAATCTGGTCTTGTCCTGGGCATACATTCCTGTAGCACTATTTATCCTTGTGGCAGTATTTCAGCTTATTCCTCTGCCGACCGGCGCGGTTAGTACAATTTCACCCAATACGGGCGCCGTCAAGAAAGAGCTTTTGGGCGATTTGCCAAATGCGAGCTCTTTGTTGGGTTCGATGACACTCAGCTTCTATGCAAACGCTACAAAGCACGACCTGCGACTCGTACTTGCAGTTGCAGCAGTTTTTGTAGTTGTCCTTAATGTCTTCCGTCGGCCGGAGCAGATAAAGCGACTCCTGACGGCAATGGCAGTTATCGGTGGCGGCATAGCATTGATCGCTATCGCCCAGGTAATTTCCGGCACAGATAAGATTTACTGGTATATTCCGGTCGGCCACAATCTGGCCGACGCCGGTACGTTCATAAACCACAGCAATTACGGCCAGTTTATGAATTTATCCATTGGAGCAGCTCTTGGCCTTGTTATGGTAAAACTCCATGAAGTATTCAGAGGAAAAAGAATCACACCGTCCCTTGTCTTTGAATACCTCAGTTCTCCTGCGGCAAGAGTTATATGGTTCCTTGTGGCAATGGTAATTATTGGTGCGGCGACGGTTTTCATATCGCTGACTCGCGGCGGTGTGGTCAGTATGCTCATAGCGGCAGGCTTTACCACACTGGTTATTAGCTCGCGACAATCTCTAAAAGGCCACGGCTGGATAATGGCCCTTATGGCCCTTGGTGCATTTATCTGCGTACTTTATATGGGTTTCGACGCGGTGTATGACCGGCTTGCAACTCTCAGGGAGTTACATGAAGCTGAAGGTGGTCGTTGGCAGATACTTAAAGACATATCGGTTGCCTGGACTAAATTCCCTGTTATCGGAACGGGTCTGGGCACGCACGAAGTGGTCTATCCGATGTTCGACCGCTCCACAATACCTGCCTTAGCGGCCCACGCAGAAAACGAATATGCCCAGGCTGCAGAGGAGACTGGGCTTGCAGGGCTTGTACCTCTCACACTATTTGCGGTGATTGTATGGACAGCCTATGTAAGAAACCTTCGCCATTCTCGTTTGCCGATACGCTCTGCGGCCTACGGTCTGGGCTTCGGACTTGTCGCAATATTGATTCACAGCCTGAGCGACTTCGGCCAGCACCTGCCGGCCAACGCAACTCTGACTGCGGTATCCTGCGCCCTTCTGGTAGCTTTGGCTCGCATGGGACGAAGTAGCAAAAAAGGCACACAAGCCGTTACAGCGTCCTGGAACTTTAGAGGTTTAAGTATAGCTGCGCTTCTTTGTGTATCCGGCGTCTGGGCCTGGGCCTTACTTGGTGCCGATGGCGCCAGAATCGCTGAGGCCCACTGGGAAAAAGCCCTTAACGCAGAGCATGCCCTTATGGAAAAGAACTGGCAGGGAACCAACGAGGCGTATGTGGAGGCAATCTCTCACGCCGCCACTGCGGCAGAATACCAGCCGGACAACGTAAAGTATCGCCATTGGCTGAATGTCTACCGCTGGCGTTCCATAAGCCGCGTAACCGACCCTAACACGGGAAAGGTCATTATTCCCGAACAAGCGATGCAGTTTGTTCCTCGTATCATTGATGAATTACATAAGGCCCGGGTCCTGTGCCCGACCTTCGGAGCTACTTACTGTGTGGTCGGCCAGCTCGAAAAGTTTGTCCTTAACGACCCTAATGGAGTGAAACATATACAAACCGGATACCGCCTTGCACCGTGTGACCCAACAGCCTGCTTTGTCGCCGGCTTTCTGGATGCTATGGAAGGCAGGATTGAGCAGTCTTTCAGGAGACTCGAAAAAGCTGTTAAGCTTGATGGCAGGCTCTTTGAAGACGTAGCTGATGTATATATCAACCACGTCAGCCGACCTGACCTGGCCGTAGCTATTGCTGGAGACAATGCCTGGCGATTAAGCCGTGTGGCCAACGCCTTAGCGGATATGGAGGAACATCAAGAACTCGCAGATAAAGCGCAAGCGAAGGTGTTAGAGCTTCTGAAATCAAAGTGCTCTGAGCCGGATGCCCCTGCCGGGGCATTTGCATCTCTAGCGAACATTTACCGAAGAGAAAATGATAACGGTGCGGCGATAGAGTATTACCAACGTGCACTTACTTTGGATTATGGGCAGGTGAACTGGAGATTTAACCTTGCAAGGCTGCTCGCGGAGACGGACAGGATACCAGAGGCAATTCACGAGGCAAGGATATGCCTGCGGCTTCAGCCGCAAATGAATGCGGCAAAAAAGCTGATAGAGGACTTAAGCGTTCTTCCTGGCGCAATGTCCGAAGACAAATAAGCCCCTGTGATTACCGCACAGGGGAGGGTGAACATAAAGTATTTTGGCCTCGTCGGATAGACGACGGGGACAGAGTATGCGCAGAGCATAGTGCTGTGAAAATAAAATGATGAAACTATTGGACAATCCGCCTATTCTGTCGCCCGGCGTCGACTCACTGACAGAGCTTTCCGGTCGATGGTGGGTGGCGCACACCAAGGCCAGGTTTGAAAAGGCCTTTGCCTGGGAGCTTCACCGCCGGGACATCGGGTATTTTCTGCCGATGGCCGAGCGGATAAGAGTTTATGGAGGAAAGAAACAGCCCGTTATGCTGCCGCTTTTTACCTCGTATGTGTTCTTCTGTGGAAGCGAGAAGGACCGGTACATTGCAATGACAACAAACCGCCTTTGCCAAACCATCGAAGTTATTGACCAAGAAAATCTGATTGCAGAGTTGGTGGGGATAGAGAGAGCCTTAGCAGGTAAAGTCGAGCTTGACCCGTATCCTTTCGCAGCAGTTGGCGAACGCTGCCGGATAACGGCAGGTACCATGAAAGGCATAGAGGGGGTAGTTGTCCAACGAACTAAAAAAACGCGGTTTGTTTTGCAGGTCGACATCCTGGGCCAGGGGGCTGTGATGGAGATCGACGCCGACCTTCTTGAACCAGTTGCTAACCCCTGACCGCTAATCACTAAAGGCCTAATAATTTCGTAAAGACTGCCGTAGAGGGCCAAGTTTCTGATATTTTTGTATGCCGACCTGTACGGAGTGCACGCAGAATTAATAACTCAAAGCTGACAGCCGATAGCTGATCGCTGTAGGCTAATAAAAAACCGGCATTGTCGGACAGCTTGGTCCTTCCACGAAGTTCCGCCGAAATCCGCCTCATCCTTGGCGATGCCGGTTAGAGAGGGTTGCTAAGGGTAAGAAATTGTGGCTGAAAAATAGATTGGAAGTGCAGCCTGCTTAAGGATGGCGAAGTTTACCACAATTCGGAGGAGGTACAAAAGTGAACTTCGTTAAGTGTAGTCGTTCTGCGGGGGGCACATTAAAAAATTCGTCGGTTTCCGTCCAAGGGCCGTATTATCCATCTACCTAAATCCCGACTGCGGAAACCTGAAATGGAAAATTGGTCATGTGCGCTGACGGGAACAGAGTATGCTCGAAAGGCAGCAGTCACCTTGCGGTCGTTGGCTATTAGCATCATATGAACAAGCAGATAGGTCAATTTGCAATAGACACCTCAATTACCACTGTTAGTAGAATCTTGCAACTTGCCATAGGAATTGGAACATCGGTTCTAATTGCACGAGCTTTGGGTCCGAAAGGTAGGGGAATTTATTCCTTAGCCATTTTGCTTCCAACGATGTTAACTTGTTTCGGTAATTTTGGTATTGGTCAGGCAGCTGTTTTTCACATAAATAAAAAGACATATTCACCAAAGGAGGTCCTCGGAAACAATGTTACGCTCTCTCTGGTGCTTGGCATTGCAGGCTTTCTTGTCGGATTGATCATCCTTTTGTTTTTTGGCGATCTGATATTCCCGGGAGTAAGGAAAACGTATCTGTTTTTGGCACTATTCTTAGTCCCTCTCAACTTTCTCCTGAGCTTTGTTAATTATCTTCTTTTGGGATTGCAGCGAATAAAGGAGTATAACTTTGTTAGTGTTCTCAGGTCGTTGGTATTCTTAGCCCTATTGTTTATTCTTCTGTTTGTACTGAAGTTTGGCGTGAAAGCGGCCATTACCGCCAGCATCTTATCCTGCCTGGTCGCAGCGGCGGTATTGCTGTACTTGGTAAAAGGCATTATTGGCTTTGTCCGCCTGTGCTTTACCAGCTCTTATGTCAAAGATGCTTTACGGTTTGGCTTCAAGGTCTACTTAGGCAATATTATAGGGCTCTTACATTATCGTATAGACCTGTTCCTGGTAAACATTCTTTTGAACCCGATGGCTGTAGGGTTGTACTCAATAGCAGTGGTATTAGCCGAGAAGATTTGGCTTATTTCTCAGTCAGCAAGTGTAGTTCTTTTCCCGAAAGTCTGTGCAGAGACAGATGAAAAGAGTCTAAAGGAATTCACCCCCATTGTTTGTCGCATTGTTCTGTGGATTGCACTTATTGGGGCTATCTCATTGTTATTTTTGGGTCGTGTGTTAATAGTCTTGTTATATTCAGAGAAATTCGCAGCTTCCGTATTACCATTTCAGATTCTGTTGATTGGTACAGTAACAATGAGTGGGTGGAGGATATTAAATAATGATTTATATGGTCGTGGTAAGCCAGAATTGAATATTTATATTAGTGGTGTATCTATCGTTTTAAATGTGATTCTGAACATTCTTTTGATTCCCAAATATGGAGTTGTTGGAGCAGCGTGGGCAACTTCAGCTTCTTACACATTTGCATTTGTGGCGGTTGTGATTATCTACGCAAGCATTTCGGGCAATAATATATGGACAGTTGTCGTGCCTCAAAGATCTGATTTGGCTTTGTGCAAGCGTGTGCTAAGGCGAGTAATATGAATATAGATATTGTTTCCATTGTTGGCGCGCGACCACAGTTTATCAAAGCTGCGGCTGTCAGCCAGGCTATTGCCGAGCATAATAGAAAATCCTCTGATTACCCAATCGCTGAAAAGATTGTCCACACTGGTCAGCATTACGATAGATTTATGTCAAGTGTGTTCTTCGAGCAACTTGAGATCCCAAAGCCAGATTACAACTTGCGCGTTGGTAATGGATCGCACGGCAAACAAACCGCAAGGATGTTAGAAAAGATCGAGCGAATTCTGGTCACAGAGGCACCTGCTTGCATTATCGTATATGGAGACACTAATTCAACTCTCTCCGGAGCATTAGCAGCGGCAAAGTTGCACATTCCTATCGCTCACGTTGAAGCAGGGCTACGTTCATTTAATAGAAGAATGCCCGAGGAGGTCAACAGGGTTTTGACTGACCGTGTTTCGGATATTCTGCTTTGTCCAACGGAGACTGCTGTCGAAAATCTGGTAAATGAGGGGATTTCAGAAGGCGTCTATCTGGTCGGTGACGTAATGTATGACTGCCTGCGTCGTTACGCGAAAAAAGCGAAAGCTATTGAGCAGAAAACACTGGAAAAGTTACATCTCCGGTCGAAATCATACTACCTGGCAACAGTACATCGTGCAGAGAACACGGATAACCGAAATGGCCTGCAAGATATTTTCGACGCCTTGAACCAGATATCAAGCACGGAGCGTCCCGTCGTGTTATCGCTCCATCCGAGAACGAGACAAAAAATCACGGAAGGTAAAGTGGTTCCCGGCGATAATATCAGGATTATACCGCCGGTACCCTATCTGGAGATGATGGCGCTGGAGATGAATGCACGTGCCATACTTACGGATTCTGGCGGCATTCAAAAAGAAGCTTACTGGTTTAAAGTTCCATGCATCACCCTGCGCAACGAATCTGAATGGACCGAGATAATCGACTCCGGATGGAATGTATTGGTGGGGACTAACTGCAAGAGGATCGTGCAGGCAGTAGAACAGGCCGAAAGCCGTCCAACTTGGTACGAAAACTTGCTTCATGGAAACGGTCATTCCGCGAAACAAATCTGCCGCATTCTGTTGGAATCGTTTGGAACTATCAAGAAGGTGACCGCTGAAGGGGAAAAAACAATTCAAGCTGAGACGTCACCATTGAGAAATGAATAGGCGAATATTCTTTTTAACTGGTGAATGGACGGCTCTTGCGAGGTTTGTAAGAGGAGAGGTTCCTGAGCCTGAAGGTATGCCTTCCGTGTATCTACCGTGGCTTCGTTATAAAAGTAGAGGTTACGATGTACACGTTTTTATGATAGGAAATTTCGGGAAAAATGGCCCGATCGATTTTTGTGGATGTAAGATTCACCTGGTCGCAAGGCCCAAATTCTTCGAATGGAGGAACAAACAAGACAGATTTAGATGTCGCTTTCCAGCCGACTGTTGTTTCCTGTATAGGGCAGCCACTGCTGTGGGAAAAAGCGGACCGCCTGAGATCGTATATGCGTTACAACCCTGGCTTTCTTATGCTGGATGGGCCTTGGCGAAAAAATATCGAAGCACATCCGTAAAAAGGATTTACGGTACCTGGTTGTACCATGATTGGTTTTCGAATCATAGCAGAAGGAGGAAATTTCACTGCTTAGCTGAGTTCCTCGCCTGGAAAGTCCCAAGTGATATGATGATTATTTCTAAGGATGGTACCTGTGGAGACAAACTGGCTGATTGGCTAAGAATTGATAGTACTAAATACCGCATGTGGCTTAACGGTATTGATAAACATTGGTCAGCAAATAGCGCTGAATCTGACAGGTTTAGAAGAGAGATTGGTTTGGATGAAGATGATTTTGTGCTGCTGTGTCTTAGCAGATTAACCCCCTGGAAAAGACACGACAGAGTTATAGAAGCAATGCCTGAAATACTGAAAAGTGTGCCAAATGCCAAGCTGGTATTGGTAGGCGATGGGCCCACGCGAAGAAAACTGGAAAGTATTGTCAACCGCTTGGATTTAAATTCCTGCGTTTATTTCACTGGTATGGTTTTGCGTTCGAAAGTGTACGAGGTACTCTCAATTGCGGACGTTTTTCTTCAGACCAACGACTTGTCCTGTCTTGGCAATACTCTTTTGGAGGCCCTGGCGTGTGGCAAAGCAGTTGTGACTTGGGATGTAGGTGGCACCAAAGATGTTATAACCGATGGTGTGAACGGTCGTCTATTACCTGACGCTGAGTCTTCAACCATTGCTAAGGCCGTAATAGAGCTTGCATTAGATCCACAAGGGCGTGCAAGCTTAGCCCAAGCAGCGCGCAAATTTGCAGAAGAAAATCTTCTGTCTTGGGATGAAAGATTGGACAAGGAGGTTGAACTTGTTGAAAGTTTAGAACGGACTTTATGAAAAGATTAGAAGTTTCTGTTATTATCCCGGTTTATAATTCTGCCGTCTCCCTTGGGCGGGCCATTGACAGCGCTTTAGGCCAAAGCCATCAATCTCTTGAGATTATTGTTATCAATGATGGTTCCACTGATAATAGTGCGGAAGTTGTCGCAGGTTACGGGGACAAGGTAATCTATATTGAACAGGAAAATCAAGGGCAAGCTGCTGCTCGGAATGCCGGCTTGAGGATTTCACATGGTAAGTACATTGCCATGTTAGATGCTGATGATTACTGGTTACCCGGTTTCTTAGACAAGTGCGTTAGTTTCTTGGAAAAGAACCCTGAAGCCGTAGCGGTCAGTACCGGGCAAACCATCAAACGCTGGGGCCACAAAGACATTATTAAGCCTGCGATTATAGCTGGACCGGATAAGCCCCAAGAACCCTTTATAATTGACGATTTTTTTAGATTCTGGGCAGAATATAATCACATTACAACAGGTTCAAATGTAATTCGTAGAGACATCATTGAAAAAGTGGGTTATCAGCTACCGGACCTACGCACATCGCAAGATCTGGAATACTGGGGCTACTTAGCAACCTTTGGGGAATGGGGTATGATCCCAGAAGCCCTTTTCGTAAGCGATGGAACGGCTGTGGCTGCACACGTAGGATGGAGAAATAAGTACAAAACACGTAGATCAAAATGCCCAAATCTTGAACAATGGCAAAGGCGTATTGTCCCGAGGCTTCGGGAGGAAGACTGGCCCAGCTTTGATATTGTCAGGGCAAGGGTTGCCAAGAATTTTGCGCACTCTATGGTCTTGGGAAGTAACCACTCAGGCGCCCTATCGATAACTTTGAAATACGGAAAAAAGTTTCCTTCGGACTTAATTAGTAAGGTCATGGTTGTAGGAGCGAATCTCGGAATCGTTGGATGGAAAGCCTGCTGTTATTTGCTTTGTTTTCGCGAATGGTTAAAGGGAATTTTTGTAGCTATTACTCCCCGAAATTGAATGTTGGACTTTCCCAAATACACCTGATTTCATTCATATTGTTGGGTTCTCACTCGAATGAAATGATTGGCTCAAAACTGATACTGAAAAGTTATTATCCCCGGACATACGTTTTGCCGGGAAGCGTTGCAAATTCATCGAGTAAGTCGTTGCAAAATCAGGAAATGCCTATGAGAATAGCCTGGGTGACACGTTCATTTCTCGACTACAGAGTCCCTGTCTTCGCAGCCTTAGACGAATTGCTGAACCATCAACTGCACGTATTGTTTTCAAGGGATTTGGTGCCCGAACGTGTCTGCAACAAGATGGAACGGTTACTCGGTTCTCGCGCTATTGGTCTTTCGGGCGAATGGCAACTTGGCAGAGGGAACGTGGACGACATGGCGAACAACGGTGTGTCGGTGCAATTCCATCCACACGTGTTGAAGAAACTTAAGATGTGCCGGCCTGATGTTTTAGTAGGCGATGGCTTTTTTAAGTGGACGGCCGCTGCTTTGCTGTACAAACTTAAGCGTAGCATCCCCGTCGTCGTATGCTATGAGAGAACCTTTCATACCGAGCGTGATGCACAGTGGTTCCGCAAATTGTATCGCCGTGCCGTGGTCCGGTCACTCGATGCTGTCTGCTGTAGCGGCAATTTGTGTGTCGAGTATGTTCGATGGCTGGGTATGCCTGACGGCCGAATAACCACAGGACATATGGCATCAGATACCGAAGCTCTGGCCCAACAGAGCTCTCTTGTCACTGCGGCTGAGCGCTCGATGATAAGAAAACAGTGGAACGTCCAAGGCCTGGCTTTCCTCGTTATGGGGCGATTGAGCTACAGGAAGGGCGTGCGGCAGCTGCTTGATGCCTGGGTGGACTTCGAACGCGCCCACCCTGATGCTGGGATGCTTGTGCTCGTTGGCGATGGGCCAGAATCGAGCTTTCTGAGACAATTTGTTTCCGAAAACAAGCTCAGCAATGTCCGGCTCCCTGGCGGTGTTGATTATTCGCAGGTGGCTCGTTTCTACGCAGCGGCGGATGCACTTGTCGTGCCCACTCTGGAGGACAACTGGAGCCTGGTTGTGCCAGAGGCGATGGCTTGTGGTCTGCCTATCCTTTGTTCGAAGTACAATGGGTGTTACCCTGAGCTAATTCAGTCCGGAGAAAATGGCTGGGTTTTCGATCCGCTTGATAGATTGGATTTAGTCAGTACACTCAATAAGTGTCTTTCGGCGAAAGATAGACTTTTGGAAATGGGACTAAGATCAAGGCAAATAGTGAGTAACCATACCGCTGAACATGCAGCCCAGGCAATACTAAAGGCATGTGAAATTGCAATTCGACACAGGGCTAACTGAGAATACTAATTCTATGAAATTGCAAGGCTTGAGGACAGCCTGCGATGTCCGGATCCATAAATGTGAAACGTATACTCTATATCCATAACGATTATGCAAGTCCCAGTGGGGAGGAACATGCTGCGCAGAGCATAGTGGATTTGCTAAGAGCCCACGGCCACGAAGTGTTCTGGTTCAAGCGGAGTTCTGCGGAGATAGCCGGTTCGTTTGCTGGTAAGGTTAAAGCCTTTTTTGCCGGCATACACAATCCATTTGCAGCAAGAAAATTGGCGGAAAAGCTGGATAGGACAAAACCGGATATTGTTCAGGTCCAGAACATATATCCTTTTCTTTCTGCTTCGATCTTTAGAGCTATTAAGGACCGCGGCATTCCTGTAGTAATGCTTTGCCCAAACTATAGGCTTTTCTGTCCCAATGGATTGCATCTGAGGAACGGGAGAGTTTGTGAGAAATGTCTGGGTTTTGGTCGGGAGTTTTGGTGTGTCCTCAGAAACTGTGAGGATAACGTGTTCAAGAGTGTGGGCTACGCCCTACGGAATGCTTTTAACAGAGTAACAAAACGGATCCTGAATAGCGTGGACATGTTCGTTGTACAGACAGAGTTCCAGAAGCAAAAGTTTGCAGAAAGGGACATTCCTGAGGATCACATTGGGATCGTCCCGGGCTTTGTCCAACCAGATGGAATTCCGAGAGATAATACTTTGGGCGACCTGGTGACTTATATCGGAAGGGTAAGCCCGGAAAAAGGTGTGGATGAGTTTTTGGATGCAGCCAAAGCTATGCCAGACGTACCGTTTGTGATAGCAGGTAACCACGACCGGATGCCAGGGGTGCGAGACAGGTCTCCGTTGAATGTGCAATGGCTGGGTTTCCTGGGAGCAAATGAACTGGACGAGTTATATCTAAGGTCAAAAATAGTAGTGGTCCCTAGCCGCTGCTACGAGGGATTCCCTAATGTAATAACTCAAGCTATGACATTTGCCCGTCCGGTCGTTGCTGCCCGTATAGGAGGCATGGCGTCTATCGTTGAAGACAATAGAACCGGGCTTTTGTTTGAAGCGGGAAATGCAAAAGACCTAACAGCCAAACTCACTTTCTTGTACAAAAATGACCATCTGTGCCTGAAGTTAGGTAATAAAGCCCAAAGAATAGCTTCTTTGAAATACTCTGCAGAAAAAGCTTATGAGTCGTTGATGAATGTCTATGAGAGGGCGGCTCAGCATTGTTATGGCTGAGAATAGCTATCTGTGTGAAAACGGTATATCTTTATGATGGGAGAAGTTATGCAGACAAGAAGGCGTGATATTTTCAAAGTCAAATGTGACCTGATAGCTTATGACGCCGCCATTGAAACCATTGAGCGTTGGAGACAGAATGGCGAACGGCGTTATGTGGCAATGGTGAATCCCTACAGTGTGGTGCAGTGCCATCGGGATAAAGAATTATATGAGGCTGTCGACCGCGCGGATATGAACTTGCCTGATGGTGTTGGGATCATCCTGGCTGCAAGTTTGCTCGGCTACAGGCATAAAGGCCGTGTGACCGGGCCCACCCTTATGTTGAAGATTTGTGACCGGGGCCGACAGTATGGATATCGTCATTATTTTTATGGGGGAGGCAACGGCATGACTGAAAAACTTGCCAAGGAGCTTGCCAGAAAATATCCTGGACTGCAAATTGCCGGCACTTACTCTTCTCCTTTTGGTTCCCTAACTGCTCAAGAAACTGACAGAATTATCGAAATGATAAATTCATCAAATCCGGATATTGTCTGGGTAGGGTTAGGTACGCCGAAGCAGGAAAAGTGGATGGCCAGGCACGTCGGGAAAATCAGGGCTGCAGCAATGGTCGGTGTAGGGGCAGCCTTTGCTTTTCATTCAGGCAGTGTTAGATGGGCCCCAGGATGGATTAGGAAACTTGGCCTGGAGTGGGCGTATCGCCTGGTCCAGGAGCCCAAACGGATGTGGCGCAGGAATCTTGCCAGCCTTATCTTTCTAACTAAAGTGACGTATCAACTCTTCCGTAGGGGCTTTGAGTTTGGCACCTCGAAATACAGAAAGGCAGTATCCCTAATCCGTACAAAGTTCGGTGCGTGCACTGAGGTCAATTCGCCGGATGATTTGGAAAAAGATAGTTAGTATTGGTAATCTTTGTAGAAAGGAAATCTCATGAAAAGTAGCGGAAGAATCTTACTTGTAATAGCGTCGGTTCTGCTCTTGGGGGCTCAAGTCACCGCAGGAGAGACGATAGAGTCTGTGCCTTACCTTCAGGACTGGGAGGACGGAACGGCAGGATGGTACAGCAAATTAGGTCCGGAAGTTGACCCAATTCTGATAGTCGATGATCCGGTCCCTTATTCCGGCGACTGGTCTCAAAAAGTCATGCGGGTTGACGCAGCATCGAACTATCTCTCGCCGCTTATTGAAGTAACTCCGGGGGAGAGCTACGCTGTCAGTGCGTGGATAAACTGGGAGAGCGGCGGATGGCCCTTTGTGGGCATCTCTCGGTACAACGAATTCGAAAGTCCTATTGGACTGCCTCTATCTAATGAACCCGGAACCGCGCCACGTTTGATTTGGCTCATTGGGCAGGATGGTTATCATACAAAGGAGGGTTACGATCCTCCTGGTGGCTTGGTCACGCCTGTACCCATTGTGGACGGATGGCATAGGTACGAGAAAGCATTTATCGTCCCTACAGGCACGGCCTATGTCCGAATCATGACTGAGCTTTGGAAAGGTGCCAGCCGCGATGGTGATAATCCACTTGCGTATTTTGATGATATTGCCATGCATACCGTCCCTCACATCCTCTTTGTAGAGCCTCCTACTCCTGCTGATGGAGCTATCATTGAAGGTACATCAGTACCGATAGAAGTTTCAATAATAGGAGAAATGGGGTCTGCTTTAGTTGATGTGACGTTCTATTGGAAGGGCACGGATTATTGGCTCTACGATGACTCTCTGGTTCTGATGTTCAACTTTGACAAGGTTGCGGCTCTTGGAGAGGATTATACCGCGGCGAATCCTTTAGTGAAGGATGTTTCAGGCTGGGGAAATGATGGCTATGTGGGTGATGAGTTTGGCAACAAGATTCCAGCATGGACATCGGATGGCAGGTATGGCGGTGCTTTTGAGTTCAGTGGTGACGGACTATCGAACGGACAGAGTATACTTGTTGCCCATGCGGACTCATTGAATCCGTATGAGAGTGATTTTGCGATAGTGGTCTGGATTCTGCCGAGAAATGACTACGATGGTGACATTTTGAGAAAAGGTTCTACTAAAAGCGGGGCCGGCACATGGTATAAACTTGAACACTCTCCGTCACCGAACAGTAACAAGATATCGTTGAACTTCAACACGAATGGAACGGACGCCACAGTTACGTCGGCTGCTGCCTATGACGATGAGCAATGGCATTTTGTGGTTGCTCAGAGGACAGGGAGTCAGGCAGAGTTGTGGATTGATGGTGTCAATAAGGGAACTGCATTCGTATCGGGAAGCATTTCAAATATAGCAAATCTTGCAATAGGAAGCAAGGACACCCAAGACGAGGACTTTCTTAATTCCACAGTAGATGAAGTCAGGATTTACATGAGGTCTTTCAGCCCGCAGGAGATACAAGAGCTTTATTATTCCAACTTGAGCAAATACAACACGGGCAGTTGGACTTTGTATGTGAATCAGTCCGGCTTAGCTGGCGGCACACATACATATACGTATCAAGCCTCTGCTTCCGATGCACAGGGAACGTACTTAACTGAGCAAAGAAGCGTGACGGTTACTGCTCCCGAGGTAACAGCACAAATAATAAAGGGTCCATACCTGCAGCAGGTGACTTCGGACTCGATAGTTATTATGTGGGAGACGGATGTTGCCGTGGGCAGCTGGGTTGATTATGGACTCGCGGGGCCCGGTGAATTCTTTGTCGAGGATTTCACGCCAGTGACAATTCACGAGGTACAACTCACTGAGCTTGCGTCTGACACCGGCTATTACTACACGGTGACGTCTGGTGGAACTACAAGCCCAACAAGTACGTTTGCCACGGCGCCTGCAGCAGAGCGCTCCTTCCGCTTTGTTGCCTACGGTGACACGCGGACAAATGCCGGCGCTCACGCCGCGGTAATTCAGGGCATTATCAACACACCGGGCGGCCTCGCTGACCTCGTTATCCATACCGGTGACCTGGTGGAGAACGGCAATGAATACGGGCAGTGGGGGACCCAGTTCTTTGGCCCGGCCCATGCCTTAATGATAAACACACCTCTACTTCCGGTCATCGGGAACCATGAGGGCAGTGGATCACTGTTTCGCGACTTTTTCTCCCTCGGGGATAACGATGACTGGTTCGCGTTCACGTATGGGGGCGTGCGGTTCATCGGCCTGAATACGCACAACGCGAGTTATTCTCCAGGAAGCGCGCAGTACACGTGGCTTGAGGCGGAACTTCAGTCCGAGGCATACACCAACGCAACTTGGCACATCGTCTATTTTCATCATCCGCCCTATACCTGGACCGAATCTCATAAAGACGATATGAACGTCCAGCAGGACCTGGTTCCGTTGTTTGAGCAATACGGCGTGGACATGGTCTTCAACGGGCACAGCCACGCCTACGAGCGGTACTTCCACAACGGCATTTACTACATCGTTACGGGTGGTGGAGGCGCGCCGCTTCGGAACGTAATCAATGACAAGAAGGAGCCCATTCGACAGTACGGCGAGAGTGTGTACCATCACTGCGTTATCGACGTGGACGTAGCTAATAGCTCGCTTACCCTTTCGGCTCGCTACAACAATGGGCAGGAGTTTGACACGATTACGCTCACCAAGACCCCCAAGGCAAGCAATCCAAGTCCGGCAGATGAAGCGACAGGGGTAGCCGTAGATGCTGATCTTAGCTGGACTGCCGGAATCGATGCTGTCAGTCACGATGTTTACTTCGGTACCAATCCCGACCCCGGTCCGGAGGAGTTTAAGGGCAACCAGACCGAAACCTCCTATGATCCCCCCGGCACACTGGCTCCAAGCACGACCTACTACTGGCGTATTGATGAGTTTGTTGACGGTACTACGACACACACAGGGGATGTTTGGAGCTTTACGACCGAAGGAGCACTACTATGGATTGATGGGTTCGAGAGCGGCGGCTTTACGGCGGGCGGCTGGAGCACCAGCAGCGATGCAAGTGTGAAAGCGGCTGCGGCTTACAGTGGCAGCTATGGTGCACAACTTAAGAAATCGGCGGCGATAGTAAAAACCGTTAGCACCGTTGGCTATACGAATATTTATGTCAAATACGCCCGGAAAACAAACGCGATGGTCGATGGCGAATTTCTTGCTGTGAAATGGTTCGATGGTTCGACGTGGCACTCACTGGAGGAGACGCAGGATACAGAGTGGGCGGAGCAAGATTGGGAGCTTGACTCTGATGCTGATGAGAATCCAGATTTCCAGATAAGGTTCGTCACGAACGCAGACAAGAACAATGAGTATGCATGTATTGACGATGTTGAGATTACCGGGACTCCTTCGGGGATGTCGGCTGGGGGCATGTCTACGGCCAGGACCATGCACGTTGATTCCATTGTCGTATCGTATGTCGAGCTCGACTACGGAATAAAAAAAGGCCTCGCGGAAGTGGTCATCGTAGATAACAACGGCAGAGCCGTCACTGGTGCCACTGTTACTGCTACGTTCTCCGAGGATATCAGCGAAACCCTCAGTGCCGTTACTGATGGGAATGGACTGGCTGCGCTTGAAACCACAAAAGAGGCAGAGGGTCGGTGCCTCCTGACCATCACCATTGTTAGTGTCGATCACAGTGTATTGATTTATGAACCCAGCGAGAATGTCGAGACCCGTGACAACAACCGCTTATGACAGGTAATTAAAAAACAGCGAGGGGCAGGTCGTTCTGAGGCACTGAATTTGCAAAGAAGCTGCCGCAGGAATACCTTAAATCCATTGTCATCAAAATCCCCAAAGATAAGACCAATGTACCCAGAAATGCCAGATGCACAACCATTAGAATCTTACATCTGAAAAACTGAATGCCTGAAGGCTGATTTGTGATATCTGAAGTCCGAATGCTAATGGCTAATAAAAAACCGGCATCGTTGGGCAGCTCGGTTCTTTCACGAAGTTCCGCCGAGCTTGTCCCATCCTTGACGATGCCCTCCTATTTTTCCATCGGCATTTGCGCATTCGTCCGTTACCCCAGAAAGTTGGATAAAACGCGATTAGGCTTTTCTTGGGCCTGGATCGGGCTATTTCTATAGGTTCCAGCCCCTCTGCCAGCCGCGATCCTTATAAGTGCCGCAAATATCTATGTTTATAGACACGCATGAGCAAGCCCAACGCCTGATATTTTCTTTGTCCAATTTTGAGGTGTTTGACCCTTTTGAACTGCTACGCCTGAGAAAAACGCCTTTCAGAGACTGTTCAGGGCATCCTTGCAAGCCTGTGCTAAAATGTATAGTGATAAATGATGACAAAAAATTTGTTGCTTCGTCCGAAAATATGGTTATAATTTTGTAAAATATGGTTATAATTTTATGTTAGAGTATTTACAAAAATCTTAGGAACGGGTGTTTTAAGGAGGACCTAATCATGAAAAAGATATGTCTGATTGTAGGAATCGGGGTCCTGTTTGGTTTCATCTGGACCCAAAAAGGGGCAGGCGATGATGAAATCTTCGAAAGGAAACTAGTAGTCGGAGAAGAGGTGGTAGCCAAGGGAAATTCGAGCCATACTGGCGTGGGTGGTGATCGAATCTTCAAAAATAGACCGCTCAGAGTCCGAGCGAAACATACCCCCGGTGAGATCATCGTCAAATTTAAACCAGGCGTCGGAGAGGACGTGATCGACGAGCTAAATTCAAGGCATGACACCTCAGTATTCTATACCAGCCCATTTGCCGGGTTTAGGAGATTGAGGATTCCAAGGAATAAGACGGTCGCTGAAATGGTGGAAATTTATAAGAAAAACCCTGCCGTTGACTACGCTGAGCTAAATTACATTGCCTATACTTGTTGGGTCCCTAATGATCCATTTTATTCTTATCAATGGCACCTGGATAATCATGACTATGGGGGAATCCAAATGGAGGATGCCTGGGAATTATTGGGCGCACCGGGCACGCCGGGTGAGAACGTCATTGTCGCAGTGGTAGATACAGGTGTCGCCTATGAGGATTACAAGGAAAAAGGGCAGCGGTATTACATAGCTCCTGATTTGGAGGATACTGATTTCGTGCCTGGCTACGATTTCGTCAACGATGATGAACATGCGAACGACGATAACTCCCACGGCACTCACGTTACCGGCACCATCGCTCAGAGTGCAAATAATGGAATAGGTGTTGCCGGGGTGGCCTTCAATTGTTCTATCATGCCTGTGAAGGTCCTGGACCGGGAAGGCTCCGGCTACAATTCATGGGTCGCCGACGGCATATATTTTGCAGTAGATAACGGAGCTCATGTGATTAACTTGAGTTTAGGAGGAAGTGACTCCTCAACGACTTTAGAGAATGCGGTAGCCTACGCCTATGACAATGGAGTAACAGTAATAGCCGCTGCCGGTAATGCCGGTTCAAGCACTATTTTGTATCCTGCTGCCTATGATAGTTATGTCATTGCAGTAGGAGCCACCCAGTATGACGAAAGCTTGGCCCCCTATTCCAATTATGGGTCCAGTCTGGATTTAGTTGCTCCCGGCGGGAACGTAGATTTGGATCAAAATGGAGATGGCAAGGCTGATGGAGTTCTGCAAAACACCTTTAACCCGATCACGAGGAGGACAAAGGATTTCGCCTATTGGTTCTTCGACGGCACGTCAATGGCAGCTCCTCATGTCTCCGGGGTCGCCGCCTTGTTGATTGCCTATGGAAACGCAGTTACGCCCGCTGAAGTGAGGGCTGCTCTTCAAGATACCGCCGAAGATTTAGGTGATACCGGTAGGGATGACATTTTTGGCTACGGTTTAGTCGATGCCTACGCTGCCCTGAGCTATACCCCCGTATGGGAGATCTATTTCCAGGGCTGGGAGAGTGGAGAACCCGGGTCGTATAGCATGTACGACGGGTGGTTCAGCAAATACTACTACACCATATCTCCAACTTATGACCTAATTGTGATAGTCGATGATCCGGTCCATTCTGGCGACTTTTCTCAAAAAGTCATGCGGGTTGACGCAGCATCGAACTATCTCTCGCCGCTTATTGAAGTAACTGCGGGTGAGAGGTACAGGGTTAGCGCCTGGATAAACTGGGTAAGTGGCGGATGGCCTTTTGTGGGTGTCTCGCGCTATAATGAGTACGAACGCCCCATAGGACTGCCTTTATATGACCCCTACACCGCACCACGTTTGATTTGGCTCATTGGCAAGGGTGATTATCATACAAGGGAAGGTTACGAACCTGAAGGTGACCTGGTCACGCCCGTTCCCATTGTAGACGGATGGAACTACTACGAAAAGGTATTTACCGTCCCTGAGGGAACGGCCTATGTCCGAATTATGACCGAACTCTGGAAGGGTGCCAGCCGTGATGATGATAATAATAATGATGAGCCACTTGCGTACTTCGATGATATTGCCATGCATGCCATTGCGCCTGGCTCCTCATATGAACAGTAGAGTCTACCACTTCTGCTGACGGAGCAACCATCGACATAGTCTTAGCGTCAGACCGCTGGCCGAAATAGATACACAAAAGCCCTTGCAACCATAACCATCGTCGACACAAGTTGCAGCCTAATAGAGCAAGCAACGACGTATAGCCCTTGCAGCGACGCTACTTCTGATGCCGATTCAGGAAAATCTTCTCATTCCAGTAGTCTTTCAAACCGCTTTCCTGGACCCCTCTAATCGGGTGCATCCGGACAAAGAACCTCAGTCATGTTGGCTGCTGAACCAAGTAAAAATCATTAAGACGCCGGTGCAGTCGTCAGTGCTGGCCCCAGCAACGACTGTACTTACTTGTCCGAAACGGTCGGCCAAGCGGTAGAGCATTTGCCTATTGACCGGCTCCTGGCCGACGCGGGATACGACGCCGAAGCAAATCATAAACTCTGTCGTGAAGAACTCTGGATCCGCTCGACGGTAATCCCGCTTAATGACCGACGCCGCAAGACAGGCCTGCTAACGGGGCGTTACCGCAGGCAGATGAAAAACAGCTTTCCAAAACGTAAGTACCGGCAGCGATGGCAGGTTGAAAGCGTTGTTTCACGAATGAAACGGCGTTTGGGATATGCTCTTCGTGCTCACAACTAGGAATCTCGTCAGAGCGAATGCCTGTTCCAGGTCATCGACGTGGCAGACCAGTCAGGCTTAATATCACAACTCGTGACAGTTGAAAAAGGGCTTTTGTGCAAAGCCGGTCTTGACCCTTACCCGTATCGTCCCGTCGGTACTCGCTCCAGGATTATCTCCGGCCCTATGATGGGCACCGAAGGTGTGGTTGTTGAAAGAAAAGATGCAAAATGCCTGGATGGTTCTTGAAGTAAGGGTCCTCAGCTAAGGCGCCACCATTGAAATCGATGCCAACCTTCTGGAACCAATAGATTAGTCTCGTAATTTGGCTACTCGACTCTTAACACATGTTATCTTGTGTGGACTGATTACTAAATAATGAAAACCTATCTATGCGTATATCTTGGCTCTGCTTTCCTTGCGTTAGTGATTACGCCGGTTGTAATCTGGCTCGCTCGCCATCTCAAAGCAGCCGACCACCTTAGCGTGCGCACGGTCCATAAAAAGCCTGTCCCTCGGATCGGCGGCGTCGCTATCTTTCTCTCTATGATGTGTCTCACTATTGGCGTGCTGTTCCTGTCGAATGTTATTGGTGATGCTTTTCGGACTATTCTGCTTAAGGTAATTGTGCTGCTTTCTGCGGCTGCATGTATGTTCTTGGTAGGGCTAATTGACGACATTAGGACTAAGGGCCTGCGAGCACGTATCAAGTTTCTTGCCGAGTTGGTTGCTGCTATGACTATCTGTGCCGTTGGCATCCGCATAAAATCAGTGGCTGTTGCCGACTGGCTCACACTTGACTTCGGCTGGTTCTCCTGGCCGCTTACGCTGCTGTGGATTGTCGGTATCACTAATGCCATTAACCTGAGCGATGGCCTCGACGGGCTTGCGGCAGGTATTTCGGCAATAGTCTGTGGCGTTATTGCTATCTTTGCCATTCATAGCGGCCAGGTTGTGATGGCGGTATTAA
>JAUXAB010000012.1 GCA_030615025.1 Phycisphaerae bacterium | reverse complement strand
TTCAGCTAAGAGCTTCTATTTTGACGGCCGCCAAATCGCAAGGGAAGCGGTAAGCGGACCCATCGATACATCAGGGTCGAGTCCTGCTTATATCGGTTCGTGGCAAGGCGAAAGTGAGTTTTTCACCGGCGGTATTGATGATGTCCGTATTTATGACCGTGCTTTATTAGCAGAACAGGTAAAGAAGCTGGCAGAGGGGGGCGACGTAAGAGCCAACTTGGTTGGTTTTTGGCAAATGGATGGCAGCCTGAAAAACAGTGTGGCTGGCAAAAAAGGGCAATATGCAAGTAAGAGCCCGGCAGGTCCGGCACCTCTTTTACGCAAAGAATTTAACGTTTCCGGTATAATCAAAAGAGCCAGGGTGTATATGTCCGGGCTGGGCTGGAGTGAACTTTATATAAACGGAAAGAAGGTTGGTGATCATGTCCTCGATCCTGCTACAACCTACTACAATAACGATCAGCCATTTGAGCTTGGCTCGCGTGTTTTGTATGTAACTTATGATGTAGCCCACTATCTGAGAAAAGGTCAAAATGCTATAGGGATTATGCTGGGTAATGGCTGGTACAGCGATGATGGCAAATCACCTGGGAGACAATCGTTCGGTGACAGGCCGATTCTACTTTTGCAAATGAACATAGAATATACCGACGGTAGAATGGTCAGTATCATAACGGACAAGAGCTGGAAGACTGCCGATGGTCCGATTACCGCCAATGAGATATGCCTCGGTGAAGAATACGATGCTCGGCTGGAAAAGGTCGGCTGGAATAGCCCGAGCTACGGAGATTGCGACTGGGACAATGCTGTGTTTGCGGATGCGCCGAGCGGCAAGCTGGTTTCGCAGATAATGCCGGCTGTAAAGGTAATGAAGACTATTAAGCCGGTGAAGATTACTCAACCGGCTGATGGAGTTTATATCTATGATTTTGGACAGCACTTTTCCGGCTGGACGAGACTTCGTTTAAGAGGTCCCAAAGGCACGCAAATTACTATCAGGCACGCTGGAGCCATTAATGCCGACGGTCGCCTGGATACCAGCAACCAGCGTGGCGCAGCCCAGACGGATACATACGTTCTTAAAGGTGAAGGCGTAGAGGTATGGGAACCGAGATTTACTTTACATGGATTTCGCTATGCGGAAGTAACAGGTTTTCCCGGTACGCCTACGCCTACATTGGGAAACCTTGAAGGACGCTTCGCGCGTAATTCTGTAAAAATCAGCGGCAGCTTTGAGTGTTCCAATCCGCTGCTGAATCAGATTCATCACAATGTCTGCTGGACTTTTATGACAAGTCTTCAAGGTATACCGCAGGATGCCGGCGATCGATCGGAACGAGTTGGTTGGCTTGGTGATACCGGTTTTGTAGCGGAGGATTACATATACAACTATGACACTGCCTCGTTCTGGGCCAAATGGCTCGATGATATAAAGGATTCTCAGAGGCCTAATGGTGATGTTCCTGTTGTCAGCCCGCTGCATTGGAGAGATATTTATTCAATGTATCCCTGCTGGAAGAGTACTTATCCGCTTATTGCCTGGTATTTGTACCAGTATTATGGGGACGAGCGGGTTTTAGCTGAGCATTATGACGGGATCGCCGGGCTGGTGAAATTCCTTGGCACGAGGGCGGATAATTATATCATCTCCGAGGGACTCGGCGACCACATGGAGCCGGACCGCAAAGCCGGTCGAAGCAACTTTGCCCCGAAGCGCACGCCGGCCGCCGTTACCTCAACCGGTTACTATTATTTCGATGTCTGGATTCTGGCACAGGCAGCCAAAATCCTCGGTAAAACCGATGATTACGAGCGTTATTCGACCCTTGCCGGTAAAATCAAGAATGCTTTCAACGAGAAATTCCTGAACAAGCAGACAAATCAGTATGCAACCGGCAGCCAGACTTCAAATGCAATGGCGCTTCATTTGGGGCTGGTTCCGGAGGACAGGCAAAATGCTGTGCTACAAAATCTGGTTGATGACATCATGATTAAGAACGAAGGCCATCTTTCAACGGGGATTTTAGGCACAAACGCCCTGGAGCAGATTCTTGGCGAGTTCGGCAGAGCGGATGTTATGTATGAGATTGCCACTAAGACTACTTATCCGAGCTGGGGCTATAGCATTTCAAAAGGGGCTACTACCGTCTGGGAGAGTTTCGAGGTTGATAATCACAGCCTTAATATGAAAATGTTTGGCAGCACAGAAAAATTCTTCTACAAAGACCTGGCAGGCATCGGACCTGCGGCTCCGGGTTTTAGAAAAATAAATATCAAACCTCGCATTGTCAAGGATTTGACATACGCCAAGGCTTCACTTAAAACCGTAAAGGGTTTGGTATCTTCCTCATGGACAAAAACGGATGATTCGCTTATTCTTGAAGTTACCATTCCTGTTAACAGTGTAGCCAAGGTGAGTGTTCCGAAAATCGGCTTACAAAATGTCAACGTCACCGAGAGCGACAAACCGGTCTGGAAAAACGGCAGATTCATCAAGGGGGCTTTCGGAATTACCAATGGAACAGAAACGGCTGAATATGTGACATTTGATGTTGGTTCCGGTTCTTATAGGTTCCGGCTGAAGGGACAAAAGTAGCTTTTATGTTGCGGTGGTATGTCTTCTCTGGAAATGTGGAGGAATATAAAAATGAAGCAATTTGCTAAACAACAAAATAACTGACCATGATAACTTGCCAACGGTTGTTCTATAACGGACATTGAATATGTTTGCCATTTTTCAACGAACAGCTTTAAATCCAGTCCGTGTTTTTCCAAATTATCTTATCTAAACCAATTCGTTTCGTAGCTTAAGCCATTCGGAATATGTTTTGGATGCGGACGTCTCATGATATTCCAGACACATCAACCATGAGGTCCTATTTGATAAACCGGACATGTTTCCAACGCTTCACAGAGCTGTCAGTGCCCAGTTTAAGGTCGGACGCTCAAGCCTTCGACAGACATGCCGTTTTTCTGTCTCAGGCGGCAGGAGAATGCCCATTGACTGCCTTCGTCGACAATCTTCAGCACGAGAACGTTATTGCCCCTATTAAGTTTGACCATTTCTACATCCTGTCCTGGGCTGCAGGGGAGAAAGGCGTTGGTGTTCACGGATTCAAGGCAGGGCGCTGCCCGTCTCGCACCACAGTTACAGTCGTATTCAATCGCAATTCGTTCCGCAAGCCTACCGCAGGTCCACCTTCAACTCGTGAATCGACCAGAACAGGCCCGGCACCGAGCCAGTCTGAACGATCTTGATGAACCTCGTTTGCACGGGCCTGGGAAACTTGATGACCGTCAAGGGCTTGGTGCCCTTGCCGGATACGATCGGTTTTCCCCAACTACCGCCGTTAAAAGACACATAGACCTCGTATCCCCTCGGGTAGTCCCCTCTGGAACCGGCTGCGTCCAGCGTAAGACCCGCGACCGTGCGGTCGATGCCGAAGTCAATCATAAACCAGTCTCCCGGCCGCATAGGCCTGGTCGTGTCCCAGCGGGTGCCTATGTTGCCGTCGAGGCTTTTCTTGACGTTGCCGTTGTTGATGGAGGCGGTTGCCTTGATGGTCTTGGTGACGGTGCTCTGCTTGATCTTGTCGATAGCGGCATCGGCCTCGGCGGCCAGAGTCCTGTCCTGCCGGAGACGCTCGGCAATCGCCATTGCCTGCGGGTAGGGATACCTCGGCAGAATCGCCAGAATCGCCTTCTTCTCTTCGTTCCTCTTTGCAAGGCCCATGGCCGTTTTGAGCATTTTCATCCGCTCGGCACCTGTCAGACCGGCCTTCTCCATACCGGCAATACGGATATATCCCCTCAGTGCTACTATGCGGTCAACCATTTCAGAAGCGCTTCCGGCCTGCTTTAAGAGCACTTCGGCGGCGGACTCGTTCGGCCATTTCGCAAGTACACGCAGGGCCCGGGCATAGAGTTTCCTGTTTCCTGACTCCATGGCATCTCTTACCAGTTTCAAGGCGTTAGAATCACCGGTCGCCGCCCCCATGTCGAGAATAACACCCTTTGTTGCTTCTGAGGCTGGCTCGTAATGGCTGGCAACCACTTTGAAGCACTTGCTTCTATTCTCTGCCCGGGAAAAGACCTTCCTGATCGCTCCCTCGGCCTGCGAAAGATCCTCGGCCTCCTTGATTTCGACAACAGTCTTCATTATGGAGTCCATGTCGTCCCCGTCTGCAAGTGTTGCGAGGCCTGTCCAAGCCCCCTTCCTCACTTCCGGATCTTTGTCTTCCACCAGTTTCAGTAAAACGGGCACCGCTTCTGTGCAGCCGCGAGCGATGCTTGCCTGGATCGCCGCCTTCCTGAGATTCTTGTTTTTGAGGGACTCGACCAGGACAGCGTTGATGCCGTCAGCCTTCATTCCGGCGATAGTCTTCGTAACACTGGCTGTGAGTTTGGGTGAATCGGCCGTGCCCAGAAGGAGCTTCACGACACCGGCATCGCCGAGCTTACTCACCGCAGTGACAGAAGCATCCCGGATGACGGTCACTTCGCTACTGATGTACTCCACTATGCTCTTCAGTGCCGCCTTGTCCCCACGGGCGCCGAGAGCAACAATCAACTCCGCTTTTCGGTCCGATGAGAGCTCATCCAGGAGATCGAGCATGTCCCTGGTCAACCTCTCACCTCTTGTGCCGGCTATGATACCTAATCCGCCTCTGCGGAGTCTGATGTCGCTGCCGGTTATGGCCTTAGCGATTAGGGGCGACGCTTGTGCGGGATCGGCGTTTGTCAGTTCTCTCAGCGCCGCTATGCGGCAGGGACTGTAGGTTCCCGCAAGGACCTTCTCGCACAGAAAGACCGCATCTTTACCCGAAAGGGACCGGGCGCATTCGACCATCGCCTGCATCTGGATCGGCACAAGTTTCTCTGCCGGTTTCATGGACGATAGGCACTCTGCTGCCTCCTTACCCCCGATCTTTCCGATCGCCTGGATGGCCGCCTTAGCTAATGCAGAATTACTGCTGTGCACAAGCTTGCCTGCCGATTTGACGGCCTTTTCGTCTCGGCGCTCCCTGAGGCTGCCCAAAATGCCGATCTTGACCCTATCTGGAGTCTTCTCCAGCGCTTCACGCATTGCTTTGTCGGCCTCCTCGCACTTCAGCCGCTCCAGCACGAGCCTCGCATAGTCGGAAAGAATTTCGTCATAAAGCAAACCGGACACGGCAGGAATACATCTCTCCGTACCCACCTGTTGCAGGAAACGGCAGGCAATAGCCTTACCTGCCTGCGTTGCATCTTTCGAGGCTGCAACAGCAATAAGCTTCTCTTCGACCTGGTCGTACTCGTTGATGGGAGTCTCTTGTAGCAGCATTTCCGCTTGCTCACATGGATTTGGCTCGTCACCGTACTCGTATCCTGCGATATCTTCCCAGACGTCACCGAACGACACCTGCGTCACCAAGATACAAACTATCAACATCACTGCGATTCTCTTGCTCATCATTTCGTATCCTACTTTCAAAAACCTCAGATATTAGAATCAACTCACCGTAGTCCCCGGAATCACACCGGTCTATATCTGCCACGGCCCGCGTCTCGGCCTATCTACGAGCCTGTTGGCCTCCTCGTCATTGATGAACTCTTCCTTGTCTGGATCCCACTTCAGGTCCCTCTTTAGCCTGAAGCAGATGTTGCCGAGATGACAGACGCTTGCTACACGATGCGCGTATTCCACATCGCGGAAAGGACGCCTTCGTTCTATGATACAATTAATACAGTCCTCATGCGGAGAGCGGGCCCCCTCTTCATACCAGCGTAGGCCCGGAGGAGGAACAGGCATTCCGTTCCATGGCTCGGCCCAACCCTTTTCGCACATGTATCCCTGGCGGTTACTCTTGATGAGCTTCATGCCATTCTTGAAGATATATGTAAGGTACTTGTACTCCTTGCCGTCAGGATACTTGATCTGGGTTGGCCCAGTGTGATCTACGCCCATGCCATGCGTCGCGCCGCCGAATTTGTGCCCGCCCCAATCGGTCATCATACCGCCTGAGTAGTCATACCAGGTGCGGAATCCCTGTCCGCCCAATCCATATGCGCTGCTGCAGCGGTATGGATGATATGGGACCCAAGGTGCAGGTCCGAGCCACAGGTCCCACTCGATTGTGTTCGGCGGAATCGTCACACCCGGCAGGTAGCACATACGCGGTGGGCCACCGGGGTTGGCATGCCCCTCCAGTATCTTGCCGTACCTGCCGCTCCGTGCCGCACTGGCCAGCCGTCCATAATCCCCGATTACCCTCTGGCTGCCGCAAGAAAAGACGCGCCCGTAAGTCCGGGCCGTCTCTACCATCTTGCGTCCCTCACCTATGGTCAGGCTTAAGGGTTTCTCGCAGAAGACGTCCTTGCCGGCTTTCATTGCGTCGATGGTAATCTGCGCGTGCCAGTGATCAGGCGTACCGCACATAATCATATCAATGTCATCGCGAGCGACCAGCTCGCGATAGTCGAAATAGGTATCCACGTTCTTGTTGTTCTTCCATGCCCTAAGCGCGTTGTGTTTCACGTCACATGCAGCAACGAACTGGACACGCCTGTCCGTCATCAATTGTCTGATGTTGCCTGATCCCCGGCCACCCATTCCAATGCCACCCAGGGTAATACGTTGGCTGGCCGGGGGCGTACCATCAAGTGCTCCCAAAGCCTTTGAGGTAATAATGGTCGGCAGTGCCAGCGCAATACCTGAGGACTTAATGAACGTACGCCTACTTATTTTCGTTTTCATTGTCTTCATGTGGCCGTCTCTCCTATGCATCAATCTCTGACTACTGTCCGTTGACAATCCTACTACTGATAACAGATCTAATCTTCAACGACACACATGATTATATAAGTATAGTCTTGGTAATTCCAGTGAAGAATTATTAAAAAACCAGTCCCGGGGCCGCCATCATAGCCCAGGATACATAAAGCGGTTCTGAACAGGGTGACAGACAAGAGGCCCTTGTATTGAGAAGGCAAGAACTGATTCCTTGTATCGACAGCATTCTTAAGGCCAATAATTCGGATATTGGGTGACTCTGCCTGCGGGAATTGTAATGGGACCGCAAGTGTGTGCTCAAAAGCAACGGACATTGAAACCGGCGCTAAATTTTGACTTTTTCATAAATCTTTGACAACACAATGCTTATGACATGGGTATTTTTGGCGAATTGGTAGATAAGAGGTTGTACAGTTGTATCCTGGTTGTAGTCACACCAAGCTAAAAAAGCTGAGAAAAGGAGAACAAAAAACACGCCTAAATGAGAGAGCTATGGTACGTCTACTCGACGCGGTGATTGATTATAATATTGATAAATCAATCAATAACTTTCCCATATCAGTATCACTTTGCCTCTGAGGTAAATAGCGTCGGTTTTACTGCTACTTTGTTCTAAGGCTCTGTACTATATCACTGGTCTATCGTATATCATCCGAACCGGGACTCTCCTCGGTTTATTTCTTCTCCTTCTTCTTTTGCATCTCCTTCACGCCTTTTTCCATCTCTTCACCGAACTTCTTACCCGCGGCCTTGATCTCGAGCAGATGCTGTTTCGGCAGCACACTCTCGACGAGCAGCTTACCCTCTCGGGCCCGACCGGCAAAAACAATATTGCTCTTTGTCAGCATATCCAGAGGTTTGATCTGAGGCCCACCCGAGGCCGCAATAAATCCAGACATCATGTTAAGCATCCGCACGAAGTTGACCGTCCCGCCGAAATCATACTCCTCATCGTCCCCTACAAATATGTCGACGGCAGTCTCGATCTCTGAAGCTAACTCGTCCGGCCCACCAGCCTTGACCTGGTCGATGAGGTTGCGGATGATTTTATCGCTGTCGCCGCCGAACGCGTAGGCACAGTAGCCATCAAGCAGTGCCCAGCGGTATTGCAGCCCCTTACCCCAGATCTTATCGATCATCTCGGCTTCGGGCGAATCCTCGTCGGCCATTTTGAATGACAGCTTGGCCGAGCCTATCTCTACGCCCCTGTAAGTAGCTGTCTCGCGCTCGATTTCCAAATGGATATCGAGGCCGAAGCCTTTGTACATCTTATCGAACATCCCTTCGTCGATCATCTTGAACTCCTCTTCGATGACCTCTTTGAAGGCTTGTTCGTCTTTGACTTGGATAACGTACTTAAAGGAGAACGGCCCGCTTTTCTCGCCGCCGGACTTCATCGATATCCCAACACAATCGCCAATGGCATTGATAAACTTGGCGGTCAGCTTCTTGAGCTTGTCCGTCTCGGCCTTGCCAATGGCATCGGGTGATATGGCGGCGAAAAGATCGATCATTTTCATGTAGCCAAGGTTCATGCCCTTTCGGTTGACCTTAGTGACAACATTCGCGAATGCCCCGTTCTCAAGATAGCCGAGCAATTCGCTGAGGTCACCGCCCTCGGGCGCGACCAGCAACTGTGCGAGGAGCGTGCCGTCAACGGCCTTGCATTGCAGCGTAAACGTGCACTTTTCGGCAGTGGGCACAATCCCGATGCTGAGACGGTCGGTTCCCTTGAGCAGTATCTCGAATATCTCACTGTAGAAGCTGGCAATGGCGGCAGGATCCACCATGGCGGCATTGCCCTGCTTCTGTGCCTTCTTCAGCATCACCTTCATCATCTCGAGCTGCGCAAAAACTATCGGTGCGAACAGCTTCGAACCCTGCTGCACATTTCCGTACAGCCAGATAGGCGAAGCCCTCAACAACTCCTTCTCGCTCTCGTCCAGCAAAGCACCCAATCGGCGTTTCTTGCCGATCCGCATCTTCTTGAAGCGTATTAGCTTGTCCCGGGACCTGGTCGGACACATTACAGCAAACCGGCCCTTCTTCGTCACGACCGCTTCTTCATGCCCGTCCACTGTTATTTTGGAGATACCCTCATCGTCGGCTTCACCCACGTTTGGATTTCTGGAGACGAAGTTGTCGTAATTCCTGACCTGTACTAAAGCCCCTATAAATAAGTTGGCAAAGGGGTTGACCGCAGACTCCTTACTCGACAGGTTTACACCGAATATCGCGAAGGTTCCCTTTACATTAACTCCCCTCGGCCTCTTGCTGCCCAGCATCTCTACCAGTTTGGAAAGTACCTCATCTTTAGCATCGAACGACTCCGGGGCAACACCCTTAAGATACTCATTCACGGCCGTGCAGGTGCTGTCAAGATTGTTTACCTTGACACAGAACAGAGTCTCGGCCGGAAGTATCTGCAATGCCCAGCCCCCCGTTTTTTTCGCCGCGTCTCCTGCCCAGGCACTACCGACTGTCGTCAGTACTGCCAGTACGGTGATTACGCACTTCTTGAAACTTTTGGAATAAGCCATAACCGCTCCTTTCCTTAGACCTTGTCGGTCCCTTCCTTCTTCGGGCCCAGCTACAGCGCCAGGCTCGTATCTATCCAAATCGAGTTTTTCCAGATAGATAGCTTCATAACGTTCACAATTTGACTACGTCGTAACCGTGTACTATTCTAACATAATATACGCGCAGGTGCTTGGCTATATTCATATTCTTGTGGAATATTCTGGGGAAGGTGGATTATAGGCGCACTTTTTGAACTCGGTCATTGAAACCTTTGCTGAATTTTCACTTTTTCATAAATCACTGATAGTAATGGGCTTATGGCATGACTGTTTTTACAGAATTGGCAGATAACGGGCCATCGGGTTGTAGGCGTCGACCGACGAAAAGAGTTCCGTTGTTCCTGCTGGGAAAGGGTGGTATTCTGAGCAGAGTGAAATCTTCAGATACGCCATGGCGGTTCTCCGGATGGCTCATGGCCTGTGTTTCTTGTGGTGGCCGGAGGCACAGGCAGATGGCTGTGTGTATCGAATCAACTGCAGAACTTATCAGGAGCCTTGCTATGAACTACCGAGTATTCTTACTTCCAATTATTTGTCTTTTCCTGACTCTCTCTTTTGCAGTCTTGCACGGAGCCGAGGCGGCTGAGAGAGGGCAATCTGATCGTCCAACTAAAGAGGAACGAATAAAGAACTGGCTGGATCGGCAGGACAAGGACGAGGATGGCAAGATCAGTCGTGACGAAGCGATCGGGCTGATGAAGTCAAATTTCACCCGCAACGATACAAACAAGGATGACTTCCTGGACCGGGATGAACTTGGTCAACTGGCGGATCGCTTGACACGTGGCGGCTTCGCCCGGAATACCAGAAACCGTCGGCCCGGCAACCAGCAAACCATGACAGCCCAACAACTACTCAAGCGAGCGCCCGAAGGAGTCACTATCCTGCCCGACATCGCCTACCGTGAAGGTAACAATGCATGGAAACTCGACTTGGCTATGCCGACGAAGCGTGGCGTCAAGCCGCGGCCGGCAATCGTCTTCATTCACGGTGGCGGCTGGTCCTCAGGAGATAAGAGGAAGGGCAGTTTTCTCAACCCTACCTTGGAGTTCGCCGCTAAGGGCTATGTGTGCGTAAGCGTCAATTACCGGCTGACCAGCACAGGCACGACAACAAAGATCGCATGCGTCGAGGACGTAAAGTGCTCCGTGCGCTGGCTGCGCGCCAATGCCAAGAAATACAACGTCGATCCTAACCGCATCGGCGCGTACGGCAATTCTGCCGGCGCGCACCTCGCCGCTATGCTGGGGGTATGCCCAGCCTCGGCGGGGCTGGAAGGTGATGGACCGTGGCGGGAGTTTTCGAGCATGGTTCAAGCGGTAGTCTGTAGTGCTACGCCGACCAGTCCCCGCATCCGAAGCTCGTCAGAAGAGGACAGGAAGAAGATCGCCCCCATGACCTATGTCAGCGATACGGCACCGCCCTTTCTTCTAATCCACGAAGAATCGGACCGTGTGGTCCCGGTAAGTAATTCGGACGACTTCGTAAAAGCACTACGCGAAGCCGGCGCCAAGGATGTCACGTATATGCGATACGAAGATGGATCCGGCCATGGCGTGTTCGCCCGCAACATCGAAGAGACCGGCCCGGCCAGAGAGGCCTTCTTCGAGCGAACGCTAATGAAGAAAAAGGACAAGACCCTGATTGCGTTGAAAGTCGATCTGGCGTTACCGAAAAGCGAGAAGGATCCCACGCCTGTGCCTGGCACGCTCAAGCCGGGTTGGACGCCGTTCGTGGCGTCTCGATGGGCTGACATGTACATGCACGACGCCACTTGGGAAGATGGCTCGAGCGGGAAAAATCCACCGAGTACGGCCGGGCTCGACGGCACGGGCGTGCACGTTATGCTCGATTGCGGTAGCCACGGCAATGGGGGATTCGCCGTGTACGGCATGAGCCGCGACAACCTCGGCGGCGGGGGACGACCGACCGGCAAGCCAAAAGGAGACCCTATCGCCAACGGCTGGTACCACAACATCGACTGGGGCGGAGAGCGAACGGGAGACATCCTTATGCGCATCAATGGCCTGCCTGCCGGCGAATACGAAATGACGTGCTACCACAACCACTGGGAGCCGAGGAAGCAGAGCACGCGCAACAGCCTGGATCAGCCTTCGCGCATGCCGAACCTGCCGCTGGTGCGCGCCATGCCGCTGCCCGCCCAACCGCTTCCGGGCTATCGCGGATGGGACATCGGCACAGGCACGGGCAAAGGCGTTGCTTCGATCCAGGAGGCCCGCGATATTGATGTGACCAGCACGACCTCGGACGCCAAGGTCGGTAAGTCAGTGATCCGGTTCAAGACGGACGGCTCCAATGATGTTTTGGTAGTCATCGACGGGGGCAACAACGACTATCCCGACCCGGCCAGGCGAGGACGCGAAGGCTCGAAGGCAGTCCTCAATGCTTTTGAAATCAAACAGATCAGACGAAGGTCCGCTATCTCGATGGTTTGCCGCCAAGAGAGCGAACACTGACAGGAGGAATATATGTTGAGCAAAGAAATGTTTCTTATAAGTTGTATGATGGTCTCATTGTTTCCAAGAGCAAGCTGGGCTGAAGAGGAAAAGACGCGGCCGAAGGCTGCACCGTTTTTGGAGATACAGGACCTCTTCACCTCAGTGCGCATTGCGAACATTGTCGTGGCAACTGACGGAACTGTCCTGGCTTTTGCCAAATCCGGCCGGGTCCTGCGCCGCAGTGAGGACGGCGGCAGGAACTGGGGGCCTATCCAGGAAGTCGGCTCTGACGCCGGGGGCAGTGCGATCGTCGATGAGAACACCGGCGATGTAATGGTGGTTCGCGCAAAGGGCGGGTACCTCTGGCGAAGCCGCGATCAAGGCAAGACTTGGAAAAGAGAAGAGATCATAATTAGGCCCAATGCGGTCGGCCACGGAAGCCCAGACGCAGTACCCGTGCAAACGGCCTGTTCGGAATCGGGAATTACACTACGCTACGGCAAGCACAAGGGCAGGCTGCTAATGCCCGCTCGGATACAGCCACCTAAGGGCAACAATGACCAGGAGTGGTGGCCGTACAACCACAACACGGCAATCTACAGCGATGACGGGGGAAAGACCTGGCAGACGAGCGGGCCGGTGCAGAGCGGGACCGGAGAAGGGACCTTGGCGGAGCTGTCCAGTGGTCATATCTACTACAACTCACGCTGTCACATGGCAGTAGACCATCGCAGGCGGATCGCCTGGAGCTACGATGGTGGACACATGTGGACGGATTGGCAGGTCTGCGAATACCTCTACGAAGTCGGCCAGCCATTCTATTTCAAATACGGCACCAAGCCGAGTTATGGATGCAACGCAGGGCTGGTGCGTCTGCCCCTTGAAGCAACCAACGGCAAGGATGTACTTTTGTTCAGTACGCCAGACAATCCAGGTTCTTCACGCGTGCGTATGACGGTCTGGGCGAGCTTCGATGGCGCAAAGACCTGGCCGGCCAAGCGGCTGGTGTACGAAGGCCCCAGTGCCTATTCGTCCTTGGCGGCCGGAAAGAACGGCAGCGTTTTTCTGCTTTTCGAGCGAGGCAAGAAGAAGCTTTACGAGAGCATCGCCGTAGCCCACTTCAATCTTGAGTGGCTCACCAAAGGGCAGGACTGGCGGAGGTTTCTCAAGGACTAAGACTGTTCGACCAACAGAGAAATCTCTATGCTTTGAGTGAAAGGTAGAAGCGCCGCAAAGTGATCGTGTCTGAGGAAGGCAGTAAAGATGACTTCGAAAGAACGTGTTATGACAGCGGTCGCCCTGAGCCGGCCTGATCGGGTCCCGATGGACTTCAATGCTAATCCTGCCACGATGAAGCGGCTTATGGAGGACCTTGGTGCATCCTCGCTGAGGGAATTGCTACTACAACTCCATGTGGATATCGTTGACATCCGAGGTGTGGTCGATCCAGTCTACTGCGGACCGATTCCAAAGGATCGCAACTTGGGCGGCGGCGTGCAAGAGGACTACTGGGGCATGCGGCGCAAGCTCATGCAAACCGCGACGGGGCCGGAGGACTGCTACGTCGATTTCCCTCTTGCCCGCGCCTACAGTCTGGAGGATATTGAGGCCCATGTGTGGCCCAATGTGGACTGGTTTGACTTCGAAGGATTTGGGTACGCTTTGGAGCCTTGGAAAGACTTTGCCATCATGACCTCTGGAGCCAGCGTGTTGCAGCACCCCATGCTCCTCTGCGGTATGGACAAGATCCTCACGGATATGGCACTTGAGACTGAACTGGCCTGTGGCGTATTTGACAAGTTTGCAGATTTCTATGTGGCCTATTATGACAAGATGCTGATCGCAGCGCAGGGACGCATTGACCTGTTTCGGATTGGTGATGACGTCGGCACGCAACGTGGGCCATTGATCAGCCCGGCTATGTTCAGACAGTTCATCGCACCGCGATTAAGACTGCTGGTGGACCTCGCCCACAGTCATGACACAAAGGTGATGTTTCACAGTTGTGGCAGCATCACTGCGTTTATTGATGCGCTAATTGAGATCGGCGTCGACATACTCGATCCCATTCAGGTCAGTGCCGCCAATATGGATCCTGCTCAGATCAAAGCAGAATATGGCTCGCGTATTTGTCTGCATGGATCGATTGACACACAATACGTTTTGCCGCAAGGATCACCGCAGGAGGTTGCTGAGAACGTCAAGCGGATGATCGATATCCTTGGTTCCGGCGGTGGTTTTATCCTTGCTCCCTGCCATGTCTTACAGACTGATGTGCCGAGTGAGAACGTTTGCGCCATGTATGAGACAGGGCACGAATACGGAGCCTACGACGCCAAGACATGACTTTATAGAGAGTGCCAGTTTTGCGTTTACAAATCAGGACCTTAAGAGCCAGCAAGACAAAGAGCCGATGATCGGTCATTGAAACCTATGTACAATTGTTACGTTTTTTATAACTCGCTGATACTACAGCACTTATGAGATGAGTGTTTTTGCGGAATTGGCAGATAATGAGCTTTCGGGTTGTATTGCGGTTGTAGGTGCACCAAGCCAAAAAAAGCTGAGAAACAGGGGATTGAAGCACGCTGTCTTGATGTGAAACGCCAGGTGCCCTACAATACAATACCTGTACTCTGGCCAACGAGACAAATAAGGTGCAAGATGCGAACACGGTGTCTGTCCAAGTTAGGAATCTTAATAAGCTTGTTGTCCCAAATCCTTTGCGCTGCCGAGGCACCTAAAACGGAATTTATGTTCAGCCGGTTTTACGTTGATCGGGACTACGGGGGTAACGGCAAGCCCGGTTTTGTTCGAGCCGGGGATATGGATGGTGATGGGGACGTGGATATTGTGGCCGGTGGCGGCAGAGCACTATTTGTCTATGAAAATGACGGCACCCCAAATAGACAGGATTGGATACGCCATGGCAATTTAGACAGCACCGGCAACATGGGTTTGAATGGGGCGTGCTTGCATGATGTGGACGGTGATGGTGATCTCGACGTAATCGGCGCGAAATATCGCAGCGACCTTGGCTGGTGGGAGAACCCCGGTCGGCTGGGCAAACACGTTTGGGACTATCATAAACTAAGCAGCGCGAATGGATTTCTTCACGATCTGATATGCGCCGATCTGGATGGTGACGGCAAAGCAAATGAGTTCATCGCCACCTTGAACAGTGGCGGCTACTGGTCGTCAGACATTGCTATCAAGTGGTTTAGACCCTCCGGCACCCTTACGCAGTTGTGGGAAAGCCATACTGTTGAAAGTAAGCGTAATGAAGGCCGCTCACATTGTCACGCTGGTCTGGACACCGGGGACGTCGACAGAGACGGGAACGTGGACATCGCTTTTAGCAACGGCTGGTACGAAGCCCCTAATGAACCAAGCGGCAACTGGATCTGGCACGAGGTAGCTACCACACACGGCATTTCGAATGCTCTTTTGCGAGACCTGGATAGCGATGGAGACCTGGACCTGATTGTCAGTGCAGGCCACCATGGAAAAGGCGTTTTCTGGTTTGAGTGTCCGGTTAATCCAAAGTCTGGCAAATGGATTGAACATGAAGTGGATAGTTCGATCCTCCACCCGGAGGGTTTAGCCGTACTGGACCTTGACTTTGATGGTGATTACGACATAGTAACCTGCGATCTGGACTTTGACCGCTGGACTCAGCAAGTACATCACGTATATGTTTATGAGAACACAGGAAACAGGCGTTCTCCCTCATGGAGCAAGAGAAACATAAGCGGTGACAGCTATGCAAGTCACAAGTTGCAGCTATCGGATATTAACGAAGATGGACGGCTGGATATAATCAGTGAAGGATGCGGATACAAGATCATTAGTTATTATGAGAATCGCAGCAGCCTCCGGTCAACCCATCAGGCTGAACTGCCGTCAACAGACAGAAAGTACGTGGGAACCATCCGAAATGATACCGTTTGGAAGGACACCAGCGGCAATGAAATCTGGTGTAATGGCGGGCATATGATAAGGGAGGAGGACACCTTTTATTGGGTAGGCTATGAGACCAAGACATGTCGAACGCTCTCGTTGAGACGGGACCAAGAAAATAGCAGGCAGGTCAACTGAATCTTGGTTTGAAGGAGCAACACATGAATGTGGTAATGATAATTCCAACGGGGATTGGATGTGAAATCGGCGGGCATTGTGGCGATGCTAATCCGGCTGCCAGGTTATTGGCTTCCTGCTGTGATACTCTCATTTTGCATCCAAATGTTGTAAATGCATCAGATATAAATGAGATGCCCGAGAATTGTTTATATGTGGAAGGAAGCATATTGGACAGATTCTTGAAGGGAGAGCTTCGTTTAGAGAGAGTTCTCTCGAATAAAGTCTTAGTAACAGTAAACAAGGCCGATTATCAATCCATAAATGCTGTATCTGCAGCAAGAGCAACAATAGGATTAGATGCTGAAATAGTGGAACTCAGAGTTCCACTGCAACTGATAGCCCAGATGAAAGACGGGACAGCAACCGGAGAAGTGAAGAACTGGAAAGAACTGGTAGAGCAGGTGAGAGAGCACGAATTTGATGCGTTAGGTATTGCTACTCCCATCACAATAGACAAGAAAACCCTCAAGGACTATTTTATGCACGGCGGTGTAAATCCAGTCGGCGGAGTTGAGGCAGTAGCCTCAAAATTGATAGCGGATGCATTAGATAAACCTGTAGCTCATGGTCCGGTAGATTATTCCATAGAGGGTTTTGCTGAAGTTATAGATCCGAGAATGGCGGTAGAAATAGTTACTGAGAATTTTATACATTGCTTGCTTAAAGGTCTCCACAAAGCTCCTCGCATCAATTACGAAAAGGGAATAAGTGCGAAGGATGTAGACTGTATGGTGTCCCCGTATGGCTGTTTTGGAGTTCCTCATCAGGCCTGTTTAGACGCCAATATTCCAGTGGTTGTAGTAAGGGAGAATAAAACTTGTTTGAAACATCCTGAGCATAAGAAGTTCATATATGTAGACAACTATATAGAGGCAGCCGGCATGTTGATGGCGATGCAGGCGGGAGTTCATCCATCTTCGGTTAGAAGGCCATTGAAGCATACTATTGTAAAATAGCGCATTGCCTCTCGGCTTTCTGTCCATTGCTGTCCCGGATACTCACTAAACGGAGTGAAATTATGAGAACACACCTGATAGTAATCCTAATAGCTTGTACCACACAGGTTTGGATGGCGGGTTTTATGCTGAGCAGATTGCCATCTCCAGAGAGGAATAGAGAACAATGAAAGAGACACGGATATGTTTTACCAGGCTTGTGACGGCCGCAGCTGTTTTGCCGCTGATCGCGCTGACCGTATTTGCTCGAGCACGCCCGCAGCCCCGGCGCGCCGGGGTCGGCTTTGAAGTGGGTCCACAAACGGACGAGATTGTGCCGAAACGATTCATTGTTGATCCTCCTACAATAGAGAATCTGGGCTTCCGGTGGTACATCGAGGGTGACAACAACCGGAACGCGTCGGTCGCCGTTGCGTTCAGGAAAAAGGGCAAGGCACAGTGGAAGAACGCTCTGCCAATGCTGCGTGCTCATCACGAGGTGTCGAACCAGCAATATGGGCCGTACCGTACAGGCAACCTGTTCGCCGGCAGCGTGTTGTTCCTGGAACCGGCTACGGCATATGAAGTGCGATTCACCATGTCCGATCCGGATGGCGGCGCACCGCCAGAGCCAAGGATCGTCACCAGTATGACGCGGGCCGAACCCAAGGCTTTCGAAGGCGGGCGAACGATAAAGGCCACAGCCGAGAAGGGACTCATGGCTGCCATTGAAGAAGCGGAGCCCGGCGACGTGATTCTACTGTGCGCGGGCATCTATAAGGGGCCGTTTGATCTGAAGAAGTCCGGCACAGCCAAGAAACCTATCGTTTTTCGCGGCCCGACCAATGGTGAGGCGATTTTAGAAGGCCAGGGAGTCAGCAGCCGCTCAAGGATCGTGACGCTCAACGGCACGCATCATCTGCATTTTGAAAGACTGACCTTCCGCAACGCCCAGATGGCTATCTATGCCGCAAAACCGGGCGGTTCCCAGGGTCTTGTCGTCCGTGGATGCAGGATCCACAACGTGGTATACGGAATTAACACCGGGTGCGAGAATTCCAGGGACTGGTACATCTCGGACAACGAGATCGTCGGCATCAATACAACGTGGTATCCCCGACCATCGAAGACATATATGAGTCCCGGCCACACCGGTATCAACATCTACGGACGCGGCCACGTGATATGCTACAACCGCATCACGAGATTCAGCGATTCAGCCGCGATCTACAACTTCGGCCCACCGGTCGATGATGTAACGAAGCACTGCGTGAACATCGACTTCTATAATAACGACCTCTCCTGGGCGCAGGATGACACATTCGAGGCGGACTACGGCTGCCACAACGTGCGGTTTTATCGCAACCGCTGCTATAACGCGCACACAGGCATGTCCACTCAACCGTTCTACGGCGGCCCTGTCTACCTGATCCGCAACGAACTGTACGCAATCACCAGCCTCAGCTATAAGCTGAACAACTATCCTGCCGGCATCGAGGCATATAACAACACATCATGTTGTGCCGGATATGGTTTCCGTCCACCGGCCATCTGGCAAAACGGTCACTTCAGAAACAACCTTTTCATGGGCGGCGAGGGATACGCAATGGAGTCCGGTTCGCCAACGGCCTACAGCACGATGGATTACAACGCATACCGTCGCAACGAGCCCGATCGGCTGCTCAAGTGGACAAGCCACAATGGAAATGTCGGCAGATATCAGTCGATTGAAGAGTTCTTCAAGGCCACGGGGCTCGAGGAGCACGGTATCCTGGCAGACTACGACATCTTTGTCAACGCCGGGCCGCCGGAAAAGGGAGGGACTTGTGAACCCGGAGATTACGACCTGCGGCTGAAGAAGAACGAAAATGTAGTCGATGCGGGCATTGCCCTGCCGCAAGTCACCGACGGTTTTGTCGGAAAAGCACCTGACCTGGGCTGCTACGAACTCGGCCAGGAACCTCCACATTATGGGCCAAGGAGGTTTTGAAAGGGCCCGAGGGTGAAGATGCCTTATCAAATGTGCGTCAGGCAAAACTGGTGCGGACAAGCTGGACAATCCAGCCTGGCCAAAGCCTAACCAGCAGGCCGGAACAGAACTTTGAGCGTAGTGAGGCAACACACGATGTAGAAGCGAAGGAAAGACAGCTCGCCCGCCGGCGGCCAGGGATCGTCGACCATATCCCCACCCCGCCCATCGGATGGGCTGGGTTGACCTTCTCTAATTTTTCCATTTTTTTACCTCCAATGTCTGAGAGTTGCTGCAGCTTCTCTTGCGGTTCCCGAACGGACCATAGCGGGCAATATCAAGAATAAGAGCAATATTTGCCGGGCCCGCAGCGTCACCATATCGGCCCACAGTCTTCCACTTGGGCAAGAGTCTATAAGACTTCTCGTCCTCAAAAATCTCCTTCGTACTTGAAACAACATGCGAATTCTCTTCAAAGCCTGCGGATCGCATTTGGTCAAACAAGAGTCGCTGATGATTCGAAGTATACTCTCCAAAATCATAGATAGGGTTGGCGTCGTATATATTGTAATCCATGTATGCCAGCGCAGAACTTAGCTGTTGTTTTTTGATTTGACAGGCCATAATGGAAGAGCCTTTGGAAATAACTATATTGTTCCAGATTTTGGTACTAACGACACCGCCAGCCCATGCTCCTGCCAATTGGTCGCAACGTAAAAGATTATCGTGGATTTCGGTGCCTGTATTAGCTGCGTGAAGTTCGATCTTGCCATCAAACACGTTGTCGTAAATGTAGTACCGAGCCGGCCCTCCCTGATTGTTTCCATAGAACTGGGTCCTGTTTCGGGTGAAGTAGTTTCGTCGATAGGTGTTCTCGACGCCAAAGTCTTTGTCAAAGACGCCGGCAGTATTGCCATGAATGTAGTTGTCCTCGATGATCACATGTTTGGCGCCTTTGCTGTAGACTTTGATACCAGCACTATTGATGCTGTTACCCTTGATGCCGCGAATAATGCAATGGTGTACACGACAATCAGGGGCCCTTTCAATCCGTATGCCGTCGTGGTTGTCGGTGGAGGCAATGTAATTGCCGATGACTTCGCAGCGGCTGATCGTGCACCCCTTGGCGCCCATGACGAGAATCCCTTTGGCCCTGTCGGCCATATTGACGACGAAGCCCTCCCAAACGATGTAGTCCCTGCTGTTGCTACCAATGGCGGCCTGACCACCGGCGGTAGTGATCTGTACTGCGTGCCCCAGATAGGTTTTGAACGTGATCGGGTCGCGCTGTGTGCCGGAATGGGATGGGTTGACTGCCGGCACCGCCCAGTTTGGGGAAGCCCCAACATTGTATGTTCCTTTCTTCACCAGAACAGTATCTCCGGCCTGCAACACCGCCGCGGCATGGTTTATTGTCTTCCACGGCAATGCCTCCGTGCCCGGATTCTCATCGTCTGCCTGGGCGTGGCTTTGTTCCACATGATACGTTGCCGGACGCACCGGCCCGCAGAACATCAAAGCCAAGCCAAACACAGTTAACCACATAAGCCTGATTCTACTTGGAATTTGACTCAGATCCTTAGCTAACGGTAATGCGTAAGAGTCGCGGCTCGGAGATTGTCTTACTGAAAACTCAGTTCTATGGTATTCCAACTCGCTCATACTTGTTCGGCATGCTAATCCGTCTTCACGTTCAGCCCACTGGAGTTGTCACGGCTCAGTCAGAGCCCACATCTGTCTGCGATGAAGCATCTCCGCCCAGTTTCAGCGTTCCTTTGATCATATTGAAGCTGTCCAGTCCACCACTGTATACAGCCCATAAAGTCCTGCCATTAAAGCTGATCCACTTTGCCGGAATATTGACAAAGAGCATATCGCGTCCTTTCCCTTTTCCTTTCAGCCCCAGCCAGTTGTCATAGTAGGCCACAGTAGTCCACGGCCCCCACGGCTCCGGTCCGTCAAATATCCCAAATGTCCCTTGATCGCCGCGGTGGCAGGTTAGGATGTACCTATTCAGTGCTCTGTTATGGACCACAGTAATGCTCTCCACTCCACTTGGGTCGGTAAAGTGAGGTCGACGTCTGCCGACATCTGCATCCCATTGCGCCCGCCCAAGTGCATCGACACCCGTGAAGAACACGTAAGCGCCCCTGTCTTGAACTCTGTCCCTATGCACACGGGCAAGGTAGCCATGTGTTCCTTTGCCCCAGCCCGCTTCATTCCGGCCGTAAACGTATACGTAATCATCGCGCGCCCCTCCGTAGTCTCTGCCAAACTGAAGGAATGTCTGTGGCTTGAAGTTGCCTTCTCCTTTGGGCCATACCCAAGGAGCTCGTGTCCAGGTTGCGGCTTTGTCCGTGGACCACGCGAGTGCATGATTCACGTGAGGCCAGGTGTCGTCCTGCAAATTCATCCAGGCATAAAGTGTGCCCCTTACGGACAACATCCCCGCGCACTTCCCTCGTTTTGGGAACGAAGGTGGGTTCTCAGCTTGCTTGCCACCGTTGATATTGATGCCGATCCAGTTATCCGAAGGCAGTCCCTCAATCCGCGCGAATCCCAACGACACGCGATCAGGCCCACCCTCGTCAGGGAAATCCGACCCGAATCCGGCACCGTCACCCCAGGAAGTATAGATGTGTCCATCCGCTCCCCACGTGGTTGGCCACAGGTCGCTTCCACCTGCATCCGTTCGATGTGTATCCACATGCCAGTTGATTGCCTCAATCACCGAACTCGGTGGATAGGGAGGTACAGTAGCCGTAGCTGGCGCAATCATCGCGAGCGCGACTACAAGGACAGCTCTCCAATAGGCCTTGAAGGCATCCATTTACTCCTTCCCTAATTCCGTTATCACTTCTTCAGTAGTCCTCAATCTCGCAAACTTCCGCTTCCAAATGTCGAAGCAGGCTTCAAGTATGTTTGGCCAGAGTGTGGCTATCGCGTCAGTAACAGCGGTGACACGGTATTCACGAGTAGAAGCGCTGAGCAGGGTACAATTAACGCAAATGTCGGCCATAATGCCGGTGATGATAAGATAGCGAATGTCCCTGCTCCGGAGAGCATAGTCCAAATTGGTGTCATAGAATTTGTCGTATGCGTGAGCGCGTACGACAAGCTCATCTCTCGCTGGAGCCAACTCAGAGATTGTGTCCGGTGAGTTCATACCCTCCTCGCCAACAAGGCAGTTATCAGATGGATAACCGAAGCCTGTTGGCTTGCCTGCCTCAGATGGCAAATGCTCTGGGCCGAATGGATCGCCCCTCAGGCAAGGTAGTGCGCTGGAGTACACGAACTCTGTAAAGATTACAGGAACACTAATTTCCCGACAGCAGTCAATCAGCCGCTTGATGCAGGGTATCAATTCACGGCCGGGTGGCACTTCTAAAGCTGCGCCAGGCTCGAGGAATCCTCGCTGCATATCAATCACCAAAAGTGCCGCTCTCTCTCTTTGTATCTCGTGGAGAGTATCGATTCGCTCCTGCCTTGCTTTGAGAATCTGTTCCATGCTCATATTGGCTTCTCCTATCGAAACAGGGCTGTGAATCTGCCGCCTGTTGCACCCATTATGGACTGGGGAAGAACGGAAACAGTTTCCGAATCTCTTTATTTGACGGACGTCGACCGTATTCACAGATTTCAAATGCCTCGGCATACTTGATCTTCCTGGCCCGCTCCTTTCCATACCAATCGGTGAGCTGCTCGCGGAACCGATTAGCGGTACCGGCGAAGCGACGATCAAAGCGTCTACGGACCTCCTGCTCGCGAGCCTTTCGTTTGGTCGGATCATCCGGATACAAACGCTCCGATCCTCCACAGCCACCTTCCAATGTCTGCGATGCGAGGGCCAGGGCCGCTGCCAGTTTCTTATCGATCACGGCGTCGATGCCCACAACAATGTCCGCGGTGAACGGATTTGGTTTCTGGAAGCGATCCTGATAGTACAGGAACACAGGATTACGTTTGAGGTAGGGCGTGTCAGGACAGAAGAACGGCACCGTGACCATGTAACCCGCATCCTGAACCAGCAGCGCCACATAGCGATGGTCCGGATGGTAGTCATTCGGACGATGGCACATAACAATATCTGCACGCCACTTGCGGATAAGGCGCACAATGGTTTTCCGATTTTCGAGGGTCGGCATAATCTCGCCATCGTGAATGTCAAGCACTTCGGTTTCAATGCCGAAGATGTCTGCGCAGCGTTCGACCTCGGCTGTGCGGCGCTGGGCCAGGGGACCACCGGCCATACCCCAGTGGCCTATGTCCCCATTCGTACAGGAGACGAACTTGACGTGATGTCCCCGGGCTGCCCACATTGCAGCTACGCCCCCGGCACGAAACTCGTTGTCGTCCGGATGTCCGCCGAAGCAGATGATCCGCACCTTTCCATCGGTGGAATCCGGGGCGGGGGCAGGCTTCGGCACGGCAGCGTCCAATGTCCCAGCCAGAAACAATAGTACGCCACCCAGGAGCAAGCTGGCTACCAACCATCTTTCTTTCACAATTCTGTCATTCATAGCGTGATCCTCCTAAAATGGGTCCCTTTCCTGCGGGACCATCCGTTATGGAACAGGGCACGTGCTATACGCAGCACGATGCCGCCAATCTTCTGCAAGGTGAGCCTATGAGCCTATGATTCTTTCATCTCTTCTTTATCAGAACTTCGTGAAACTGTCATCGGCTCACTTGTCTTTGTTACATCGTCACGGAAGACCAAACAGAACGCCACTAACAAAACTATGGATATGACTGTGGTAATGGCCCAAATGGTATTCCAGTTATAGACCTTCTGAGTGACCCCATCTACGATAGTTTCGGTCATGTAGTGGGAGATCAGTTTGCCGTTAAAGAAGTTCCCTATAAGCATTCCAATGCCGTAACAGATTAGAACAATAAGTCCCTGGGCCTGTGCTCGAATCTCCTTAGGAGCTTTCTTGTCAACATAGACCTGGCCTCCGACAAAGAAGAAACCAAAGATAATCCCATGTACAAGAATTGCTACAAAATACAACCATGTATAATCAAACAAACCGCCGCTCAGAAAAGCCACAAAACGCACTAATGTCGCAACGAGTCCAACTGTCATGGTCCACTTGATACCTTTCCGTGCGATTGCGAGCGGCACCAGCAGCATTAAGAATATCTCACCGAACTGGCCCAAGCTCATGGTAAACGTAATGAGCTCAAATCCCTTATCCTTGAGAAACTCCGAGTTATAGGTCCAATAGAGTGTAAAGGGAATCATCATAAGCATTGAGATGATACTGAACAATACAAAGTTGAAATCCTTAAAGAGAGTAAGTGCCCGCAAGCCGAATGCATCAATAATCGACGTTTCCTTCCCTTTGCCTGGTGGAGGAGTGTTAGGTAACGTCATGTTGAAGATGGCCGCGACAAGAGCCATGCCCGCGCCGCATAAAAGTGGAGTCGCTGTCCCATCAATCTTCGCTCCATATATCCACAAAGCCACAAGGCTGAACACGCCTGAGGCAACCCATCCGATCGAGCCGAACACTCGAATCTGTGGGAACTTCTCCAATGGACTGTGGGTCATGGCTATCGCATTTGTTAAGCTCCAGGTGGGCATATAACAGAACATTGCCAACAATAACAGGACAAACAGGGACATCGCATTTTCCTGTTTTGCTGCCAGGAAGAACAGCACTGCACACAAGAGGTTCAGGACCGTCAGGACCTTCTGACTGGCAAAGTGACGGTCAGCAATCATAGTGATGATGGGCGCCGCCAGACAGCCCAGCGCCATCGAGCTGAGGATAGTGGCCTTGTACAAGCCTTCTATGCCAATATTGACAAGATATGCCGCCAGGGGCACCGACCACACGGCAAACATGATGTATTGCAGAAACATCATTATGCTCAGGCGAATCCGTATACTCTTCGACATCCCATTCATTTCATAGCTCCCTTATCAAAAGGCATTCGCCACCATCGGAGACGCCATGCCCACCTGTCCCGTCCGAAAATCCTGTCTTCATTCACATATTGGCAGTTATCCCGGCGCGCCGGGATCGCGAGCTCTCATGGAACCTTGGAAATGATACCATAATGAAGAAAAGTCGGCCAGGATAAATATCTACAAAGCGCCAGCCTATACAGACCTCAAGACCGGCATTTAACTCAGGCCCTATCTGCTGGACTACTGAGGATATATGAGCCAAATACCCTTAACAGGGAATCAGGGTAGCAGGAAACCAGGATGTAGGATATCAGGTCATCAGAGTATCAGGAAAAACAAACCTGATGTCCTGGTAACCTGATGCCCACTACCTGATACCCTGATAACCTGGTAACCTGATGTGATTATTTAACCATACCGGATCGATGCTCCCTTTAAAAGTGCTCACAAATGCCACGGGCTACGCATCGGCCTGGACAGCATCTGATTCGCAGTTGTATCGTTAATGAATTGTTCACGTTCGGGGTCCCATTTTAGTTTTCGGCCGGTTAGCATCGCTATGTTACCAAGATGGCAGATAGCCGCAGAGCGGTGTCCGACTTCAGCAGGAGCTATCGGGTCCTTGCGGGATTTAATACAATCGAGAAAATTCTGCTTGTGGTCATTACTTTTATAGAGGTGAATCTCATCAGGCCCCATCACGGACTTTAAAAGTGACTTCGGAGACGCATCGAAAGGCGATGTCTGTATCCATCCTTCGCTGCCTTCGAAACGAATCCCCCATTTGCCAGACTTGAAAAGCAATTTGACAGCATCGTCATATGTGTATTCTATGTCCCAATCTGTTGGCGTGTTGAACAGTCCGTCTCCGGGAAAGTCCCCTTTGCCCTGGATTTCGACCGGTCCGCTGCGGTCGGTTCCCAGAGCCCACTGGATAAAATCGAGTGCATGGACACCGTTGTTTGTAACCTGTCCGCCGGCATAATCCCAAATAAACCGGAAGTAATAATGACATCTCTTTTCCGTATATGGAGCCCAGGGTGCCTGACCCAGCCACATCTCGTAATCAAAGCCCTTCGGAACAGGCATAACCGGCTGAGGTGGACAGGAAGGCCCGCCGCCAATACTACACTTTACTGTGTGCAGCTTTCCAATTCTGCCGTTGCGTATTAGCTCACATATATACCGCCGTGTTGAGTTCGAACGATGTTGGGTACCGGTCTGTAGAATCCGTCCATACCGTTTTACAGCGTCGGCAAGGATACGCCCTCCGGATATCGTCAAACTCAATGGCTTTTCACAATATACATCCTTGCCGGCCTTGACCGCTGCAAGCGAAATCGGTACATGCCAATGGTCCGGAGTAGTCACAACAACCGCATCGATATCCATACGTGCAATCAGTTCGCGAAAATCGCTGTAACCAGAGCACCCTTTAAACCGACCTAATCTGCTTTTCTCAGCGTAGTATTCATTAACCTCTCTTCGGGCCGGTTCACGTCCCAGGTCCTTACCCTTATTACCGTAGCCGTTGGCGTTTGGGCCATATTCGGCCCGGCCTGATGTAACAACGTCACAGACAGCCACTATCTGGACATCCTTCTTGTTCAGGAATCCTCTCAGGTTGCCCATCCCCATTCCCCCCAAACCAATACAGCCCATAACGACCCTGTTGCTTGGCGCATTCGAACCGAATACCGAGGATGGTACTATAGACGGCACACCCAATGCCGCCATTGCCGCTGCGCCGCTTCGCAAAAAACTCCTGCGGGTCATCGTCGTATTTGTAGTCGCCATTACAAGCTCCTTTTTTTAACAAGAGACATAGCATTTGCTCATCTGAATGTCTCTAATATGCTTTCCGTCCTCACGGGATTACCTGGATTGCGGAAATCCAGCACCAACATTCTTGGCCCTTTACAAATGCTGATGATACCGTCGCCAAGCAGTTCACTGCCGGCGTGCTTTCCGTGAACGGCGTTCCTGGTTTTGCCTGCGCGTTTTCTCGATTAGTTCCTTAAGCGAAACCGTCGCGCCGTCTTGGGCCTTTGAGGTATCGGCAGCGCTCATAAACGCGTATATCTCAATCGTCTCCTCGGCAGAGACCGGGACTTTGCCGGTTTTGAAGAACCTGATGATTTCATCCACGAGCGGTTTGTAGCCGGCGGATTTGCCTTTGGTCATACCGTTGGTGCCATAAATCAAAACAGGCGCTTCGCTTTTACCGCCGCGAAGGTCCCTGAAAGTCCCGATTCGACCGTCCCTCCATATCCCGACAACCATATCTACATTTTGAGTCCGGAACCGGCTGACCCTCTGGCAGCCCGTTCCCATGACCGCAAACAGCGCTGTCACCGGGTGTATCCCGTACAGGTACAGGTCGGGATGATGCTCGGCCCAGGAGCTTGAGCCAAACACGTCGCAGCTCTTGACTTTGCCAATATCTTTGTTGTCCTGCACTCCGACGATTCCTTCGCCATACCTGAAAGAAGAGCTCGACCAGCACGGCACGTTGTTTTCCTTAGCGAGTCGAAATATCTCAATCACATCCGACAGGCTTGCGGCTACGGGCTTGTCGATGAACACGGGCTTCTTCGCCGCTATCACGGGCCTTACCTGTTTCAGATGAGGCCGACCATCGACGCTTTCAAGTAATACGCCATCAACTTTCCTGCAAAGCTCCTCAATAGTGTCTACAATCTCAAGGCCAAATTGGCTGCGTAGTTGCTCAGTAAATTTTTCGACCCGGTTAGCCGAAGCGGGCATATCAGGTGAACCGCCGGAGAAACCGGCCACAACCTTGCAACCGTAGTTGTTCTTTGGATTGTTGATAATCTGCGTGAAGGCTATCACATGCGAAGTATCGAGACCTATCATACCAAGACGCATTAACTTCTCCTCAGCCTGGCAGACGGGACAAAACAGCAGTACCACACTAAACAATATAGCTGTTATTGGAATTTTACTCATTCTCAGACACTCCTTCCGATTTACAATGTTTTTGACCCGACAAAACGACTTTTTCAATGACGCTTTGTAAACGATACTATAATGTATCCATACTATCAAGGATTGATCTACGGTTTTCTTTTTGCTTGTGTTGCGCTTTGGCTGGCTTGATCCCGAATACGCTTTAGTGAGAATGGTCCTTGTTCCTATTGTACTGTCGAAGTAAGTTTGGTATTTTAGTGAGCTAAAGAGACACAATAGCACAGTGAAGAGTCCTTACTTGTAAAAATTGGGCACAATTGCCAAGGAGGCATCATGATGAATAAAAGGTTATGGTTGAATGGTTTGATCATCACGTGCAGTGTTCCTCTTTTTGTTGCTGTCGCACATAGTCAGGAGACAGACGTTCGGATTGTTGAGGCCGAACTACTGAAGAAGGTGGAAGCAAATATTGAACGGCATCGCAAGGGGGACACTATCATCCGCTTACAAACCACTGAAGGCAAGCCATTAAAACACACTCAGGTGGAAGTCATACAAACAGAACATGAATTCCTGTTTGGTTGTATCATCTTCGATCTGGTTTGGCAGCAAGAACCATACAAACCCGAGTTGTACAAACAACGCTTTCAGGAGTTATTCAACTTTGCAGTATTCCCTTTCTACTGGAAACGGTACGAGCCCCATCCGGGACAGACGATGCGCGATAAAACTCTCGGCGTCGTCCGATGGTGCCTGGCAAACGGCATCACAACGAAAGGCCATCCCCTTGTATGGACGAACCGGTCCGGAGTGCCGGACTGGCTGAAAAGCCATCCCCCTGACAAGACAGAAGAACTGTTACTCGGTCGTGTAGAGCGGGAGGTGGGCAGATTTACCGGCAAGATTGACATATGGGATGTGGTGAACGAACCTGTTAACACAAGGGCATGGACTCACGTCGGAACCGGCGACTACATCAAGGAACCTATAAGTGAAATTGCCGACTATGTGGAGAAAGCGTTCAAGAGAGCTCGCAAAGCAAATCCCAAAGCGCATCTTGTTCTAAACGAATTCAACACCATCGCCAGGAAGGATGTTCGCACGCGGTTCGTTCAGTTGGTGGAGGAGTTGAAGCGTCGAAAGACGCCCATTTCGGGTCTTGGCATCCAATCGCACGAGCCAAGGGAGCACTGGTATCCGCCTGAAGAAGTCTGGGCCACATTCGACAATCTGGCCAGTCTTGGGTTTCCTTTGCATATAACGGAATTTATACCCCAATCCAGCGACAAGAACATCACGGGTAGCTGGAGGAAAGGCAAATGGACACGGCAAGCCCAGGCGGACTTTGCCGAGCAGTTCTTCAGGCTCAGCTTTGGCCACCCTGCAGTAACGTCGATCAACTGGTGGGGGCTCAGTGATCGCCGAATATGGCTGCCGGGTGGAGGGCTGCTCACAAAGGAGTACGAGCCCAAGCCTGTGTACAACCGCCTCAGGAAATTGGTCCATGAGGAATGGAAGACAAAAGTGAATACGCGGACCGATGAAAGTGGGACCATCGCATTCCGTGGCTTCTACGGCAAGTACACTGTTACGCTCAAGACCACAGACGGCAGGATGCGATCTTTCAGTGAAGTTCTGCAAAGAGGGCAATCGAACAAATGGGAATTCACCGTTGAAGGCAACTGAACCATACTGGCTTTCGCTGTAAACCAAGCCATCATGCATCTTAGGAGGTCAGAGATTATGGAAAGGATAACACGTCGCACATTCCTTCGACGCGGGACCCTTGGGGCCGCAGCAGTGAGTGTGCCAACCATCATTGGGTCCGGCGTTTTGGGCGCAAACAGTGCGACACGGCCAAGCAACCAAATAACAATTGGCCAAGTAGGTTTCGGCTGGATTGGTGGCAGCCATCTGGGAACCCTGTTGGGTCGGAAAGATGTCCGGTATGTCGCGGCTTGTGATGTCAACGGCCGGAAGCTGGAAGAGGTCCGCCAGAGGATCGAAACGACATATAGTGAACGCTATGGCAAGGCCAACTACCGGGGTTGCGCCGTCTATCGCGATTTTCGAGAAATGCTGATGCGCAAGGATATGGATGCAGTAGTGATCGCTACACCCGATCATTGGCATGCACTTATATCGATTCGTGCTGCTCAGGCCGGCAAAGACATATATTGCGAGAAGCCAATGACTTTGACAATCCGCGAGGCAAGGGCGGTAGTCGACGCAGTGAGGCGTTACAATCGAGTGTTTCAAGCTGGCAGTCAGCAGCGCTCAAACGTGTTTGGCTCATTTCGGCAGGCATGTGAACTGGTTCGGAATGGACGGATAGGGAAAGTCATATCTATTGATGTGTCAACAGGAGGGCCACCAAAACCTTGTGATCTACCTCCAGAGCCAAAACCGGATTATTTTGACTGGGATATGTGGCTGGGGCCAGTGCTTTGGCGACCGTATCATTCGAAGTTGGCAGCGGTCAGTTGGAGACCCTATAGGGAGTTTTGCGGCGGCGGCTTTGCAGATATGGGCGCCCATCATTTCGACATCGCACAATGGGGTTTGGGTACGGACGAATCGGGGCCCACAAGGATATATCCGCCTGATGGTAACCAGCGACAGCGGGTAAGTTTCAGGTATGCTAATGGAGTCAACATGAATCATGTAGGCGGGAATTCGCTGGGATTAACATTCCATGGCAGCGACGGAGTGCTCTATGTAGGCAGGGATGGATTCTGGACAAAACCGGAATCTATCGCCAGGGAACCAATTGGACCTGCTGATATCCGTTTGTACAAGAGTAACAACCATCACGGCAACTGGCTGGACTGCATCCGCACTCGAAAGAAGTGTGTGGCGGACGTCGAAATAGGGGCACGGTCGGCAACCGTATGCCATCTGGGTAACATGGCCTACGAACTCAGGCAAGAACTGACATGGGACCCGGTTGCAGAGCGATTTACTGGAAACATAGAGGCCAACAGTCTGTTGTCTCGGCCCATGCGAAGTCCATGGCACATGTGAGATTATTCACTGAACGTCCTTTCAAGGGGATAAGTTACAAATGAACACCTGCAAGTTAGTCATCGCCGCTACAGTATTTGTGTTCTTATGCTTCTGCTTAACAGAGTCGAGGGGGGTAGATTGCGATGTGGTGAGGGGCCATGGATGAAAGGATTGCCACCGTAAGAAGAATTGCAATAGGCAACCTCAAATCGCTTCCATTATCCGGTCAGTCCGGTGCTGCCAGGCTGCTCCGACATTAAATCTTCGATGATACCTCGCATCTGGGCATCTGAGATTTTCGGGAGTACTCTGTGGTGTTTGGGATTGTTTTTTTTATTGTTCCAACGTACGCTCTTGTTTTCCGTTTGCTCCACGGACCCATGACTGTCGATCTTGAAGTATTGAGGGCGTGCGGCAAACAATAAGGCAATTTGATCCCAGCTTGGCCTCCCTTTCTCCAAACAATTCCAAATGAATGATTCATATGCTGTGCGGACAGGATTATTCTTTGGTGTATTCGGCAACTTAATGTTACCAGTAACAACTTTTGCCCCATGGCTTGACAGATACAATTTACAAGGCCAGTTTTTCAAAAGCTCGGGCATGTATTCAGCCATTCCATTCTTGCTGAAATTCCAGCCGGAACCTCCCATGGCAACCCATCGACTTACTCTGCTTTTGACCAGGCGAACACCTTCGTCATCTCTCAATAAGTGGACCAATCCAATGGGGTGTCCGATTGTTATGATCGTAACACTGGCATCCTGCTCTTTTTCGAGCATCATTTTATAGGCAGAAACCAAGTCCATCGCAGAGTTGATTACATCATGATGATACGTTGCCGTATCTGTTGCTATTTGTTTTGAAAAAAAGTCCCTGGGATCTCCAACGTCATCGTTGAGGTTTTGGCCGAGAGGCAAATCGCCTCTGCCGTAATACGTATTAATTGCATCACATACGCCTATCCCAAACTTGTTTTTTCCTGAACTATAAATGATCCCTAATATTTTGACTTCGCCCTTATCAGCAAGTTTGTGTAGAACCGCCATAGCTCCCGCGTCATCGCAATCTGATCCAATGTCAGTATCAAGAATGACCTTAGTCTGTGCAAAAACAGCCGTGCTCAAGACCGTCATCAGCATATAAGAAAATATCTTTTTCATGTGTTGCTCCTTTTGAATTTTGTTGATCTGTGCCTCATATGCCAATGGAGGGCAATGAAGTGCGTATCATAGTTGATAACGTTAACGGCCAATTCTAAAAAGTACTCTTTAGTGGCAATCTGAATGGGGCCAGCTCTTGTCCTACAATGAATCTCCCTGCGGCAAGCCGCAGGGTATCTAACTTCAATAAGGAAATATACTTGTTTTCACCCTGTGGCAAGCCACAGGGAATTATCAAGTTAACATAATAATCCCTGTAAGAATTATTTTTCTTTTGGATATTTTAATTCTCCTTACATTTTTCAGATTGTTTTGCAAGACCATGCATAGCAGGAATATAATCACTCTTTCGCTGATATAAACGGATGACCTGCTGCGCAGGTTCCACAAAAACTCTATGTGGTAAATTTTTTGTGCCCAATCTTCACGTATGAATTGAGTAAACAGTTCTGTGAGATAATTATATGATATCTTGCCCACCGCCCAATATGAATAATCTCCAAGGCAGACGACTACAACCAGTATTTGACGCTTCTCGGTAGTGCCCAGTTCAGCGTAGCTGCGAAGCAACACTTGCACTATAGGGATGGAAACCTTTCATACCATTGATTCGTAGCTTCATACGTGGGGGAAGCCTTCGGTGGTGGTTTCTTGCGAGATCGAGATAATGCTGTGGTTTTTTTGAGAATTTACTGAGACACCGCGCTGAGCAAAAGTAGAGGATTCTACCCTTGTAGCGGTAAGCGACTGTTGCGGTTGACTTGCTGATGGTTGCCCCACATACAGGGTCTTTGCCTGTGTGGTTAAAATTGCTGTGGTTCATCTTGGTAACTCCTATTAGGAACTATAACTTGCTTTTATTGTTCTAAACGATTTAGAACTCCATATGGTTCCCAGAAACAAATTTTTTTTCAGATGCTGCAGTAAATTGTAATAACTTAGGGTTTTTGTAGTGAGTTTACTTTGCTGTTCCGGCACTTCGTGCGTTTTTGAGAATCCTGGAACGAATTTATCGGATGAAACGTTTAGATTAATAGAGTGAAGGGTTGCTTTGAAAAGCTAACGTATAAGTGCAGATACGAAACTGATAACAGAACTTATACTGAAAGGTGGCAAAATGGCAACTCAGAAAAAATTAAAACTTGTAATCATCACAATCATTTCAGTGTCAATGGCAACTAACATACAGGCAGGGCTTATAGAGCCAACCATAACGACAACAATGGTATCGCAAACACCATACCCAGCACTCCAGATAGCTCTGCCTTTCTCGGTCGGACAATTTCTTGACGATTCAGATACCTCAGTTCAGCGTGAGATAATGCCTTTGGGATGGGATAAAGTGCCTGCCATCACGGCTTTTACACCAGTGGTGAGCACAACAGGGAGTATAGGGTTATTTGACCCAGGCCTGGATGTCCTGAGCGCATTTTCTTCCCGGACCAGCCAAGATAACGATGTGATAACCACTGTACCATCGAGTATTGCATTCAAAGATTTAACTTGGGTGGAAGATTGGGCGGTGTCTGGTCAACCTGTTTCAGAGCTGCAGCTAAGCCTTTATCCAAGTTTGGGTCGTGAGACGAACCCCTTCTATCCACCAAATTACGTTCACTTGGCGATTCCATCATCATTCAATCATACTGATATTGAGGAATTAGAAAAGTTTAATGAGCTCCTCTACATAGACGATTACGGGTACCTTTATAACTCCTGGTGCTCCTATGGCTCCTGGTATCCTTATGACTTTTGGAACCCTATTGAGTATTTTGATGGAGCCGGTGTCACAATTAGCCCCGAGGGGGATACATCTCCGGCCGCTATACCTGAGCCAGCAACGATTCTTTTGCTCGGTTTTGGCACTTTGGTATTTGTGGCAAAGAGGAGATAACAGCTGCTTGGGAATTGTCTTAATATCAACCCTGGAGCTATATTAGGACGCTGTTGTTAAAAGTAAATCCGCGAATAAGAAACAATTTTTCACAAAAATTATAAGTAAGGGAACGATATGCCAGGTAAATCCGTTTAATAAAATAAAGATAAGCGGTTTTTATGCTGAGTTTGGTGCGGCTAATGTCCATTTTATTGCAATGGAGAATATACCATGAAAATAGCAATTCCATCAACACTGCCTACTCTTGATGCATGTGTAGGAGTTCAGTTTCACCGCAGTAAATACCTACTGATTATCGATTTTAATACGATGGAGTACAAAGCGGTGACGAATCCACTTTTACTACTTAGCGGTCCTGCTGCGGGGAAACTGTTCGCAATGCAATTATCGGAAGAAAATGTTGCGATAGTCTTTGCAGGCAATTGCAATTCCAGCATATTGAAGTCCCTGGGTAGTGTTGGGATACAGGTAATCGTTGGTATGAGCGGTTCTGTCCGCAGAGCGCTCGAACACTTCAAAGAAATGTGCATGGCTGATACTATTATCATGCCTGTCGAAGCTATGCAGGATTAAACCAACTTACAGGCTGTATTATATGGAAGCGTTAAAAAGATGGAAGATGGAACAATTTAGACGCAAGCAGCATTAAAAAAGAGTCTTTTGTCCTATTAGTAGAACTTACAGGAAATAAGAGATGATTCACCTTACCGATGAACAATTTGAAGACCTGATGCAGGGCAAAGACGTCAGATTTGCCCATCTGAAGGATTGCATTGAGTGCAGAGATCGACTGTCTGAGAAACAGGATTTAGCTTCCCGACTTCGTTTAGCCTTTGCGACGGTCAAGCCCACAGAGGGACTTGCAGAACGGATTCGCAGGAAGTTAAATGTCAGTTCAATGCGTGTGAAACATACTGGTGAAAGACACCTATTGAACGTACTTTTCCAGCGTCGAAGGTGGCTCAGCTTAGCCTCTGCAGCTGCTGTGTTGATTATTGCGATACCGCTTGTTTTTTTCCTGGCAGAACCTTCGGCTGCAGTCGCGGCAAAAGCGGAGTTAGTCAAAATTCATAATGATAATCTTTCAGCAAAGCACGAATTTTACAATCAGACTGATCCCCAGAAAGTAGCTGACTACTTTAAGAGTAGACTGGGTGTTAGTCCCATTATACTTCGTTCTGGGCAAGGACAGTCTTTACGAGGATGTTGCCTATGCCGCTTCAGGGGTCAAATAGTGGGTAGCTATGTCCTAGAAACTCCGCAGGGGATGATGTCTATTGTAATAGTGAGAGAAAGGCCGCAAGCTCTGGGCATGGAACGAAAATTTCGAATAGGTGATCGTGTCTTTTGGAGTAGTTCCTTTGCCGAGCATAAATTGGTCATAATTCGTATAGGGCAATATTCTTACTGTGCCGTAGGAAAAGGTCCAGATTCGCATCTGACAGAACTATTAACGCAACTTGTACCTGTTCCATAAAATATTTTATTGCAACTATTTTTATGGAACTTGAGAGCGTGTTATTTCGTTTAGTATAAAAACAAGAACTTAACATGGATTTGTAACCTTAAACATTTTGTCAGGAATAAAAAAATAAATAGTTAGGACGAGAATTGGAAAACAGAAAAAATTGGCAGAAGGGGTATTGTATATGGACACTGATTTTATGAATGGCATAGCCACAAAAATAAAGCATGTTAAGAACAAAAGATTCTGTCCGGAATGTGATGAGGAAATGAAGGAAGTGGAACGATGTAATGAAAATGGGGTTTTGTTCGTGTGGTATGAGTGTGGGAAAGATAATTGTGATGGACAATGGCTACAGAAGATACCGTAAAAAATTTCAGAATAATGTTTAATGTGCGATTTATTAGAAGCTAAATTATCGATAACTCATTTTTTTGAAAGAATATATTTTTATGGAACTTTTAAGCTTGTTGAATCGTTATGGTTGGTGTGACGGGGTGTACCGTCTCCAATTGCTTAAGGTAAGTGAAAATTAATCAGGAGAACTGAAAATGAACAAAACAAGATGAGCAGCATTCGTAAGTATTATCAGTATTGTTGCAATAGGTACAGCAACCTTTCCTATGGCTTATGCCAGTTCAGGCCATGAGCAAAAGCCCAAGATGGATATGAAGAAACCAGTTATAGCCAAAATATTAAGCCTTGAGAAAATACATTCTGGACATCTGCCAATGTTATCGCAATCCATAGACAAGGCCATCAAGGCTGTTGAGGCAGGTAATAAAGAAATAGCGTTAGCAGAACTACATAAGGCTCAAAAGATGCTTGCCACGATTAAAAAAAGCATAGGTAAACATGTAAAACCTAAGTTCGCTAATGTTCGCTGTCCTATTATGGGATCACTTATCAATCCAGACAAGGTTGCCAAAAACCTTATACGCGACTACAAAAACCAAAAAATTGCATTCTGTTGTGGTGGATGTCCTATACAGTGGGACAAGCTTACAGATGCTGAAAAGGATGCCAAATTGGCCAAGGTGAAGCCAAAACCTGTAGAATATCATTCTAAACACAAAATGCATTAACGGCGCTAAGGCCCATGCGGTGTACCGGGCTGCGGTTGCTATGTGCGGCGACCGCGATGATGCCGATGATTTGACACAGGCGACATTTTTAAAGGCGTTTGAGCGATTTGAATCTTTCGAGAAGGGTACGAATTGCAAGGCTTGGTTGTTGAGTATTTTGCGGAACAAATGGATTGACCTGATGCGACATAGAAACACCGTTGGACAAATATTACAAATTGACGAAAATATAGTTGCCGGACAGGAACAGAATGATGAAATTAAATACTCGAATTGCGAGGACTTGCTGGCAAATTTTTCAGATGAGCAAATTATAAAGGCATTGAGAAGCTTGCCGGCTGAGCAGCGTTTCCCACTGTTCTTGGTTGACGTCGAGCAGCTTAGCCACGAGGACGTTGCTGAAATCATGGATATGCCGATCGGGACCGTAAAGAGCCGTACAAGTCGGGCACGGGCGATTTTAAGAACGAAACTTTTTTCCCATGCAAAAGAAATGGGATTTACTGGAGGTGAAAGATGAATCACCTTACAGAAGAACAATTTGAAGACATAATGCAAGGTTTGTTACCTGAGCCAGAACACTTGACAGATTGTGACCTCTGCAGAGAGTTGCTTGCCGAGAAGAAAGCGATAGCAAATCGTATGCGTAGCGCATTTGATTCTGTCAAGCCGGATAAGCGGTTAGCGAACAATATCCGGATGCAACTTACCGATAAAGCCGTATCAGAGCAGCCACAATCAGCCAGGAGGTTGTCGAATATCCGCTTTAAAAGAATGGCATGGCCTGCGGCAGCAGCGGCTGTGTTGGTGATGGCAGTGATCCTTGGGGTTTATGTTATAAGTCCATCATCTGCGATGGCAGCGAGGGCAGAATTGGTAAAGATCCACAATCACAATCTCTCAACAGATCACGAACACGAATTTTACAGTGAAGCAGACCCTGTAAAACTAGCTGAGTACTTCAAAAGCAAACTTGGCTTTAGCCCTTCAATGCCAATCACAGACCAGGGAATGGCACTAAGGGGTTGTTGTGTCAGACACTTCCGAGGTCAAGTAGTTGGTAGTTATGTTGTTGATACACCCCAAGGGATAATGAGTGTTATTGTGGTCACCGACAAACCTGAAACACTTGGGATGGGTGGCAAGTTTGAGTGCCAAGGCCGGGTTTTCTGGAAAAGCTCATTTGCCAAGTGCGACATGGTGACAGTTCGCTTGGGGGATTATTCGTATTGTGCTGTGGGTGAGATCTCACACGAGTATCTAACAGAACTGCTCAGTCGCCTCATGCCTGATACACATCAGTAAAAACAAATCTGCTAAAGGTCTGCTCTACCAACTACCTCTTTTCCGCATTGTGTCATAGGAGATCCGGATTAACTTATCATCTTGATAATTGCTTTTCTTAGTTCATCCGAAAGCCCTGGCCAAGTTTCTATGATTTTTGCTAAATTCGGATCAGTGGCTACCCGCGTAATCAAATTTTGTCCAGTATTTGTCCAGTCGTTTTCGGGAGTTTTTTGTTCACAAGAAGTTACAGCACTTTCAATCGGACTGTCGATCCCCTGTAGAAAAATACTTTCCGTATACTTTATCCTTAATGGCTTTCAAATAGAAAAGCAAAACCAGCCAGTAAGAGTTGAATAACAATTTGGCTTGGCTTCATAGAGAACTTCTTGTCCGTTAGCTTCTATAAGTTGCTCTGAAGAGATACAAAAAACTGGACCACTCCAGCCGTTCGGATACACAACAAGGTCAATTTTCTTCGATAAATCCATGTCTCCAGTTTGTCTCCATAGGTGCTGATTTTCCTTAGATTGGCTACAACCAAACATCAGATTCCTACCGTAAAATAAGCTTTTTTAACAATTTTCAAGCAAAAATAGGACAGTTAATCCGAAGGTTTTTGGGGAGCTAAAGTTCTTTCTGTATAAACATCGGACAACTATGATTATGATTTAAAGGTCATCTGACAAAGGCCGAGGGAGAAAGATTGGACCACTACCCTTTTGATTTACAGTTTTGCTATTGTGTCTTTTGGCATTTAACCAACTCTATTGTATTTATAATTTCTTGAATTGCCTATAGAGAGTTGATAAGCGATACAAGCCTCCCGAAGATAGCCGTTGGTCTGTGCAGGAGTTCTTCAATTTTGGGCAGCTCGACCTCACGTACCTGTGGGAGTGCACCTATCAATTGTTTGACCTCATTTCCTATGGAAGTGCGGTCAATCCCTTTGAAAGCTAATCAGGCATCTGGAAAACTTCGCCGACGCGTATTAACTCTGCCTGTCTCTCTGTATCCAGGCCGATTTCGGCGTCCGTCAAATAACACGCAGGGTCCGGAGCCCAGGGATCACCAAAATACAAATCCGCACGCACCCTCAAACTACCGCCGCAAGCGTCAAGAAACTTACAAACTCGGCATCTGCCCTTGAGGTATTTGCAGCGTTCCTTTAAGCCTCGAAGCAGCGGGTCGCTCGTATCCATCCAAATCTGGCTGAAAGGCTTCTTCCGCACATCGCCAAGGTCATAATGCCACCAAAACTGGTCCGGATGCACTTTCCCATGAAAATCAATACACCCAATTCCAACCCCGCTGCTGTACATGCCGCCGCCGTTCCAGGTCTGTAGTTTCCAAACTTTGTCCGCGCGGGCAGGGTCTTCCTTAAGCAATTTCAGGTACACGTAAACACCGTCAACATGATTGTCCACTGTCAATATATCCGTTTTCCTGCCAGCTTGCTTAAACAGTTTTGTTCTGGCTAATATTGTCTCAATTGCATCTCTGCTTTGAGGCAGACTTAGATCCTCATCTGCAATAGTGGCTCCTCTGCCGCTTGGTACAAAGTGGTAAAAGCACACCCGCTCAATGTTCTCTGCTTCAAAAAAATCAAACAAGCTCTCCAAGTCCTGAATATTCCTCTTGGTTAAAGTCAATCGCAGACCGATTCGCACACCAGCATCCTGGCAGTTTTTTATCCCTTGCACAGCCCTGTCAAATGCACCGGATACTCCCCTGAATTTGTCGTTGACCTCACCTACTCCATCAAGGCTGATACCCACATACGAAACTCCATGCTGTCTTATTTTCTTGGCTACATCAGTTGTTATAAGCGTCCCATTGGTTGAAATAACCGTACGCACGCCTTGCTCGCCTGCATATCCGATCAGTTCAAATAAATCTGGCCGCATCAAAGGCTCACCGCCGGAAAACAAAACAGAAGGAACACCAAATTCCGCCAGATCATCCAATACAACCTTTGCCTCCTTAGTCGAGAGCTCATCATCGGCTTTGCAGGTTCCGCTGTCATTATAGCAATGCACACACTTGAGATTACACGCTCGGGTGATGTTCCACACAACGATGGGCCGTCTTTCAGATGCTTTGCGTGGCAGTCTCAAAGCCGAAGGCTTTGGGGATGATTCACACGCGCCATCCCCAAGCTGCGCTTGAGGCTGCCACACGCCGTAGCGAAGCCAATCCCCCGGTGTAACCTGGTCACAATACAATTTACTAATATTTATCACCGTTTATCCTCATTGGTTATTGGTTATTGGTAATTGGTAATTGGTAATTGGTTATTCGAATATACCAGTTACCAGTTACCAGTTACCAGTTACCAAACCTGACTGCCTCGGGCGGAATGTACGCACAAAAAGGCTCTTCGGCCATATAATTGCCTGTTGCAGCGTATGCTCTGGCGCGGCATCCACCGCACATGTGTCTATACCCGCAGACACCACACTTGCCTTCAAGACCGTTGCTGTCACGCATTCGCGCAAGGTCCTGGTTGTTGTACCATATCTCTGACAGTTTATCTTCGAGCACATTGCCGCATTTTACGGGCAGATAACCACAGGGAAACACATCTCCCTGGTGCCCTACAAACAGGACCCCAAGGCCGGCAAGGCATCCTCTATCGAATTTCGAATGACGAATATTGAATTTCGAAATTCCTTGTTCGACATTCATTATTCTTTCTTGGTCTGTCCCCATACGAGACTGCTGCAAACCCTGCTGTCTGATAACTCGTTCATAATGAGGTCCACAGGTTACCTTCATTTGCAACTGGCCGCGACCATCTAATCTACAAATCTCAAGCATTTTTTGTTCATACTGCTCGGGTGAAAGCATATCCGTTTCAGCCAAAGCCTGCCCACAGCCGACGGGAACCAGCATGAATATGTGCAGTGCAATCGCGCCGAGTGATTTGGCAAGTTCGTAAACGTCCTTTAATTGCCCAGCATTATGCCTGGTCAATGTAATATTTACCTGAAAAGGCACATTTTTATCACGCAGGTGGCCAACACCTTCAACTGCTCTTTCAAAGGACCCTTCTAACTGCCGCAGCTTGTCGTGGATCTCTGCGGTCGCGCCATCCAAACTTACCGCAACCCTCACGATTCCATTTTCCTTTATCATTGTTGCCATCGTCGCATCTATCAGCGTACCGTTGGTCGCCAGCGCCGGAACAATCCCCAACGACTTTGCCCGGCCAACCATCTCAAACAAGTCCTCGCGGCAGAGCGGCTCGCCGCCCGAAAACACCAGCACCGGCATTATAGGCTGCTCCCTGCCCAGTTCAGCCAACTGTTCTATCAGACTCTTTGCCTGCGCGGTGGATAAGTCTCTAAAAGCCGCTTCGTCAGATTCTAAACGCCGACAGTGTGCACAGGTCAAATTGCATTTTATCGTTGTCTCCCAGAACAAAAGCCTCAGAGTTTGGTTTGACCCTAAAGCGTCCTTCACGACTCCATATCCTCCTTCTTGCTTGGCTCGGACGATACCTTTTCAGCCTGCCGCACGATACTGTCGACCAGCTTTGCAGCCTCGGCCGGCCCCTGCTCTTCGGCTATAGCGTTGACATTCTTAATTACGCAGTGCAGCAGCTTGTTAACAACGCGCTTCATCATTACCTCCATCACCTCCCTATAGGGAGCATCCTGCCTGCCTCCGACAAAAAACCGCTCGAGCTCATTTTGACTGATTTGGGTAAATTTCTTTTTCATCTGACCTATCAGCGGACCTATATCGCGGGATCTGAACCAATCGATGAACTCAGTTACATTCTCATGAATAATCTGCATGCCTTTGGCAATGTCCTCTTCGCGGGCTTTGCGATTCTGCTCGGCTACCTTGGAGAGTTCGTCAATACTGTATAGATACACATTTTCTATTTCATTTATGGTCGGTTCGAAGTTTCGCGGGACCGCTATATCAATGAGCAGCAATGTTCTTTGCCGTCGGCTGTCCATTATCTTTTTGAACGAGCTCTTCCTGAAAAGATAATCCTGAGTCGCTGCTGAAGCTATCACGATATTAGCTTTGATCAGCTCTTCGGGCAGTGCTTCCCAATCTCCGGCCTCAATGCCATAGCGTTTGGCTACACTCCGACCGCGCTCATAGGACCTGTTCACTACCGTTATGTTTTCGCATCCGGCGTGGAGAAGATGTCGTACGAGCAGTTCGCCCATCTCGCCCGCTCCAATCACGACAACATGAGTCGCTGAGATATCGGCAAAAAGCTGCATAGCTAACTCGACCGCGACGCCGGCAACGCTGACCCGACCAGTCGCGATAGATGTAGTTGTATGCACCTTCTTGCTGACAGCGAAGGCACAATGAAACAGGCGATTCAAAACCTTTCCTGTGCTTTTTGCAGTACAGGCAAGTCTGTAGCTTTCTTTAACCTGACCGATTATTTGTGCCTCGCCTACTACCATACTGTCGAGACTCGAGGCTACAGTCAGCAAATGACTAACTGATTCTTCATCACTGTAGACATATAGGAAATCCTGGAACTCCTTTAATGGCACATTATGAAAATCTGATAAGAACTTGGCCAAATCAGCAGAATTAGGGCCCTGATCGCGATTGCCGGCACTGTACAGTTCGACGCGATTGCACGTGGATAGCAACACAAACTCCGCTTTGTGAAATCTGTTTTTCAGCTGTCTCAGTGCTCGGGCGCGCTCAGCAGCATCACACGCCAATCTCTCGCGAATTTCTATCGGAGCACTTTTGTGATTCAGTCCTACAACTAAAATCTTCATTGTCATCCTAATCTCAACACGGCGGCAGGCGGCCGTCAGTAACGGGAAAAATCATGTTGAGTTGTGCCCAAAATAGTTGCTCCTAAAATCGCAAATAAAAGCAACACAAAGACCGCGATTGTCATATATGCTCTGGCCTTACCCTTGAGCAAAAGCATACGCGCTGGCAGCAGCATAATCCCTAACAGTCCCCAGGCTGCAATGATACAGACGACCTTTACATCGGTTAGCCACTCAAAAATGCCGGTTCCCAGCAGCCAAACAAGACCTAAGCCGCTTATCAGCCCTATCGTGATCAAGACAAAACCGGCCCTTATCCCAAGAAGTGTCATTTGCTCAAGCTTCTCAATATTGGGTACTCTGCCGAGCACTTGCATAACTTTCTTTAGCTTGAGCCTGTGGTTGCCGAGTAAATAAAGAAACGCGCTTGCCGTCGCGAACATTGTCGCTGCTCCGCCAAGAATCATTGCGATAGCGTGAGCAATTGCCCACGGTGTGGCGGCTACTGCGTGAGGCTCTGAAGCAGGGCTGGCAACAATCCCAGCCATTAGAATCATCGCCAGGATCAGCCATACCATTACTGAACCAAACCATACCTGTTGGATAGCAATACTGAAAAAAAGGTATACCAGACCAAATACAATAGTAAGAACTATCATCGACTCGAACAATCCCGTCAGCGGTACGGCTTTTAGCGTAACGGCCCTAAATATCAATATTACAGCCTCCAGCGCCACCGCAAAGGAAACAAGGGGTGACAGAAACTGTTTGTATTTATTACCGCCAGGCAGCAGTTGAAAAATACCCACTACTGCCGCTGCAATATACACAAGCACCGCTGAAAGAAACGCTATTGTTTCTGGCATTGGCAGTTCTAACATCTTCATCGTTCTTCCTTAGTATTTTGCGCTCCCAATTGTGTAATATATGTTGGTGGCAGCTTTTTGAGTTCCTTTTTGAGGAACAGCCAAAATCCTCCGCTCAATACCGGACATGTGGTCTTTCATTCTCTGACAGATCCAATTTACTCGCTGGATACGTTGGGTCATGGTGCTCTCCCCAATCTTCCCATAAATAGCAAAAACACTCAAAGCATACCATATTATAGTGAATTCGGCTCACCTTTGCAAGTTAGTTTCTCTCTGTTGCTACGATTCAAGACTGTCGAGGGTGATGCACGTTTGGCCGAAAGAATTGGTACCCCGCACCTATTGAGCTTAGGCTCACGAGCCTCGCCGGTACTTTCCGGAGGTAGACCCTGCCCGCATATGATTCAAGGGATAGGAGCTGGTTTCGTTCCAGACATTTTAAATATGAAAGTTGTTGACGAGGTTGTTCAAATAGGGAATAAATAATCATTCAATATGGCAAAACAGCTGGCAAAAGACGAAGGCATTCTATCAGGGATATCATCAGGTGCCGCCGTGGCTGCTGCAATTAAGGTAGCCAAGCGAAAAGCAAATGCTGACAAAGTTGTTGTTGTGGTGTTGCCCGATGCGGGCGAGAGGTATTTGAGTACAGAACTTTTCTACTGAGCTTTTGATAATAATGACGGTTGAGAAATGGAATATCAAGTTATTGAGTCCGAGTTTTTCACCCTGGTCGCCTAAAAAGGCGCCTTCGAGGCAAATATCGCTGTTAATGAGCGGCGGTGTCGACAGCAGCGTGGCAGCGTATTTACTCAAGGAAGATGGCTGGGACGTATTGGGTATTACGATGAAAATACCCATATTGTGCGGCACAAATAGCCGTCCCTGTGCCGGAGCTGGTGCGGCATTTGTCTGTAACGAATTAAATGTACCTCACTACTTTGTTGATGTTACGAAGGCTTTCGAGGAGCTTATAATACAACAGTTCCGTCAATCCTATATGAGGGCGCGCACTCCGAACCCTTGTGTGGACTGCAATACGCTGCTAAAATTTTCACTATTGTGGGATTTTTTGCAGGCAACATTCGGTATCAGCTATCTGGCTACGGGTCATTACGCGCGAGTCATCAAAACCACTGGACAAATGCGGCTTGGTCGAGCAAAGGATAAAGCCAAGGACCAGAGTTATTTTCTTTATGGAATTGCCAGAGAAAGGCTGGAAAGGCTTGTCCTGCCATTAGGTGAATTAATGAAAGACCAGGTTCGCTCGATTGCAGCTGAACTAAAGCTTAGCGCCGCTGGACAAGCTGAAAGCATGGAGTTATGTTTTGCCGGCGAAGGTGATTATCGGGCGGCTTTGACCGGCGCTGAGGCTAACCGAGACGGTGACATAACGGACATACAGGGCAACAAGATAGGCACTCATAAAGGAATTGCAAATTATACGCTTGGCCAAAGAAGGGGTATCGGTTTTGCCGGTGGTAAGCCACTTTATGTGAGCAAAATAGATACCCAGACAAACACCATCACATTAGGGACCAGAGAAGAAATAAGCTCTTGCACTGTTAGAGCAAACCAAATTAACACCCTCATACCTGAAGAACTGGCTATGGATAGAAAAGTTTATGGTAAGATTCGCTCCTACGGTGACCCTCAGCCTTGCAGGGTTGTTGATGTGAATAAAACTGATATGATGGTTGAGTTTGATGAGCCTCAATTTGCACCGTCCCCCGGCCAAAGGCTCGTGTTGTATGCCAGCGATGACAATCTTGTCGCAGGCGGCACAATAGTTTGAAGTCTGTAAAGTGCCTAAAGTGGTGGCGGAGATTATGGATGTGGCGGTAGGAACCATTAAGAGCCGGATGAGCAGGGCACTCAATGATGTAAAGTGAGAAAAAACCAAGCTGGTAACGTTTGTCAGTTGTGTCGTGTAGGTTGGCTGTTTAATATTGTTAGCAGAAACGGCCTGAAGGATTCTTAATGTACGTATCCGAAAAGAATTGGGCTAAAGAACGAAAATAGATCAACCCAGCCACCGGGGTGCGCAACAAAGTGCGCAACAACTATGCTCGTTTAAGCTACTGTTGCGCTACGGTCAGCATCATAAGTCTTTATTTGACAATGATTAATCATTTATTCACAAATACTTGGCAAACGGCGTTTCGGTTCAGGAAACCGATGCTCTATCCTGCTGAGCTACGCGCCGCTAATAGCAAAAAGTCTACTCTTCAATAGTCTGCCCGGTACTTTACACTCCAGGTTTTAATATTGCAAGAAAATCAGATTTAAGGTATACTCTCTTCAAGCGATAGGGTCAAAAATAATGGCAAAAAAGGCAAAATTAACAGAACAGAAGGCCGGTTTTGCGCATCCAATAAGTGGGCAGGGAGACGTTAACAGGAGGGGGAAGTACTTGGATGAATGGCAAGATTCGCTTGCTGCTCGGCTAAGGGCCGGTGACCGTGCGGCGGCAGCCGAGTTTGTTGATATATACCATGAGCAGATATATTTGTTTATCAGGAGGCTTGGCCATAATCGCCAGGTCAGTGAAGACTTGACGCAGGAAAGTTTTCTCCAGGCCTGGCAGCATATAAACCAGTTGAGAAACGGCAAGGCGTTAAATAGCTGGCTGTATCGTATCGCAAGCAATGTTTCAAAGCTGTATTGGCGCAAGCACAAAGGCAGGGAAGTGGTCAGTATCGAAGGGATCGGGATCGATGTGCCAGGGAGCAGCAAGGCTGGGTGTGACATAGTTGGGCATTACGAGCAGCTTGGCCGGTTAAAAAATGCTGTGGCACGGCTGCCTGGGAAGTTGAGGCAGGCGGTCATCTTACATTATATGCAGCACTTGACTATTGCCGAAGCTGCCGAGGCGGCAGGTGTAAGGGAAGGCACTTTCAAAAGCAGGCTGAACAGAGCATTAGTAGCTTTAAGAAAGCAGGTTATTTGAAGCCCCCGCAGCTTCGCGTTGCGAAGCAACCGGTGGGGGCAAGAGATGGGAGAGCTGTAATGAGCGAGGAAAGGCTAAAAAAATTATTGAATGATTTGGCAGATGCAACAGCAGAGCAAGTTAGCCCCGGTCTTACTGAGGATATAAAGCACCAGATCCCACATAGGTTTATGCCGCACAGTGGCGGGAGCGGCGCTATCCATATTGTCATAAATTTAAGGATAAGTAAATTAGCCGCGGCAGCGGTGATAATCATGACGATACTTTTGAGTGCGAGCTTCTTTGGTGGTCGAGATTGGACAAGCGATGGTATAGCTCACGGTATAAGGGATTCGCTGGCGTGGCTGGGAGCTGGCAGAGCCGACGTGTTGGCGATTAGGCCAATATATGAGGATTTGGCTCAGCAGGGCAAGCCCGTTGTGTATTATGGCGATAGCATTGACCCAGGGGATAGTAGTGCGGTGCTTATGCAACTGAAGCTCTCCGACGGCGAGTACAGGGTAGTTTTTGCTGATGGGAGTACAACGATAGTCAATGCTGAAGAGTTAATAGAATTGCTGAGTCGGATGCTGCTGAGGAAAGGAAAATAAGCGGCATTGTAGCAGGCTAAAAAAAGCATTTTTTTGCTTGCTTTGCGGATGGTTGCGTGGTAAAATAAGTCCGATTTTCGAAAAAATGCTTCAAAAGCACAATGAAAGGGCATCATTATGGATAAACGAAGGGGGTTTACGTTAATAGAGCTTTTGGTGGTAATTGCCATTATTGCGTTGTTAATGGCGTTATTGATGCCGGCACTGGAGCGGGCCAGGGAGCAGGGAAGGCGTTCGGTTTGTCTTGGCAATCTGAAGCAGTTGATGCTTGGATATGCTTTCTATTTAGATGATAACGAAGGCAAACTGGTTAACGGCGATACAGAGGAGTACACGGGTATGTATAACCCAGGCGGTGGGCATTATAATGAGCCCCCTTGGGTGCGTAAGGATTGGGGGACACCGGAACCGACCCCTGATGAGAAAGAAATTGCTATTAGAAATGGAGCACTGTATCCATACGTCAAGAACATAAAGGTTTACAGTTGTCCGACCCTTCTGGCCGGACACGTGCGAACGTATGCTGTGTCTGATGCTATGAATTGTAAGGACTGGAGCGGCCGGGTGATGCTTAAACACGAAACCGAGATTCGCAGGCCATATATAAGGTTCATTTTTCTTGATGATGGCGGAACTGCAGGGGCCACGTTGGGTGGTTATACTTGTTGGCATGACAGGTGGGTATGGTGGGACCCGCCTCCTATCCGGCACGGTGACGGGACGACTTTTTCTTTTGCAGACGGACATGTTGAATACTGGAAGTGGCAAGACTCGCGTACCATAAAGTTTGGCTTGTTGATGCAGGCTAACTCTCCGCCGCAACCGGACAACCCTGATATCCCCAAAACCCAGATGGGTGCATGGGGCGTGGCGGTCCAATAGGGTATATGCCGGAGTTGCAGCCATAAGTCTGTCTGTTGTGCTTTATGGATAAAAGAAGTGCATTTACATTTGTCGAGGTCGCCCAATCGATTGACTAAAGGTGGTGCTTTATGGACAAAAGAAGCGGATTTACGTTGATAGAGCTTCTGGTAGTAATTGCCATTATTGCGTTGTTGATGGCGATATTGATGCCGGCGTTGGAGCGAGCCAGGGAGCAGGGTAAGCGTATTGTTTGTCTTAACAATCTGAGGCAGTTGATGCTTGCATGGAATTTCTATGCAGATGAAAACGATGGCAAGATTGTTCGCGGCGATATACGTGAGCACGATGGCGACCATCCTGGCGAGATTCCCTGGGTAGAGAAAGACTGGCCCCGAAACACTCTCAGCGACCAGCAGATGATACAAGCCGTCAAAGACGGAGCGTTGTTTCCGTACACCAATAACGTAAGACTTTACAAGTGCCCGATCGCTATATTTGGAGAGTGGCGGACTTACGCTGTGGTTGATTCCATGAATGCTGATGATTTAGATGGTGGAACGATGCTCAAACACAGGACGGAGATTCGCAATCCGGAGCAGAGGGCTGTTTTTGTTGATGACAGCGGAGCCACTCCGATGGGCGCCTGGAGCGTTCATTATGTTCAGCCGGCCTGGTGGGACGAGCCTCCCAACCGACACGGTGATGGCGGGACGTGGAGCTTTGCGGATGGGCACAGTGATTACTGGAAATGGCAAGACCCGCTTACGTATACATTCAATTATACCAACGAGCCAGAGTGGAAGCATGTAGTTTTTCCGAATAGTCTGGATATACCCAGGACGCAGAGGGCTGTTTGGGGGGGATTAGGCTATTAGGCTATACCACATCACCGCAGCCGCAGGATGATTTTCTTTCCTCATTGAATAAAGGTGACCGTCAAATAAGAAAACCCAGCCACAAGGCTGGGCTTTTTATTTACATGCGGTTGAGACCAGGTTGGTACTGCTAATAGATAATAGCGGTTGCTTCTTCAATCTTTTTGATAATTTCGGCGGCATCGACAGAATCAGATATATGGCCGTCAAAGCCCTTCTGCAGCAGGGCGGCCGACTCAGAGTCGCTTAACTGGTTCGCAAAGGCTATAATTTTGATCGTCTGCAAATCCTCATCGGCACGGATGTTTTTACAAATGCCTGTTGCATCTATGCCGTCAGCTAAGAGGTTTACCAATAGAACATGCGGTGCGAATTTCTGAGCGATTACGCCGGTCTCAAAATTGCTGTGTGCGCTTTGCACTTCGTAATCGGCCTTGGTTCGCAAAGTATCAGTCAAAGCCGAGGCTGCATCGTCGTCGCTGTTAACTATAAGGACCCGAATTTTACCGACTGGAAGTGTTGGCGCAGGCATATTATGCGCTTTCATAAAGCGAATCAGCTCGCTGACGGGTATTCGCCGATCCTTGCTGCCGGGTATGCGGTAACCTTTCAATTGGCCGGTGTCAAACCACTTTGAGACTGTCCGAGGAGCGACGTTACAAATCCTGGCCACATCGCCTGTCGTCAGTACATTTTTTCCTTTTGCCATTTTTTTTGATTCCCAACTATGCATTTACACCGCAACTTTATTATTCGGCCTTAAATCGAGTGCTGTTTAATATAGAAATTGCAATTTACTACTTAGCAGCAAATAACCGGCTGTCTCTGTAACACTACGTCCCATAAGTGCTTATGGTTTCATATTCCTTTTCTGTCATTTCCGCATAAGCGCCGAATCTGCATTGTTTCTTATGTTCGTACGCCTCTTATGGACTCCTGCTGGTGTTTGTCTGCACCACGATGCGGGCAGGGATGACGATTGTGCCAGCGTGTAAAAATCTTCTTGATCTATCGGGTGCGAGCAGTATAATTTTTTCAGGATTAGCCCTGCGTTTTTTGATGAGGAGATTTCCTGATGCGGGTATATTTGTCTCGGCCTGATATCACCGAAAAAGAAATCGAGGCAGTCTGTGCAGTGCTTCGCACTCCCAATCTTTCGCTTGGTCCCAAGCTGGTAGAATTTGAGGATGCTTTCGCCAAGTACATCGGCCTAAAGCGGGCTGTGACTGTCAATAGCGGAACCAGCGGCCTGTTTTTGTGTATGTTGGCACTGGGGATTGGACAGGGTGATGAGGTCATTACTACGCCATTTACCTTCATTGCTTCTGCTACTCCTGTTATGATGGCCGGTGCCAGGCCGGTCTTTGTTGATATTGACCCGGTAAGTTTGAATATCGACGCTGCAAAAATCGAATCCAGGATTACCGACAGGACAAAAGCCATTTTGCCGGTAGAGGTTTTCGGCAACCCAGCTGGTCTCGATAAGGTCTGGGAAATTGCTCAAAAACACAATCTGATGGTGGTTGAGGACAGTTGTGAAGCGCTGGGCTCTGCATTGAATGGAAAAAAGGCAGGGACATTTGGCACGATGAGTGTATTTGGCTTTTATCCCAATAAGCAGATAACCACCGGCGAGGGCGGAATGATTTTGACCGACGACGATGATTTGGCGGATATGTGCGTATCGCTTCGCAATCAGGGTAGAGCCAAGGACAGCGGTTGGCTAAGCCACGAACGGCTGGGTTATAACTTTCGACTCAGTGACATTAATTGTGCCCTCGGCATTGTGCAGCTTTCAAGAATTGAGCAGTTCAAGGCCAAACGCCGGCAGGTTGCAAAATGGTATCAAGAAATGTTAGCTGACGATGACAGACTGATAGTGCCTGCGGAGCCCGATGATTGCGATATAAGCTGGTTTGTCTTTGTGGTACGGCTGGCAGACAGCTTTACTCGCCGGCAGCGTGATAGGATTTTAGAAGCAATGAGGGGACAAAACATTCAGGTCAGCAATTATTTTCCGCCTGTGCATCTGCAGCCGTTTATGGTTGAGCGGTTTGGCTATAAGCAAGGCGATTTTCCTGTTGCCGAATCCGTGTCTAAGAGCACTATCGCTTTGCCGTTTTATAATAATCTAACTTATGATGAGGTGGCGATTGTCTGCAAAACATTGAAAGAAATTTTAGATAAAAATTAGCCAGCCGTTTAACCAGGGCGATTCTTGTGTCAAAACTTATTTACGGAGCCAGTGGCAAATAGCAGGCGATTGTACCGATAAAAAAGCAATTTTCCTTCGGAATAACCCTATGTCGCCAATGGTATAGGGGTTGATGAGCGTAAATGAAATCATTGTGGCATTTTCTGTTTGACATAAGGGGCTTTTTATCTTAAAATTTAATAGAAGGAGACGTCAAAGGTTGGTGATGGAACGGCCGATAAAAGTCTTTCTTTTGGAAGGGAGAAACTTTTAATGAGGACCTGGAGAGGTAAATTCGTATTTTTGCTGGTAGTCTACTTTGCCGGTTTTGCAACTGCAATCTACACTTTGGCACCCGTGCCTGAGAATCAAGCCCGTCAGCTTCGCGAAAAAAGCTCTACATATTCAGCTTTAAAATCAGACGAATTCGCACAATCTTTTAACACCGGAATGCACAAATGCCTTGATTTTGGCAAGGACGTTGCCCGCAGTGTGGGCAGATTCATAAAACAAAAGTATAATGACAGGCAGCTTCGAACCGACGGCTGAGCAGCAGCGAAGCCGCTCTTAGTGCAATGCTCTTATTCAGAAATCAAAAATTCACCTCCACCGTCTCACGTCTGCCGGCCGTTTCGGACTGCACGTTCTTTAAGGTCTTCATCTTTTCGGTGTCCTGTTCACCTACCTTGATGGTATACGTGCCGGCCTTGAATACCTTCGGGCGCAGCGAAGTGTCCTTGATGCGGATGGTATAGACGATTTCGCCGTTGGCTTCGTCGATTACCTGTACGACCGGGTCCGTCATACCGTTGACCTTTATCGTCGGCAAATAGGCCACAGCCTTGCGCCCGTAGTTGCCCTGCTGCTTGATAGTTCTGGGCCAGCCGGGATATTGCTTAGCGGTCGGCTCTGCAATATCCACGTTTCTGGGCCAGCATTCGACTGTGATTTCTCTGGTCTTTTTATTGAATTTGACGACTCCGAAACCAGCGGCCCTGGTCGTCAGCTTATCGTGATTTTCCATCTCTCCAGGATTGGCAACTGCCAGCATGGTAATCTTGTTTCCGAAGCCATCGAGGAATTCGCCCAGGTATTCAGGCACTCCTTCTTCGCGGTTCTTGCCTGGCTCAAGGGGGGCCCACCAACGAAGGTAAAGATTGGCGATGGACGGCACGCAGAAGGAATATCCGCAGTCTCCCCATTCATCGACGCCGTGGTGGATAATGGTGCCCAGGTGCTGGTCCCCGGCAATCATGATTGCGAATGCCTTACGGAACTCTCTCAGAGCTTTGTTTCGTCCCGTCTGTGGCCAGCCATTGGAATCCAGGTCGGCGTGCAGGCGATTGTTCCGACTGCCGTGAAGGTGCGCGCCGCCGCAGAAAATCGTCTGAGAAAGCACACATTTCATATCGGAGCCCCGCCAGTCGGCTGCCCATTCCCTGAGAAACTTGAGCTGACGCTCTCCGAGCAATTTGGCACCGGGGACATCGACGCTCTTCGGGTCGTAATTGGGGTTTCTAATATGGTCCGGCCGTGGCCCCTGCCGGGGAACAAGCCCCTGCGGACCTGACTTGAACTTGCGGTCCTCAATGATGGCAAAGCTCACCCGGCCCAGTGTCAGTGATGTGTAGTAGACGCCGATGCTCCGCTGTATCGGAGCCGGGTCATAAGGGTCGGGAAGGTGGCTGGTCTGTGCGCGTTCGACCATTTTCACGTATTCAACGGGGGCCGCATATCCTCCATCGTGACCGGCGCGAGTGTTTGATTTCTTCCCTTCCGCGCCCCACAAGTTGCCGTGACCTACATCATGGTCATCGGGAATCGTGACCGTTGGGATGTTGCGAATGATATCTCCGAAATCCCTGCCGAATTTAAGCCAGTAGGCGTAATGCCTGTGGTGGTCATAGACCTGGTCTCCGGAAAAAAATAGAAGGTCAGGTTTCAGCTTCTTGATATTCTCAACGATATCGGTTTTAGGTATGTCCCCGCCGTGCCCGGGATAAATCGAGTTGCCCGTAAATGCAGCTACAACAATCGTATCCTTATCGACCGGGTCTTTGCGGATTGTCCCCGTATAATAGGCGCTCTTGCCGTGAGCGACGCGGTATTCGGTATCTTTCGTAGAGTCCCAGTTCTCTACCCTCAAATGCGCTGTCCAGCCATCCTCGATTACCTGCGACTTAGCTATTTGCTTCCATCTCCACCCTTTCTTGATTTGGAGCCGGACACTCCTGTCCTCACCATCTTTTAGCGGATACAACTGCGCCATCATCTTAAGAATGTTGTTGTGGACAGTGTACAGGGCAAAGCAAATAACCTTATCCCTCGGCACTTCGGGAATCTTCAAAGCTTGACCAGTACTGGTACTCAGCAGCAGGGCGGTTACCAGTAGGGCGACAACTACTCTTACATTCATTAACTTCATATTTCACTCCTTATCAATTCAGCTTTATCAAAACCGATTTCTCAAGCTTTTTTGCCATTTTACACTGTTTGGCCTCCAAAAGCGCACAAAAAAGGCCGAGCCAAACAAGCCCGGCCTTAAATCTACGAATCGGGTATCATATCATACAAACCTTCGGTTTTGCCAACCGCCAAGGCCCAGAAGCCGGAGCAGAACGCAAACACGAACGTCCCTTTACGTATCCGTTTTCAGCCTTCGGCACTAATTCTCACTCTTAAGATGGACGGCCAGAAAGTGGTCGTCGTCCTGAGTGAGCAGGTGGATAACGATCTTGTCGCCGTTTCCTCGATCCAACTGAATCGCTGCCTGCTCAAGGTCGGTGAGCTGCCGACCAAACTCTGTCAGGGCTCCCGAGTCATCGACGATCCCAAAAGACCACTCTAAAGCGATGCGCTGGCTTTCCGTAAGATCTTGGTACGAGACCGTTATAGTTCCATCCTTGTCAAAGGCTTCCCGATGGGCCTCGATGAGTTCAGCGCAAACGTCCGCGCGTTGCTTCACCTTGGAGTCTATTAAGGTCTCTTCGGCAAGCTGGTGAGAACGATCAACTACCCACCGACCATTCTCCCGAACCACGAACAGCATGTGGGCCATACCTCCCGACCCGCCACGCAAAAATAGAGCCACATTCATCACAGGCACCTCGCCCCAAGTTGTCGAAACATCGTCCGAGATCTCAACGTCGGAGGAGGCCATCAAGGCATCGGCACTTGTCTGCTCCCACACTCCGCGCTCTTCTCGCCATCTTTGGTCTGACAGTTGATGCATGAGTGGCAAGTTACGTTTCTTCGCCGCCTCGATATATTCTTGAACCATCTCCTTAACAGCTTCTACGTCCCTCGGTCGCACGGCTCCGGAACTAAGCATCATGCTCGTCCCGAAGGCATATCCAGCGGTGAAGGCCGCCCCGACAACAATGATCAGCGCCGCTGCGGCAGCGAATTTTGTTATTTTACTCTTCATAATCGTTCTCCAAATTATTAAGGGCTGTTCTTTTTGCCGAGTTTGTTTTGCCAGAGCAGCGAGGAGGTCCTGTTTGAGTTTGTTACGATGGCCAGAGTCGGCGGTATCGTCGAACTTAATTCCACGAACGAAATTCTCAAATTCTTTTTCGTTATCGGCCATTTTTGCTCACCTTTAATTTTTTAATCAAAAATCTCTGTGACCTCTGTGTTCTCTGTGGCTAATTTTTTCCTTTTATTTAGTTCGTGTAAATTCGTGTTAATTCGTGGCTAATCCTTTTCTTTTCTTTAATCTGTATAATCTGTGAAATCTGTGGCTAAAACCTTTCGCAATTTGACAAGTGCCCGTGCCAACTGGCTGCGGATAGTGCCGGAACTGCTACTGAGCACCTCGGCAATTTCGGTCAATTTCAAATTCTCAAAAAAACGCAATGTGATGATAGTTTGATACCTTGGCTTCAAAGCAAGCATAGCTTCTCTCAAAAGAGCTAATTTCTCAGCGGGTAGCTCTGTCGAGCTTTGGCAGTTAGCAACCTGGCTGCCGATTTGCTGGCGCGCGCCTTTAAGCAAACCATCTCGCCGAGCGGTCCTTCTCAGATGGTCATTGACAGCATTAGTTGCGATTTTATAAAGCCAGTTACGAAACTGCTGCTCATCACCCTTGAAGCGGCTGAAATTTTCTACAACTTTCAAGAAAACCTGCGAAGTAACATCTTCTGCTGTTTGCCTTTCAAAAAGCCGATGAACGCAATAGCGAAATACCGCATCATAATGCCTGCGATATAACTGCACAAAGGCGGTAGGATTGCTACGTGCCTCAGCTATTAACCCCGCCCTCGGCAGGTCGTTCGCCGCTTTGCTGTCGTTATCCAAACTAATTATTCTCCGGAGCTTACAGGTACCAACTATCATCACTATTATAAATGCGCAACAGACAAAAACGTGGCAAAAAAAATCACAAATGGTATTATTCTTTTATCCCACAGTTGATTTTATGGACGAAAACTATGAGCAAGTTATACGGCTTGATATTTGACGTTGACGGCGTGATTGCCGACACCGAGGCAGTCAATGCAAGGGCTTCCATCAAGGTTTTCGAGGATTTGTTCGCCATATTGGGTGTTAAGCGTGAGGATTTTGAGGCTGGTCTTGGCCGGGGAGCAGCAGAATACGTCAAAGCCGCTGCCAGAGTTCACGGCCTGGAACTGACCGAGGAACAGATCAAAAAGGCAACCCAATTACGACAGGAATATTTCCTCAACATTCTCAGTGAAGAACCTCTACCTGCTTTCCCCGGAGTGTTGGAATTGATAGAGGAGGCAATGCAAAAAGAAGATTTTCGAGTGGCTATCGCAACCTCCAGTACCCCTGAAAAATCCCGAGCTGTTTTGGAATCGGCAAAGATACCTTTTCAGAAGATGGTTTATATCACCGGCAGCGACGTTAAAAACAAAAAGCCGAACCCCGAGCTTTTTTTACTTGCCGCTGAACGTATGGGCATAGAGCTGGCCAATTGCGCTGTAATAGAAGATGCTCCCAACGGCGTCCAGGCCGCCAAGGCCGCCGGTGCCAAGTGTATCGCTGTAACAAATTCCACAAATACTGCCAATCTTTGCGAAGCCGATTTAGTTTGCGACTCTCTCGAGCAGATCGACCTTGCGACAATTATTAAACTGATTCAGAACAAATAAACTCTTGAAGTTAGTCGGAACCGGATAAATCTATCACTTTGGCAGAGGTCAGCTTCTTCTTAATAATCTCTGTTGCCAGATTGACCCACCTCTTGCAGCCATCGAGCACCACACTGTCGCTGCTGGCTACAATCATGTCAGTTTTTTTAAGTTCAGCGTCAGGGCTCAGGAGAAGCTCAATCTCCCAGTTCCAACCGCTCTTCTGAGCCAGCTCACCCATTAGTGTTTTTAATCGCCCACTGTTCGAGACCGGGCTATCCAGCAGCCACACAGCTTTGCTCGCGCCGATTTCTTTCAAAAAATCGGCTATAAGTTGCAAAGCCGGTATTGTTTCAGTAACTTTCCGGTATGTGCCGTGTATGCTTGCCAGGTCCCGAAGGCAGCCGTCTCGGCCCTTAAAAATCAAGCCGCCGCTCATCGCCGCTTCGACGGTTATTAAGACATTATAGCCGTCGATGGCAATCTCCTGACCTGCAAGATCTTTTGGTGCAACACAGCACCGATTTCGAGAGACGAGATGCTGGTCGGAGCAGGCGCTGCGCATAACGGCCAATCTCTGCCTTTCCGTAAGTGAGAATTTGTCGCCGACTAATTTCAGGGCACTTTTTTCAGCGTAGCCTTTTGTCAATAGCAGTGAAAAATCCGCAATCGCCGATCGAAGATTGGGAACTGCATTGGGCGCAAACAATTTTGCATCTGCCGGATGTGGTCCTCTATGTGTTCGCTTATCAGGCATTGACAGAACTCTCCTAAATCCTGTTATATTCTCTTGCCTTTCTTGCGGGCCTCATTAATCTGCTTGCGGCTGCGATGCTGATATTCGCGAAGTGTCTCAATCTTGTATTTCTTTAACAACTCCCGCACGCGGACGCCGGGCTTGACCGCCTTGAACAGCCACCATGGGGCCAGGTCTTCCTTGCTTAGGTTCCGCTCAACCCTTATCTCGTCCTTATGTTCCTTGAGCATCTTTTTGACCTTTTTGCCGTTGAAGTCGTGGTGGGCAAACGTGCGGTCCAAATCCAGTGTTGCGATAAATTGTTTAGGACGCGGCTTTTCAATGTTTTCCATGGTCTTGCCGGTAATGTCGATTATGTTACCCGCCCCCACCGGCACAATATAGTAGTGATAGAGTACCGCGTAGGCGTTCAGAGGCGAACCACCGCCATACGCACTTGGCCAGAAAACAATATCTACGTCCAGTGCATCGCATTCCTGCCACAACTCCGCAAAGTTCAGGTCGAAGCACGTCAGAATACTTATCCTGCCGAAATCGGCGTCGAAGGCCTTCACACCTTCTGTGCTGCAATGCAGCCCTTCTCCCCAGAACACAAAAACCTTGCGATAATAACCGGCAACCTGGCCCTTGCGGTCTATCAAAACAGCCGTGTTGTATTGCTTGTTCCCTGCCTGCTCTCGTATTGGGCATATCACATACATATTGTACTGCTTGGCCAGCTTTGACACGGCTTTGGTCGTAGGTCCGGGGACCGGTTCCGCCTTGGTGCCGGCGAACTCCTCGGGCAGGCAAGCGATGTCCACCCCGTTCTTTCCAGCCGTACGCAGGTGCTCAATCGCCAGCTTCAGTTTGGCGTCGCGCTTGCCCCCAAAGCCGATACAAATCGCCGCCACTTTGACCCGTCTGCCGGGCAGTTTATCTCGGTCCAGTTGTGCGATGGCCCCCACGGGCGAAATCTCTTGTGCAAACCCCGAACCGGCCGAAACGGCAAGTAAAAGACAAATAAGAAATGTTTTAAAAGGTCTCATCGTCTTTTCCCTTTTGCTCTAAAGTTATCGTTTTTGGCGCAAAACCCATTGCTTATACACGGTTTTATGCTGCTTGTACCAATAGTCCAGTGTACAGCTATCGGAAGTGATGTCAAAAACAAATTGACATAACCGTCAGCCGTCTCTACTATTAAGCGGCTGTCATTGCGAGGCCTGCGAAGCAGGCCGCGGCAATCTCATCCGTTACGTTGTTGGTCATATTACGTCTATTGTACGCGATATGCATCACGCTTTTTAGGGATTACTGATGCCAAGCCATAATTTAGCACATATCAAGATAGACGAGCTGCAAATCATTGGCTATTCGGTCGCGGGCGAAGAGACCGTGGTTGCAATGCCACAGTTGGACGTTTGCTTCGATATCGGAAAGGCACCTGACCAGGTTATTTCCATAAACAATGTTTTGCTCACGCACGGCCATATGGACCACGCCGCCGGTATTGTGTATTATCTGTCGCACCGAGATTTTTGTGGCCAGTCGCCGGGGACGGTTGTGGCACCTGAGAGTTTACTGGGCCCAATAAGGAAAATAATCGATGCCTGGTCTCGGCTGGACGGCAATGAAATACCCGCTAATCTGGTTGGCGTAAAAGCCGGCGATGAATACCAGATAAAGCCGAATTTATTTACCAGGGTATTCCCGACAAAGCACAGCAAGGGCTCTGTCGGCTATACCGTAATCGAGAAGCGAAAAAAAATTAAGCCCGAGTACGCGCAGCTTACGGGACCACAAATCGTCGAGTTAAAAAAGCAGGGAATCAAAATTGATTACCCGCTGGAGATTCCAATTGTTACCTATCTCGGTGATACGCAGTATGTCGATTTTTCACAGTTGAAATACATTGTTAAGAGTAAGATTTTGATCGCTGAGTGCACTTTCTACGAGACTGAGCATTCCGGAAGGGCCAAAGCCGGCAGGCATATGCATATCAACGAATTTGCAGCGCTGATAGAAAAGCTGCAGAACGAGCACATCATTATCACACATATAACGCAGCGAACCCCTATGCGGGACATCCGCAGGATACTAAAAGAAGCTCTCTCGCCGGAAAAACATAAAAGGATTATTCTGTTTATGGACAAAATCCGAAGATAACTCGAACAGTTTGGCTTTGATTGGGTTCGTATTGGGTTTGTTTTGGGTTTGTATTGGCATTTAATTGGCTTTAATTGGCTTTGATTGGCTTTGATTGGGTTCGTTTTGGGTTCGTTTTTCCCACTTCCACCAAGTGTCTTTTTTCTGTAATCCTTTGTTATTGCTTTATTTGCGTTCATCTTGACTTTTTCGGAATTTGGCTTTGTTTTGCATAAAAAGTCTGATTTGTAGAGACTCCTCTACAACTGTAGAGGAGAATTTAAAGTTTAAAGTGGAAAATGTTAAACCACAGCTCAAAATGTAAAACGAGTTTCTTACCATTCGACTACTTTCGTTTCGCTTCAAGACTATTTACGAACGATTAAATTTGACTTGGCCTGCTGGCTCTATGTCCTTGCCACGCTGTGGCTTACGACGTGCGGTTCTCCGCTAAATCCGGTGCCTGCTGGCGGTTTACGTTTGTCTGCCGGCAAACATAAAAGTATATTAACAGCATATCAAACAATAATCAACAAAAAAAAGAAAAAAAAGTGTTTTTTTTGGTCACCAATTCTCAATCCGCATTTCTACCTGTGGTTCGCATTTTCTTGTTGGATGATTTCTCTTATCAGTTCTTGTTGAGGCCAAACTCCCGAGACCTGAGAACCGTTTTCCAGTGCGTTTCTCTGCTGATCACGTAGTCGTCACTAGAGTTCAGATCACAAACCTCCAATAGTGAAAACTGGAAGTGCTGGGAGTGATTTTTCCCCTCTGCACGAAGAAGTTTGCGAAGCTCTCTATTTCCTCCGTGCCCTGTCTTCGCGTACGAAATCCAGCGTTGCCAGATTCCCTCGCCTCCATATGCACTTCCGACGTAGTGCTTTCCGGTCTTTGTGTCTGTGATCAAGTATACCCCGGAAACGTTGAATAGTGCAGTACGCCATGAGGGATGCGATTCGCGTACCAAGGTCTTAAGCATCACGTAAGAAAGCAGCACACTGTTAAATCCTGGGAAATCTCCTATAGTCATTCGTTGATCGCGGATCGCAACAACGGTGAGTTGGTCAGCATATTTCTCTCCTCGCAGGTAAGATGCGCGGAACGTTTTGTTAAATTCGACAATTGCCTTGCCTGTGAGGTGATCCAATCCATCGAGTTCTCGGGTGGCGTACTTGTAGTAGCATGGTGATGATTTCCACTTTCCGTGTTTGACACCGAGAACTTCGAAAACTCCGGCAAAGAGCCACCGTTGGCCACTGAGATGGATCAAAGAGAGAACTTGTTTACATTGGAAGTTCTTCTGGTTTTGATGCTCCTGCCACTGACGGAATGCTCCGTCGAAAAAGGCTTCCAAGGGGGTCGGATTCGCACCCGTGGCGCAATGGATTTTGAAGTTCTGTAACTCCATTCCCGCCATTTTTATTAGGTCGATTAGCTTGATCATTGTCTCAGATCGAACATAATAATATACAACACGAAACCTATGGTACAAATTTCCACTGATTTCATTTTGCCATTGTACTATTATCAAGAAAATCTACACAATATGCCTTATGACAGTGCCATCAAAGTCGAAGTCAATTCAATGGTTCGGTTATTCTTGGTTCAAGGTGTAATCCCAATGAGCACCAAAGGAACAGCAGGGACACCTCGGCCTTGTCTGACGACATTGTAGAACTCGCCTTCATAGTATGGGACACCTGAACTCATCTGGGCTTGAAGGTTTTTCATAGGGAGGATTTCAATACCAACATCGATCTGGTCTCCAATATAGAAGGCAAGATGTTTGACAAATAGATCGTAAGCAACGAAAGAATATTTCCCAAATTGAACCTCAATCGCCACACGCCCTTTGACAAAGTCGGTTTGATTGTAGCTGTAGATTGGCATTTCGCCCGCTTCTTTTATTTCTCGCTTCTGTTCCTCCGCTGGCATGGTCAGGGTTTTGCGGATGAGTTTTTCGCTCTTGGTTACCCAATAGCTTACCCTGCTTTCTTTCCATTTCTTCCTATTTAGCAGCTTCTTGAACATCTTGTTCATGTCTATAGGGCTATATAGTAGCTTGCCCTTCATATTCTTTTCCTTGGAAACCTTCGTCTTGCATTTCTGAGCATCTACTGTTTGGATAACAGCCTGAATTTCAGCCCAGAGCTTTGGCTTGTGAACGAGCAAAAACTCAAGTCCATTCAGGTGGGAATATGTCTCGCATATTTTCATTTCGTAATGTATTGATCTTTCTTTAGTTTATCATCCAGCAATGACATCTGGGCCGCATCTCGTTTTGCGGCCCAAGGCGCCAAGGTTAGTTTGTTCCCAGCCTCCTCCGGATCATATACCGGCTTATGCATTGGTCGTGTCCGTAAAGTGCCTGCCATTTCTTGCTCGATTCTGTCACGGGCTATATCGATGTATTTCGACACGGTTTCGGAACCGACACCTCGCCTGTTATGTCGTATTGCTGCGATAATCGTTGTCCCAGTTCCGAGGAATGGGTCAAAAATCCAATCACCTTCGTTGGTCATTGAGAGGACAAGTCGTTCGATGAGTTCCACAGGAAACTGACACGGATGCTCAGTCTTCTCAACATGATTGCTTTTGACGTTTGGAATCACCCACAGATCCCCTGGGTTTTTCCCCAAAGGATTGCAGGAATACTTCCCGGCTTTGGGACCTTTAAAGTATTTCTTGCCGGGATACTTCTGCGGTACCCTGACAGGGTCGAGATTGAACACGTATTCCTTTGTCTTGCTAAACCAGATTATAGTTTCGTAACGCCCAGAGAAACGCTTGCTGCAATGGAGACCGTGTTCGAAATGCCAGATGATACGATTTCGCATAGTTAGGCCGAGTTCGGTGAAGATCGGATAGAGAACTGTGTCTAGTGGAATTATTGACCCGTTACTAACATAATTTCCCACTTGCCAACAAATACTTCCATTCGGAGAGAGGGCCCTGACACATTCTCGAATGACTGCTGCCTGTTGATCAAGATAGACTTTTAGTTTGAGTTTCTTCTCGTACTCTTTTCCGATATTATAAGGAGGCGAAGTGACGATTAGTTGCATCGATTCATCCGGAATGCGGTGCAGCAATTCCAAGCTGTCACCCGGATACAAGATAATGTGTCGTGAGAGCGAAAACTGGTCACAAATTTTGTATTTCTCGAACATGACAATACATTATCGTATTTCAGTTTTACGGTCAACGTTTCTTTAAATCATCTAAGGAACCGAATATAATGATATAAAATACGATTCCCACTGATTTTATGCTATGATTATGCTGATATCAACAGGAAATTTTTATTCTCTTGGAATTGGTGCGATTCATCGCACCCTACCTTTTGTTTGTTCTTTTACAAGCCCTAAATTGGTGGTCTTGAGTCGGTCAGGCAAAGCTCGACAAGCTCGTCGATTACGGCTGTGCCGGCACACATTACCTTGTCAGCGCCGCCCCAGTAGAGTTTCAAAGTTCCATCTTCTTCCGGAACAGCCCCGCAGGTAAAAACTACGTTATGCACATAGCCGACGACTTCCCACTTATCTTCGGGCTGCAAAATCCAGCGGTCAGCAACGCCAAGAATTACGGCCGGGTCATTTAGCTTGTGTAAAGCGACTCCCAGCCGATATACATGGCCGTCCATTGTCGGAAAAACGCCGTGGTAGATACTCAACCACCCTTTATCGGTGCGAATCGGTGGAGCGCCCGGGCCGATTTTCATCGCGTCCCAGTGGTAAGCTGCGGGTTTCATTACCAGTTTTGAATCGCCCCAGTGGCGCAAGTCCGGCGAATAGCTAATCCAGATTGACCAGGGGTTCATATCAGAATGAGGGCGATCCAGCCTGGCATATCTGCCGTTGATTTTTTCCGGGAAAATTACGGTATTTCGGCAGTCAGCTTGAGTGATAAAGGCGACTCTTTCGACCGATTCGAAATCCAACGTCTTAGCTAATCCGGTGCGAATGCCGTGTCTGGAATATGCGCTGTATGTTATATAGTACGCACCTTCCAGAGGGGTAATACGCGGGTCCTCGACGCTGTACTCTTCGTATTCGCAAAATTCCCTCTCTTTACTCGGTACCATAAACGGCTCAGGGCGGGCCTTGAAATTGAAACCATCCTCACTAACAGCGGCGCCGATTATGGACCGCCCGGTATCCAGATGCGCACGAAACAGCATTATGTATCGGCCGTCGAATTTTGTAACTCCGGCGTTATGAACCGTCTCCACCTTGTAGGGGATATCATCCTTGGTGAGTATCGGGTTGCCTTCGCAGCGAGTGACAAATTCTTTCTTCATTCCTTAACCTTCCTGCACAACACCCCCTCTGAACTTGCTTTTGTTACCGCACAGGCGGAAGATGTGCTGTTAATTTTTCGCAATGAGTCGGTTATATTCTGAATGAGAGCCAATCCAGAACCATAAGATTGCGGTTTCATCTGGAGTGTCAATGCCTAAAGCACGATAATGCAGCCCTGTTCGTACAGACCAATATTTTCCAATCTTCTTTAGTTTTAGGGAAGGATGGTGAGGGTTTTGTTTAAGAAGTTCGAAATTTTTGTCAGCCAGACTCTTAGTTACAGGTGGGAGTTTGTTATAACAATCCCAGAATCTTGAGGTTGCAAAATGCTTCATAATTCACTGCACTTTCCTGTGTCAAACTCATTCAAAGCTTCATTTGCCAAATTATCTAACTTCCCCTCAGCAATATCTTTCTCAAGCTCTTTATCCCACCGTTTTTCCTCAAATTTCTGAAACCAATCAACGAATGAATTAAATTCCTTCTCAGGAAGATGAGCAATAGCAGATTTTATTTCATCAATTGACCCCATAATCATCTCCATTTCTTTTCTTTTATATTTCAAGTATGGCAGAGTCTTTCTGTTTACCTGACTTTGCTTTAGTGTTATTATACTCTTCTCATTGTACAGCCTGCGGACAATTATTTCAATATTTTCCTTCTCTGCGGAAGATTTCCTCATACACCTTTTCGTAGCCTGAGACCATATGGTCGATGGTAAAGTTTTCTTCCACTCGCCGGCGGCACTTTTTACGGTCGATACTATCGATTTTGCCAACAGCGGCTACCGCTTCGTCCACACTGTTGACCAGAAAGCCGGTTGTCTTATCTGCGATAACCTCGCGACACGAGCCTAAATCCATTGCGATTACCGGCACGCCTGCAGCATTCGACTCGGCCATCACCAGGCCGAATCGTTCGGGTATGGTATTAAGGTGAATAACGGCGTAAGCTTCTTTAAGGAGCGCATCGCGCTGAACAGGATTAACGGGGCCGATAAACTTAATCGAAGTGTTGTTGATGTGAGGCTTTAAAGAATTATCGAAGTAGGCCTGGTCCTGAATTATGCCGGCTATTATCAGATCTTTACCGGATTTTTTTGCCACGTCAATGGCCAAATGTGTTCCCTTATCCATGTGTATGCGCCCGTAATGGACAAGCTTGTCACCGGGAGTTGGCCGGAAAGTTATATTTGAAAGGTCAATCCCGTTATAAACTGTTGCAAGATAAGGTAATCCAGGGTCTCTGTCGGCATCACTTATAGAAACATAGTACGTATCTTTGTGCTCGTGGTAAACCCGCAGTATATCCGGGTCGGAAAACCCGTGGATGGTGGTGAGCATTGGTGTTTTGATAAATGGAAGATAAGTCAGGGGCAGATAATCATAATTGTTGTGAATCAGGTCAAACTCATCGGCCCGCTCCATCACTTTGGAAATATGCAGGCACGTTGAGACCGGTGGGAGATGCTTCTCTTCTTCTTCGTAGCCTCTGTCAACAAAACCTACAAGTTTTGCGCTTGTTATAGATTCTTTTGTGGCGAACAGTGTTACGTTTTTCCATCCGCGAGCCACCAGGCCCTCTGTAATATTGCTGGCGACAGTCTCCCAGGCGCCATAAGCCCGCGGAGGCGTCCGCCAGGCTACCGGCGCCAGAACTGCTATTCGTTTATTCTTTAAGTCCATATTCCTTATATCGCTTATCTGGCATCTATCCTCTTCTCACTTCTTCCTTTATTCGCTGGATGTGTCCTCGTCCTAAAGCTTTTACTTCGCAGCCGAGTTTGAAGTATCGGCGGATTTTATCATCGTCCAGTATGCCAAAGCAATCAACAACAGCCAGCGGTGCACCCGCCCATTTGACTATTTTTTCCGGGTCAAGTTGCAAGTAAGGTGCGTGCGGCACCGCCAGTATGACTGCCTGGGCACCCTTAAGCGCAGCAGCAAGGTCGTGTTGAACGTGAGTATTAACCAGACCATCCTGATTGCGGAAAAACCTTGCTAACGAATGACCCGGTGCCGGGTAGGTATCCTGTTTTTCCAGCTCGTACCAGTGTTCGAGGTACGGGTCGTGCACGCGAATCTCGGCTCCCATCTCAGTTAGTTTTCGAACGACTATTTCCGAGCCGCTGTAGCGGGTGTCACCGACATCCTGACGATAACTGGCTCCGCATAAGAGTATGGGGGCACGAGCTATTTGCCGGCCCATATTTCGCAGGGCATCTCTTGTCAGTGTCGCCACGTGAAGACCTCGCGTGTCGTTGATATCGATTGCCATAGTTGTTATCTTGAAGATGTCGTCATTGAAACCGAGGATGTGCTTGTATGCCCAGTGCCCGAGACCACCGTCCTTTGGCAGGCAGTATCCACCGATGCCCGGACCTGGAAATATGATGTTGCTGTGCGTTGGCCTGACCTTGATTGCCTTGATGACCTTAATCAGGTCCACGCCGTTGCGCTCTGCGAACAAGCTCCACTCATCAAGAAAAGCCAGTATCGTAGCACGGAAAGAATTCTCGACGATTTTGGTAGTCTCTGATTCGATGGGGCGGTCCATAACGGTCAGCGGATACTCTTCTGTGTTTAGAACGTCCCGCAGGAATTTTTCGACTCGCTTTTTTGCTTCTGCGTTGCAGCCGGAACAGACCCGCCAGAAATCCCGAATCGATGAAACGTAATTTCTTCCCGGCATAACGCGTTCAAAACTGTGTGCCAGCAGCGGCTCTGAATCTATACCCCGTGCGGCAAAGGCCTTCTTCATAATCGGCAAGGCTACGAACTCCGTTGTGCCGGGTGCCACGGTCGTCTCAATCAGAGTCAGGCATTTCGCCGGTATCTTGTCGCCGATGGTTTTTATTGTTGCTTCGAGTGCATTCATTTCTGTTCTGCCAGTGCGCATATTGCCGAGGTCCTTTTTTACATAATCACATTGAACGTCGACAACCACGCAGTCGGCCAGCTTGAGGCAATCGCTGTTGTAGGTGGCGACGAGTGTTTTTTTCTCGAGCACACAGCGCTTAATCATCGGCTTGACCGAAGCATCCTCTGCCTTTACCGGCGAGACGCCTCGGTTGAGCAGCGGAATCTTCCAATAGCTTCGAGTACTGGGCCTTTGACAGCCGATAACAAACTTGTTTGGCTTGCCGGTCTCTTTGTCGACACTGTCGGCGATGATGGCTGCCATAACCGCACCGACAAAACCAACGCCCATCACTACAATGATTTCTTTCTCCTCGCTGCGTGCTGCTTCTACCAGCGACTCGATGCGCTTAAACTCCGCGGCATATTCATCCTGTTTGGGAATAGGAAATTTTTCCCCTTCCGGACTTATTGAATAATCATTCATTGTTGACACCTCACCATTGAAGCACAAAGCAAAAAATGCCAGATCCAATAATCTTTTTGATTTCAGCTCTTAGTTCGTCTAACTATCGCCGCAAGTTTACCAACAATATCCTGTATATCAAGGCCTTTTCCATTGGTTATGAATTGGCCAGGCCCGGTGAAGCGTAAAGCATATCCCGTGAAGTGTAAGCCGATATACGAAATATGAGGTTGGAGCTGTTTTTCATATCGCAAAATTAATTTATATTAGTTGCAGGAAAAACGCAACGGCTCCATCCTTCTTGTACCCACTTGAGTTAACCGGAATTTCCCAAATAACCATCTAAGAGGGAAAAACCCTGCTGACGCTGTGACGGCTTCTGTCAAACTGCTTATAAATCTGTTTAAATCTCATTCTCTTTCTGAATATACATTAATTGCTATACCCCGCGTTGCCCCAGATTATGCTGTTATCTATGTTAAATCCGAATCACTAATGCCCCATACCGCAACCGATACCCTTAAATCCGGTGACAGCGGCTATTTTTCTAGCCAATGTTGGGTCATTACACCGAGGTCGAAGAAATCGACCATGCCGTCGCCAGCTTCCGGGGCGATGTCCGCAGATGGATCGCCAGGGGGTTGCAGCCACTGGTTGCCAAGGATTGCAAAGTCATCAAAATCCACGCTACCGTCACAGTTGAAATCCCATGGCTCGCACCCAATCAGGCTAAGTTGCACGAACATTTCATAGGTCATCTCATCAGGGACTGTATCTGGCAAATGCACACCATCCTCAAAATTGGGGTGACCGCTCAATGAATAACGCAGATTGGACCAGTCGTTGTAACCACGCAGAAGTTGATCCGGAGATGGAGGGTCGCAAGGGTCAATCCAGTTGATGTCTGCTTGCACATGGCGGTCGTTTTCATCGCCATCACGGTTCCAGTCCACCGGTCCCTTCTCATCAGCCAACAACAGCGGCCCTGGTGGCCCTACGGGCACGTGATAGCCTGAATGTCCGCCGATGCCGTCTGGCTCGCTGAGGTCCGATTCATCCAGTGGGTCCAATTCCTTTTGTGAGTAATCCAGCACCCAGCCTCTGTAATAAGCTGATTCTGGAACCTGCCAGGTGTAGTTCATAACACTATGATAATTGGGCTTGTAGTGAATGTCGTCAGCCCCGCCGTGGTCCAGGCCGAGATTGTGACCGAATTCGTGCATAAATGTGCCTGCCTGCTGGTCGGGTGTTCCGCCGGCCCAGGCGCCGAGTGTAACCATAAAGTCATTTCCGGGGCATTCTGCCAGACCTGAGGAGGTGGTGCCACTGTGCGTGTCACCGAAGATGCAGTAGCGATATGCTAATGCCTTTGCCGCCTTTATATTTGCGTCGCCGCGTTCGGCAGCGGTTCCAAATCGGGCCGCCTTGACGGCGTCGAAATCGGCAAAAGCGTTTGGCCAGGGTGCAAGCGGGATGTTGGTCTCATCCAGTTGGATATGCAGGGTAATTCCATCGAGGCCATCGGGATTATGTATCAGGTCGTTTGGGACGGCAGCAAACGCATCCCGCACACGGTTGAGGACAGCCTGGGGTGGAGCGCGGCCCACCATTGCATCTACCTCGACGAATAAATCTTTGTGGTTCGGGTCGGCTCCAAGTGCCGGCAGGTCGAGGTCTATGATTCCATCGTCATTGAAGTGAATGCCTTCGGTTTCCCAGTCATCAGGCAGGCCGTCACCGTCCCGATCGAGTTTGGTTCTCGTATACATAAGGGTATAGGTCTGGCTCGCTTCCGAGTAATGCTGGTAGATAACATGCAGTCCTCCATCTGAATCCGCATCGATGGTTGGACCGAACACCTCTTCCCCCTCATCAATCTCCCCCTCTACCCAAATAGCCTGAGCAATAATATCATAGGCACCGCTGCTGCTAACATAATGTATATAAGACGTGCAAATTTTGCCAATCAAAGAGATAGTATGATAAACCCCGTGCAAGGTATTGTTTGGATACACGGTAATGTCAATATTGGCCCCATCGCTGTCAGATGCTTGGGCTTGGGGAGGCGACCAGGTGCCGGATAGGTTATTTGTATACATAAGGTTTTCGGTCCAGCTGGTGACCGAGAAATGCAGGTAGATAACATGCAGTCCTCCATCTGAATCCGCATCGATGGTTGGATTCCACACCTCTTCCCCCTCGTTAATATCGTAATCGCAGATACCCTGAGCAATAATACCCTGGGCACCGGTGCTGCTAACATACTTTATATAAGACGTGCCAATCTCGCCAAACCAAGACTCAGTAGAATAAACCACGTGCCAGTTATTGTCTGGAGCCACGGTAATGTCAATATTGGTTTCACCGTACACGGGGTCAATATCAAATGCTTGGGCTTGGGGAGACGACCAGGATCCGGATAGGTTATTTGTATACATAAGGGTTCGCGTCCCGCCGGGGTCCGAGTAATGCTGGTAGATAACATGCAGTCCTCCATCTGAATCCGCATCGATGGCGGGACCCCACACAATTTCCCCCACTTCAATATCCCAATCGTAGATAGCCTGAGCAATAATACCCTGGGCACCGGTGCTGCTAAAATACTTTATATATAAAGTGCCATTGACATCAGACTCACAATAAACCACGTGCCAGTTATTACTTGGATCTACGGTAATGTCAGTACCGCGCTTAACCGACCAACTGATGTCAACATCATATACTTGGGGAGTCGACCAGTTGGGAGCATGTGCCTGACGACAAAATGAAAGTAAGAATATCGTGATGCCGGCCAAGACAACTTTGTTCCGACATTTCCCTATGAGTTAATTGTCTGTTTATATTGGTATAATTCTCTTTCATGAGAGTAACTGCCTTGTAGCCGCTGCGCAGCGGCTACAAGGCACGCGGACCAGGATGCGGCAGGGCCCGGGATTTCCTGCCCTTC
>JAUXAB010000017.1 GCA_030615025.1 Phycisphaerae bacterium | reverse complement strand
GCTTGCCTCATACTGGCGGGTAGTAGATTGTAACGACCCAAACTGGTGTGAAGGAACTGACCTCGACATTGACGGCGATGTTGACCCCAATGACCTGAAGCTGTTTGTTGAATATTGGCTTGAAAAGACCGAGTAGCACCGGCCGTTAAAGCTTTCAGTCTCCTGTATCGTTTTTCACCACGCTTATTTTCACATCTCCCAAAAATAACAATCAACATTTCATAATTCAGAACCGCTATAATAAGTGAAAGAACATTCGGTATTACTGAATTTTTGCCTGAGAATGATACTTTAGGTCGTTAAATCGGTTTTTTGCTAACTCAAATTTAAGCAAAGGAGGTACCTATGAAAACTAAACACATTATATTAGCAGTTGTTTTCTTATTGTCTGTCAGTTGTGTTGCTTTTGCTGATAGAGAGTTGGATAGAACGGAGATTTTACAAATCTTTGAAAGACTAACAAGCCAACCAAAAAAGACCTGGATACCCGCAGGTGTGATTGAAGCGACCCACGAAGAATACAGAGCGCCAAAAACAACAGACCCAAATGAGATCAAGAATCAAATCAGTAAGAAAATTCAAGAATATCAAAGCAATCCAGATAAACCGGAATTAACCGAAATTCTCCGAAAAATGAAGCTTGATGCCATACCGTTTAATGCCCGTCACGAGTTGTTCAATGAATATACGATGAACTCGACTGTGACCGTAAGATTTGACGGAGACAGATTTTACTGGGAAATCAACGTAGACTCACGTATGGACTCTGTAAAGCCAGGCGCAGACCTGGCAGGCAATTTTATGACCGAGCAGTTTAATCTCAATTGGAATGCCAGACGGATATTTGCCTGGGATGGTGAAAAATACACCACTTATTTCTTACCCGGCAATCACGCAATCGTTGACTCAACAGGTGACACCCCGCACGTTGTCAATGGTCCATTAACGGCTGGCATCATACCCTGGGGGTATGGCTTTTACACTTACGAAAACCTTTCTGCTATCGAATCCTCAGCGGTCGAGAGAGATGTAGCTCGCCAAACACAGATACATCTGACTCTTAACAATTCAGATGGCTCAGAAATGGTCTTTTTAATGGACCTGGAAAAAGATTACGCCGTAATATCCTGTTCAATAAATGGGACTGGAAATTCGGCCGTCTCCAAACATTACTCCGATTACCAATTAGTATCAGGCAAGTGGGTTCCTACAACCATTTTGATGGAGCGATATGAGGCTGGGTCAAATAGATTGTTAGCCCGTGACTTATGGGATATAAGCAGTATAGATGGAAATGTTCCCGAAGCTTATAGTTTCGAGGTTGAGTATGAAACTGATGCATTGGTTGAGTACGCCTCTTACATTACCGATAAACCCACAATGTATCGCTATTCCCCAATGGTCGACACTGACCTGCTCTTAGCTGAAAGATTAGCTTTCGCAGCATCCGAAGGTACACAGCCCCAAAACTGCGCAACGGCAGCATTAAAATATGCCGTCTCGCAGTTAGGCAGGAATGTTACTGACTCTCAGCTTGCTCAATTGGTAACTGAACCGAACAATGACACAAACCTTTATGCAATGAAGCAATTCGCACAAGATTTAGGCCTTTTTTGCCGTGCCGTCAAGACGGATATTCAAACTCTTAGGGATTTGGAGGGCTGCGAAGTAATTCTGCATATTCCCGGGAAGAATCATTTTGTTGTGCTCGGGAGTATCGATGATGAATATGTAAGGGTTGTAGATTTGGCGAGCAATAAATTTTACTATCGCACCGATATTAACTTCTTTGGCATGGGCTGGACCGAAGGCACAGCTCTTTTGATTTCCAATCAGCCTATCCAGTTACAAGGCGACTTTACGGAAATTGACGATGACCAGCTTGGCAACATAATCGGTGCTGTAGGCTATACCTGCACCCGGCTCCTTCAGGAATATGATGTAATATATTGCAGTTATGTCGGTGGAGAATGCCTGGGCAATTATTATGTATTCTTTGAACGGTGGGGTTGCGAAGCTGCGGAGAGCGGCAGTTGCAGGGGCTCCCGTATGATTAGGTATGCGAAAACTCCCTGTATAAACGACCCTTATAACCCCTTCGCTTGTGACGTAACAGGTGAATGGACATGTTATTACATGCGGGCATGCGCTTAACTTAAATTCGCCGAGGTAAATTCAGGCAGGCGGGTACTTATCCCACCTGCCTTTTTTAATGGTTAATCATATGCATCCTTATCTGAAGCAGTGACTGACCACCGCGCCCGGAAGTCAAACAAGTTAAATAGAGAAGCTGTTTTAATCCATGTTGACTTACGAGAATAGCGACCATAGAATAAGACATTATGAAACGCAGAGGTTTCACTCTTGTCGAATTGCTCGTGGTTATTTCAATAATTGGAGTTGTTATGGCCATATTAGTCCCTTCACTGCAGAATTCAAGACAGCAGGCCAGAGTGGTTCTATGCAGGTCAAATATCAAGCAGTTGACCGTCGGTCTGTTTATGTACGAAAGCGAAAACCAAACCCTCCCTTATGGTTTTCATGATACTCTTACTCCACCTCCCGGTGGTTATCCTGGATATTTTCAATACGACAGAACAGGATGGTGGTGGTTTAACCATATATCTGATTATTCCAGAAAAGCCACAGGTAGAAAACGAGCGGTTTGGTGTCCATCCAGACGGATAAATAATAAGAAGCTTAAAGATAACATCCTTTGCGGAAATTATGGTGTCAACCAGTCTATATGCAAAAGCTTCTCAGGCAGGCAAAGCCGTGCCGAATTTATTGGAACGCCTTTGTCAATAGCAGATATACTACACGCTGGCCAAACCCTGCTCGTGGTCGATAGTGGTTATAGTATGATAACCTGGTGGCATGCAACGGATGTTCCTTCCATTACCCTTGGTAGCACTATAATAGAAGATACCGCTTATATACCCGGCTTGAAAATCAACGCTGAAAGAGATTTATGGCCCGGCCAGGAACAGGACGCTATAAATGGCCGCCATCCGAATAAAAGCGTAAACGTTGGGTATGCAGATGGCCATATAAATCGTATCAAGGCAGATGATTTGTTTGTTGAAGAAAATGGTGGCAACTACAGTAATCGTTCCCCACTTTGGCTGCCAAAGTAAAACAAAGTTGGCTAAAAACCAATGTCTTTGATAAGAGCCTTTATTTCACTGTTGCTCAAGTATTCAACTACCATTACCGAGGCCAAAGTGTACTCACTATCGGTAGGTGACTTTTCATAAAATTCAGTTTTTTGAGGGAGATTTGTTTCGGGATCTACAAAAAACCGCCACTTCTTAAATACCGCAGAACCGCCATGTTTCTTTTCGGTCCATATCAAATCATATACTTCAACGCCCTCGGAGACATCTTCTAAACCATTGTCAGTTATGCGGCTCCATTCCCTATCCAGCGGGACTTCGGATATATCATAAAATGGCATTAAGCCCAAGGAACCGCTTATTTTTTTCTCGACGTCGGCGACTTCATCGTTAGTTAATGGCTTTGTATCGGTTACGGCCGTACCGAGTTGCTTACTCTTTCTTACCCCATTAGGAATATCCGACAGAACCAACTCTTTTCCGGTTTTAGTCATATAAATATTTAATGCCCGTGACACCCATCTCTCCTGTATCAGTTCTTTCTTATCGTCAAACTTCGAGATATGGACATTTTTAACTTTCACAAAGGCCTTGTAAATCTTATCGATTGTAACTGCTTTGGCCGTTTGCGTACTCAAAAACAAAGCAACCGCTATTAATATAATTGCCGCAGCTGCAACGGCAGTTTTGGCCAGGGATTTTAGATTCATTGCTGAGACTTTTTCTTTCAAGGCAGCGCCAAAAGCAATGGTCGAAGCTGACCGCCCAGTATTGACCTCATCTTCACGATTTGCTGTTTCCACCCTTATCGGAAAACCAGCATAAATCTCATCGGATTCGCTGCGTGCTTCAGCCTTGGCGGATTCATCTATGTGGTATATTGTAACAACATCAGAATCAGGCCTTTCAGCAATATAATAAATGGTTTCGTGCAGGGTCTGCATTTTAGCCAGGCACGTTGGGCAAGTGGTTACGTGTGAAGTAAGCGATTTACGGAACTTTGCATATTGGTCTTTGGCTGGGTCAATGCCGTACGGCACGACATAATCAAAAATATCCGTTGACGAAACTGACTCACACGGAAATCCCAGAGATTGGGAGTCCTCCGGCAAACTATCGCAAATTTTTTGTCGTTTTTTGTAAAGCAGCCCTCGACAAACAGGACACTTGCATAAATGTTTCAAAACTTCTGAATCGATTCCACTAAAAACCATTGACACCGCCGCTGGGATAGCATCTCTGGCTTTTGAGCAGCTAATATCATTCCCTGTAGGTTTCTCTGCAAATAGCTGGCTTAACCGACATAACTGTTTACGGCTAAGACTTAGAGACCGAATTATATCTAAATCTTCAGAGCACTCTTGACAATTGTGCAGATGTGTTATTATCGGTGTTGGTATTCTAATCTCTAAGGCCGGGTCTAACAAACAAGGAAGAAAAGGCTTTACGATATTACAAGTTACAGGCTTGCCAATGTAGTCAAAGTGAAGTTTCAGCATGGCCGTAACAGCGGAGCGAACTTGCCCTTGTTCAGATTCAAGATCATCGGCTTGTGATAAAGCTGCTTTAAGTTTGCTTATCTGTTCCCGGCAGTGTTGGCACTGTTCAACGTGATTAACAACAGACTCTGGAATAAGTGCGCGGCTTTCGTCACAGAGAAAGTCATAATAATACAGTACAGCCTGTTTGCATAACAAATTGGGGTTGGGAGCAATCATTCTAATTACCTTGTTTTACTGTTAAAAAATTGACGAGCCTTACGTAATCCTACGGAGATATACCTGCTGACGGTTCTATTGTTCACATGCATTTTCTTTGCTACTTCTTTGATACTAAAGTTATTCCAAAACCGGAACATAATCGCTTGAGCTTCGCTGTGCCGCAACCGCCCCTCAATAAGCTTGAACATCTTATTTATTTCTTCTTTTTTAATTAAGGCGTTTTCCGGAGTGCTTTTGTTGATGGAATAATCAAGACACTCGCCATATTTATGCATTAGAGTTTTGCACTTCTCCACCCGACGAGCAGCGTCAACAATATCATTGGTTATCGCCCTATAGAGATAGCTTTTGATATTTTGGATGCCTGCAGGTATAGGCCTGGAGACAAGAGAAACGAAGAAATCCTGGAACAGATCATCTGCCTGGGCATCATTGCCGACTTGGTAACGAATAACCGCGCGAATAAAATCTCCGTATTCGGAGAAGATTTCTGCTGCACGGTCGACCTTGCTCGGCGCACTGCTCTTTTTCACGCTCGATAGAGGCATTTAAGCTTTCCTGCAAAAACGGTGTTAATTGAAAGTTGGGGGAATTATACAAAATAGGGTATCTATTGGCAAGAGGGAGGAGGAATAGTGAGTAGTGACCAGAGACTAATTGTGAGGCTGGGAGCCCTCTTTCCGGCTAAATAAAAAACCGGAAGCGCAGGAGAGAATTTAGCCGCTGCCAGCACTTTCCCGCCTTAGCTCGAGAATATATTCAAGGGCATCTTTTATGCTGATAATGCCAACCAGTTTTTCTTTTGATGTGATCGGCACTCTTCTAAAAATGTTCTTCCTCAAAAAGTCACAAATATCCAGCAAACTTTCGTCCTCGTCAAAGTGAACTGCAGGTTGTGTCATAAAATCATTAACTGTTTTATTCTCATCATCTTCTTTTCCGTAGACCAATATTATCACATCTTTTTCTGAAAGAATCCCCACCAAAGTCATATCATCTTCGACCACGGGCATACCCGATATGCCATGTTTCACCATAAGCTCCACGGCCTCATATATTGGGGTGTCTTTTCTTACGCTGATTATATTTTCGGTCATAATGTCTTTTGCTCTGAGCATCACGGTCTCCCTTTTCTGATGGTTTTTCCACCTTATTTTTTTCTTTTCTTTTTACCTTCAGCTAATCACCCCCAGAGGTAATAAACTCTGCGGGGTCAAAGGTCTGTTCCGTCAGCTCCATACTGACTATTTTATTTGATGGAAATCCTAAAACATATTTGCCACTGCCGCTCTCGAAATCCCAAAAGTAATAGCAGTCCGATTCGTCTCCTGTTTCATCTCCTGCAATGGGCGGACTATATAACATGGGGCTGTACAGTTTTTCTGCCTTGTTGCCGCCAGCATCACTTAGAAAGACCAATTTGACTTTTCTCTTGTCCTTAATTGCCCTGACAAAGACAGGATGGTCACGGTGCATAAAAATTCCCCTTCAACAACAAAAACACCGAGGCGCGGCAAAGGAACATCCTTTCCATAGGCCCTCGGCGAACCAGCAGGCAGCACCACCGGCACATTTCAATACCCCCCCCCAAGCGGCGGTTCAAAAAAGACCCGAAAGCGCAAACGATGTGGAATTTGCACCTCGGGCATCTGGCCAGACAATGTTTCACAATACAACTGCTGATAGTACGGAGGCGTTTGTCGCAGGGTAGATGTTGATTACAAAATTTCAACTTGAAGGTTTTTTTCTGAACGGTTCTATTAGTTTCTGCGAGAATAGCATTCCGGAACCCACCGCTTTGGACTCACAGGGTAGAATAGGAAGATACCGCAGCGATTGTAACGTTAGGGGTGTCAGAATTAGCCTCTTTTCAGAAACCCACCTTAAAATACGCCTACTCTTCTCTTGCCTCAATGCAGCGATGTTGAGAAAACAACGTTGATAATCAAACGGTTTTGTGTAATAATCGGGTGGTATTCGGGGCTTAAAATGGCAAAGTCGAGCCATCATGCAAATTCCCTGAGTCGCTTCGCAAAAGATTTCGCGGCCGCCTTCTCCATATCATTGTTCCTCCAGCTCCAAATCACTGAAATTTACTATCTTTATCGCTTTTGGTATATCCACCTCCAGTTTGTCACCGTACTTTTCCGGCATATAGGCCTTGAGGACCCGTATGGCGGCCTGGACGTTGACTACGTTCTTTTTGACACGCATGCCGACCAGCGTCATCTTTTTATTCTTCGCCACTTCCTTCACCGCAGCTCGTAAATTAAGGTAACCTCATCGTGCGGCAATGCCTGCTGAAAAAGGCTCAGCTCCACTGCGCCGATGTCAAAGGCCTCCCGTCCTTCCCGGATCGCTTTGGCAAATTTCGGATATTTCAGCTTCCATGCTCTTATCGAACTCTCACCAGCAACACCGAATAACTTGGCTAATTGTACATCGTTCGCTCCAAATTTACAGGCCTCTCTGGCCTGTTTGGCGTAGGCTGGATCATATTTTTTCGGTCTCCCAGTTTTCTTTCTTGCCATGCTCAAATCCAATCGCAAAAAGTCCAATTTCCGTTTTTTATTTTGTTGTTACATAACCTCTTATCTGTTCGATACTTATTCAAAACTTGTATGTTTGTGTATAAAGACTTACAACTTTGGACTGTTTTCGGCATTTACGTTCGTCCAGAGCCGATTATGAAAGCCCTTCACAGCTACTCGCAATTTTTCTGTCAAGGTACGCGCATAGATTTGTGTTGTGTCCAATTTCTCATGTCCCAACTGATTTTGGACAAGGAACTCATTGTCTGAAACATCCAGCAAAAGCGTTGCGTATGTATGCCGGAATTTGTGGGGGCTCAATCTCGATCTCAGCTTACCATTCTTGATATACGGCCATATTCCGGCCTGCCGGCCAATTTTCTTAATCTTGGAGTATATTGACCGGTAGCTAATGCCGCCGCCCTGCTCATTCCTGAAAAGCCAGCTCTCCAAACTGCGGCTGCTGTGGTAACGCTTAGCATACTCTGTAAGACAACGGCTTAAATATTCCGATGTTGCCACGGTCCGGTCTTTGCCGCCTTTGCCACTGCGGACCGCAATCTCATGTTTGCCGTGATACCCGGGCAGGTCTTTAAGTTTCAAATTGCAGACTTCCGCAGCCCGCAGCCCTGTTTCGGCCAGTAGAATAACAAGCATCTCATTCAAAACAGCCCGATTCATGCAGCTATCCTTAGCCCGGGCTGCCTCTGCCCTGCTTCTAACGATCTGGACAATCTTCGCGAACTGCTCTGTTGTTAGGTAATCTGTGGGCTTGAGATAGTTCTTTGGTTTCCGCCTTTTTGCCTTCTTTGCCACCCGGACAGCCTGCCTGTGCTTTTCCGCCATCCGTGCCAGGGCTACAACATCGGGATCGGCGTTTGTATATTGTGAAGCGATCTCCCGAATACGCCGCTTGCTTAAAAATGCCTTCCCTTTGGGTGTTTTCACACCACCTTTTTGGGCGTTCTTCTTATTAGCTTCCAATTGCTTTTGTGATACTGTCATGGTTAATCTCCTTGAATGCAAGTTTGGACTAAAGCGTTGATTGCCGCTTTGATATGCTCTGGCAGTTTCGGCCAAACAGCAGCAATTTCAGCCAAGTCAGGGGGAAGAATTTGAGCCTGATTTTCGGCTTGATTTGCTTTTCTACTGTCCGTTTTCCTGTCCACTGCTGGTTTGGTGTCTGGTAAGTCTTTGTTTTGCAGGGCCTTACCATTTCCGTCCAGTGGACTCATAATCCATTGGTCGTAGGTTCGAATCCTACCGGGCCCATTCGTAAGCCCCTCTTAAGCAAGCATTTACGAGCTTCATTCTTCTATGTCGTGACATTCAGAAGGCTGCTGCAACAGATTTGCAACAGAAATGGCCGCCATAGCCTTGGTACTCGCCGCCCCGCCACGCTCAATTAGATCCTCCCGAACAGCCAGGTAGAATGCGTGAGTCGTTGCGAAACAGGCATGCCCTGCTGCGTCCCTCAAGTGTGCCGGTAAAAAGCCTGCTGGCTTTCGATAACAATCTTGTACTAACTTGTGCTTGTATTGTTTCCATTTTCAAATACCTCCGATTCATTAAAGAAAGCGATGGCACTCGCTCACGTTACAAGCATGCCATCTGGGTTAGAATAAAAACAAACTCCAAACTACAATTTCCAATTATTGAACTTCTCTTTGGAACTGCTGATTATTTGGGTGGACTGTATAGATTGCCTGCATTGCTGTTTTTTGGCTGGGGCTCTTTGTGTTGCATCAGGTATTCATATGCCTTCTGAAGTGCCAATATTGCCTTTGGAAGGTCATTCAGGCTGAGGCTGTTGGTTCCCTGCCATTGACCTGTCTTGTCTTTGTACCTGACTTCGAGGGCAACTTTAGGTAGTGAAATCGACTTGCCGTTCTTCTCGATGATGTTCCGGAACACAGCTGCTCTTACAGCTCCAACCTTAAAAACAATTTCTGGTTTTGATATTTTCCACTTATTCCTTATCGATTGGATATTACCAATCAGTACGATCGTACTAAGTAATACAAGTATTTAACCTTTTTGCTGATGCTGATGAATTCAAGGCCGAGAGAAGGCGCTAAAAAAGCGACCTTTAGGAAAGCGATTCTTGGCAAGACCTTCTCGAAGGCCGCTGATTAATAATCAGCATCAGCAGCAAAATACCGTCGGCAAAACTAGGCAGCTGTGGTGACAGATCAGGGGTTGTAGGCGAATAAAGAATTTAAGAATAGATAAAATGTTGGCAGAGTGAAGAATGATTTGATGCAGCAATAACTAAGAGAAAGACTACCTGTATTTTTAGCCTTTGCCTGAAATTTGCCTTTTCCAGCCCGGAACAGGCCAAATCCAAAAGGCAGTTAAATCCAACATCCAAAAAGTTACTTTGTTCTTCCTGGCAATGCTTTCAGTGACATGAGCTTTTGTCAGGATCGAAAGTGGCTTTTGATATTTGAATTTGTTTTACCTTCAATTGCTATTAAGACTTTGAAGTTTATAAATGTTTGCGCCGCGAGGGATTTACTGGTTGCTGGTAAAAGGCTGAGTTTTCGCGGAATGCAGTGATGGCATTTAGGAGGCCCTCCTATAGTTTTTTGCTCTCGAAAATATATTTTGGTTCTTATACATTCAAGTGACATAATTTTTAAATACTTTTGCTCCGTTATCATTTTGAAATGGTGGCAAAAGACAATACGGCCAAGAAAGAAAAGGACGTGCAAGCTCTTGAAGAAATCTGTGAAAATACCAGGAGCATTCGAAGAGTTGTAAACAGAATCCTTGACCATCTGCATGAGTATCACGAGAAAGATGAAGATTATGATCCAGACAGCATAAGCTGGCAAGATTTATACGATAATAATGATATGTACTCACAGGCGGCCTAAATACTTTTAGAAGAATAATTAGTGTCAGGCTTTTTTTAAAAAAAGTTTTTCAAATTTATAATCCACTCTGGCAGAAGATAATCCAAACTCTTAGTTTCATATCTTGGAACTCTACCATGTTCTATTCTATCTAAGTATTGTCTATTGTCCTCATGCATCTTGGTATTATTCTAAAGTGGTGACAGGAGTATATAAATTTTTCTGTTTCAAGATGAACTGTGCGGAAGCGATGATTTGTTAAGCAAAAACTTACAGAGCGCCTGCAGTTGAATCAGGCATGGTTTAGTAGTGAAAAGATTCAGAACTCGCACAATTTCCGAACCTTTTACTACATGATCCTCTTCTTATCACACTTGTTACTAATGAAGGTTTCTTCAAATGCGGGTATAGACGGTACCAAGTACGATTTTTTAAGGCTAAATGTGGTATAATTTGTGAAATTCTGTAGAAAAAGAAAAATAACCAAAAAAACTGCGTCAAGTTTTGTGGTTTCGTTACACTTATTAATAGTATCGCATGAACAACAACAGAGATTACCTCGAATTGGTCAAAAAAGCACAGCTTGGTGATAAGGAATGCCTGAATCGCCTGGCTGAAGCGGCGAGGGTGCGTTTGCGTGAGTATGTGCAACGTCTTACATTGCAGGAAGATTTGACAGAAGATATTGTTCAGGAGAGTATTTTGGAAATGTTTAAAGTATTTGACAAACTCAAAAAAGCCGACCGGTTTTGGAATTGGCTGGACGGCATAGCCTTTAACAAGGTTCGCAGCCACTATGGCAGGCGATGGCGTCACAAAACAGTTTCCTTATCTGATGCAGGATGTGAGATTGCAGAGACGAATAGCCCTGATGGGTTGGCGGAGATGGTTACTGCCGAGTTGAAGCAGATTGTCATCAAATCTATGGGCCAGCTGCAGCCCCGGCATCGAGCGGTATTAACCATGCGATGTTATAAGGGGATGAAATATTCAGAGATTGCAGAATTGATGAAATGCAGTGAATTCGGTGTTCAGGCATTGTTCTACCGGGCCAAAAAGGCTTTGGCTAAAGAATTGTCCCGTCATGGACTTGGCAAGGGTACGCTGCTGACAGCTCTGGTTCTGTTTGGAAAGATGACAGCCACGAACGAGGCAGCGGCAGCCACTGTATCCGTAACGGCAACTACCACTAAGGTTGGTTTGGCAGCGGGGCTGGTGGGGGCGGTGGGTGGTAAGGCACTCGTTGTATCACTGACGACGGCTGGCGTATTGGCTGTCGGTACTATGGTGGCAACATCGGGGGGACTGAAAAAAACAGCGGCTGTATCCGGGCAAAACAAGCTAAGAGAACTAAACGTTGCTGCACAAGCGGCAAAGATAAGCCAGGCACTCGGGGAGTATTGGTATTTTTTCCCTGAAGGTGCGGGCCGAGCCGTAATGATGCAGCAGATAAAGCAATCCCGCCGGCAATGGCTCCAGGATGAATATGCCAACTACTATAATCACAAAGATACCATCCACATAAGAAACTATCGGTGCTGGCACGGCGACCTGAGTGTGTGGCGGCTGCCTACGGATGGTCCCGAATTGACGGAGTATCTTTGCCGTCTCGAAGGCAAGTCCGTAGAGATGGAATATGTTGCCAATAAGGGCAGCGGTTTGCTGGTAATCGCCAGTTCCAGGGAAGCCGGCGAAAGAAACTCTTGGATAACCCGTCACTACAACGTAATGGACGAAGACTATTTTCAAAGTGATTGGCCGAAGGACACGCCAACTATAGATGAGCGCGACCCAATGCACAAGCGAGGCTGGACATATTTCAAAATAACAGGCCAGATTAATGGCAAAGAGGTCCAGGGCAGAGGAAGGATACCATTTGTATACGCGGCGAGCAAAAGGCGTTGGCCGTGGGTGGTATTGAAGGTGGCCGATAGTATTGTAAATGAAGCCTGCTTTGCCGGGCTTGGTCGGCCGTGGATGGGACTGCATACGATAGACACGATACGGCGTGATGCGGCCCAAAAGCAGATTTGGTTTGAGACAAAATACAACAAGCGCAGCGGCAAGGCAGAAGTAGTCCTGAAGCCCGAAGACGGGCAGATTATCTATACCATTGATATGGAAAAAGACGTTATTGAGAGAATAACATTTTCAACAAGTGATGGTCGTGAGGGAGAGTTAAGGTTTTCTTACCTTCAGGAAATTGACGATATCGTTAGTGAGTTTGACGAGCCGATGCGGAAAAGCTTCGCAGGAGGGTATCAGAAAAGGTTAGGGATACTGTGGCTCGTACGGTTAGCGGAAGGTAAGTTGGGACAGGAACAGTAATCTATTGTTTTGTGGGAAAGGAGCAAAGGTCATGAAAATGGAGAGAATTAGAGGAAAAATTCTGGCGGTGGCAATTGTAGTGTGTTCTCTTTGGATAGGGACGTTTTCCTTCACTTTGGATGCCGTTGCCAACGAGGTTACCATGTATGATTTAACGGTGACGGTGGTTAGTGGGCACGGCACGGTCGAGCCAAATAGCGGTTCCTATTCTGCGGGCACCGTAGTGACGCTCACCGCGACACCGGAGGCGGGCTACTGGTTGAGGCAGTGGACCGGCACCGACGACGATACGTCTTGCGCGCTTACCAATACGGTGACAATGGATTCAGACAAGACCGTTACAGTTGAGTTCAAGCTGCCGACCATGATCCAAGTCTCGGGCGGTCCCAATGCTCTCTTTGATGCTGTTAATGCTGCAGGAAATGGCGATACGCTTATCGTTGCTGCCGGAACTTACAACGGCGGTATCAATTTCAACGGTAAGAATATTAAGGTGTTATCAACGAATCCGGACGATCCTGATATCGTAGCATACACGATTATTCAGGGGACCGGTGCGGGGCCGGTTGTGACATTTTCGGGCAGCGAGAGTCAAAGCTGTTGGCTTTATGGTCTTACTATCACCGGCGGCAATACGACAGGAGACGGCGGTGGAATCTGCGGCAACGGAACAGAAGCTACGATTGCCAACTGCGTTATCACTAACAATCATGCCGACGGTTACGGCGGCGGGGTGAGCAACTGCAACGGCAGGATTGTGGGCTGTACGATTACCGGCAATACGTCCGGCGTCGTCGGGGGTGGCATCTACGTCGTGGACTGCAACGTAACGGTCGAGGACTGCGATATCAACTATAATGCAGCCGCTTATGGCGGTGGCTTGTATTGCCTGGATTCTCCGGGGGCGACAATTACCCGGTGCACAATTAGCGACAACGATGCGAATGGAAGTGGAGGCGGAATATTTGTGTTTAGTAGCCCGATACTGATTGAAGACTGCCGAATCAGCCGTAATAATGCCATACACCGCGGCGGCGGTGTTTACCTGGCGGGCGACGGCGTGCCCCGGGTCAGGCAGTGCCTGATAACCGAAAATACGGCAGGCGAAGATGGTGGCGGCATTTCCTGTGGATGGCAAGTAGAACCCATAATCTCCAATTGTACGATTGTTGACAACGCGGTTGCTGACGGATATGGTGGAGGTCTGTACTGTTCATACGAAAGCAATGTGGAGGTTATTAACTCCATTATCTGGGGCAATTCTGCCGAGCAGGGCTTCCAGGTCGCAGTAAGCAGCGGCGACGAACCTTATCCCTTGCCATCAACGCTTGCCCTTTCCCACAGTGACGTCGAAGGTGGTCCGGGGGGGGCGTATGTCGAAGTGGGTAGTATACTTGACTGGGGCATAGGTACTATTGATTCTGATCCGCAACTGGTTGACCCGAAGGGTGGAGACTGGCACCTGGGTGTCGGCTCGCCGTGCATCGACGCGGGCGATAACACAGCCGTCCCACCATCAGTATTGACAGACCTCGACGGCAATCCACGCATCATTAACGGTACGGTGGATATGGGTGCGTATGAGGTTACCATGGAGGTTACCATGTATGATTTAACGGTGACGGTGGTTAGTGGACACGGCACGGTCGAGCCAATCAGCGGTTCTTATTTTGCTGGTACCGTAGTGACGCTCACCGCGACACCGGAGGCGGGCTACTACGTGGTGAGGCAGTGGATAGGCACGGACGACGATACGTCTTGCGAGCTTAGCAATACGGTGACAATGGATTCAGACAAGACCGTTACAGTTGAGTTCGGGATGCGGCACTCAATCCTTGTGCCCATGGAATACGCGACGATTCAAGAGGCTATAAATGCGGCTGCTTGTGGTGATATAGTTCTTTTATCAGCAGAGGTGCATTACGGGGATATCAATTTCAACGGTAAGAATATTATCGTCGCATCAATGAATCCGGACGATCCTATGTGCGTAGCATCCACGGTTATTCACGGCAACGGTGCGGGGCCGGTTGTGACATTTTCGGGCAGCGAGAGCCAAAGCTGTGCGCTTGACGGCATTACAATCACCGGCGGTAATACGACGGGAGACGGCGGCGGGATTTGCGGCAACGGAACAGAAGCTACAATTGCCAACTGCGTTATCAGGAATAATCACGCGGACGGTGCCGGCGGCGGGGTGAGCAACTGCAACGGCACGATTGAGCGCTGTACGATTACCGGCAATACGGGCGACAGCAACGGGGGTGGAATCTACTGTAAACAAAGCAATGTGACCATTACAGGGTGCATTGTAAGCAATAACATGACCAATGGTAAAGGAGGTGGAATTTCCTGTTGGCGGTATAGTAAACCTATTATTAGAGACTGTAATATATATAATAACTCTGCTACACATAGCGGCGGCGGCGGGATTTCTAGCTTCAAAAGCTACCCCCAGATTATTAATTGTACAATAAACAACAATATGGCTAGATATGGTGCAGGTATCTTTGGTGATCACGATGAAGAAAGTCCATCCATTTCAAATTGCATAATAAGTGGTAATGCATCCGATTACAATGCTGGCGGTGGAATTCAGGGATGTAATGGCCCAATAACAAACTGCATCATAACCGGCAATACAGGCGTATACCCTGGAGGAGGTGGCTTGAACAGATGCAACGGCCCAATAACAAACTGCATTATTACTAATAACTCAGTCAGTAACGGCGACGGAGGAGGAGTATATCGTTGCAAAGGGCCAATCACCAACTGTATTATCGCTGGTAATTGGGCAAGCGATGACGGTGGCGGTATCGACATAACAGCGTGTAAAAATACGATTACTAATTGTACTATAACTAATAACACTGCTGCCGGATATGGGGGGGGCATCTACGGATGGTTTGAATGTGATGTAACTGTTCGCAACTGCATTTTGTGGAACAATTCCGGCTCTGAGATATTTTTGGATTACGACCAATACGGCCGTCCGTGTACACTTACTGTATGTTATAGTGATGTTGAAGGAGGACAGGCGGGAACTTATGTAGATCCGACCTGCACTCTGATTTGGGGCTTGGGAAATATCGAAAGCAATCCTTTGTTTGTAGACCCTGCCAATGGTGATTATCATTTACTGCCAGATTCGCCGTGTATCGACGCGGGCGATAACACAGCCGTCCTACCATCAGTTCTGACCGACCTTGACGGCAGGCCTCGCATCATTAACGGCACGGTAGATATGGGCGCCTATGAATCCACCTACGAGCCAACAACGGTTTACCACGTCGATACGGTTAATGGCGATAACACCAATGACGGATTGACGAGAGAGACGGCGTTTGCGACTATTCAGCGGGGGATCAATATCGCAGAGGATTACGAGACGGTTCTTGTCTGGCCGGGCGTTTATAACGAAGAAATCGGGTTCTGGGGCGATGCGATAACGGTCAAGAGCGCCGCCGACGCAGCGGTGGTAGAGACCGATTACGGGTATGCGTTCTCATTTTTCTCGGCCGAAGGGCCCGATACCGTATTGAGCAACTTTGTTATCAGAAACAGTCAATATGGTATCTATCTTGTAAACGGAAGTAGTCCAACACTTAGCAACCTTACGATAGTAAACAACGACTTCGGCATCTCGGCCTTCAACGGCTCCGACCCTGATATCAGCAACTGCATCTTCTGGTCGAATTACTATGGCGACCTGTTCAGAGACCCGGTTCCACTCCAGGCTAAGTACAGTTGCATCGAAGAGGGAGGTGAAGGCGAAGGTAACATCAGCATTGAGCCGCTGTTCGCAGATGCAAACAACGGCGACTACCATTTGCTAAGCGAGCGGGGCAGATATTGGCCGGCGCACGATATTTGGGTCCTCGATGATGTAACCAGCCCCTGCATTGACGGCGGCGACCCGACGGTTGACCCGGCGAACGAGCCAATGCCGAACGGCGGTCGCATTAATATGGGCGCTTACGGCGGGACGGCTTACGCGAGTATGAGTGAAATGCGGTGGCTCGATGGTGATATCAATCATGATAATATTGTGAATATGAAGGACCTTGCGCTATTGGCTAACAATTGGCTGGAAACTCTGCCTTGGGCAATAAACGAACCGCCTGAAGTGACAATTACAAACCCAGAAGATGGGTCTACAGTCCCGTACAATACGATTGATCCGGTTCCTGTTGAAGCCGACGCATCAGACATTGACGGCTCGGTGGAGAAGGTAGAGTTTTTTGCCAATGGAGACAAAATCGGTCAGGATAACGACGGTTCAGACGGATGGGCGATTGGCTGGCATCCAGAGTCAGACAGCAGTTTCAACCTGACTGCCAAAGCAACAGACAACGACGCTGCAACAGCGACCTCGCCAATAGTACAAGTCCAGGTGGGGTATGTCTGGTAGTTAAAGTCGGCTCCTTAGCTAATTGAATAGTCGGATAGGCAAGCGCCTTTTGTTCTCAAATAATAAGGTGAAGGTTGAATCAGGGAAGCGAACGTGTCTGTAAGACAGATATTTGGTTCGTTGCCCTGATTTTCTGCGCAAAAATAAAGTTGATAATGAATTGTGAAAGTAGTATTATAAGAACAGCTTCAGATAATCGCGATAAGCCGAAAAAAGGTCAATAAGTTGCAGAGGAGAAACCCATCGGATTCAAAGGTTACAAATCTGGCAAAAAGGGCAGCGAAAGCCGAGGATTTACCTTAGTTGAGCTTTTGGTGGTCATCTCCATCATTTCGCTGTTGATGGCTATTTTGCTGCCGGTCCTGGGAAAGGTCCGGCATCAGGCACGAACAATGCTGGGAATGAAAAACCAGCGGGAGATTGTCAACGGGGTGACCTTATTTGCAGCAGACAACGATGGGCAATATCCCGAATCGGTGGCTACCGTAGGATTCGGGTCACACTGGAACTGGTCTGACCCACGGAAGCTGACAGGCAACAGAACACGCGCCCCGGGACTGTATCGTGCGATGAGCGAATATTTGCGCAGCTATATTAAGGATGCAAGCATCATGTTTTGCCCGAATGCACCCAGGAAATACACATACCTGCAGCAGTCCTGGGATGCCGGCGATGATTGGGACAATCCGGATACGTCCTTTCCGTTCGACCCGGTGGGTGGAACATATTGCTTCTACTTCAACTATATAGGCTTCTTAGGCGGACGCAGAGGTATCTTCAGAGGTCCGCAAGGTCCTGCAGGCGGTCCGAGGGAAAGCAAATTCCTTGTAACAGACTATTTTGGCTATGATTGCTGGCAAAGCCCGAATGCCTATGGAAGCTGTGAAAGATTCAACGGGGCATCTGTCGTAGCAGAAACGTGGCTTCTATCGGCTTATTGGTCTCGTCTGAAGTCAGATAGTCCTATTGATGTTAAGCTGCGCGCAGGCTACACCGACGGCCACGTGGGAAGTTTCAAGGCATCAGAAGTAGTGCCGATGAGGGTCTCTATAACTTCCGACGGCAGCGAGCCGTACCCCGATGGTGTGGGGCCGGGGATATTTTATTTGCCCGAAAGTGGTCTGCATTGAAATTGTCACGATTCCGGACTCCCGCCTATTAGAATCGTGTTTCAGCACCCATAACCGCCGTCACGAGAATGCAGCTTTGAGATTAATAGTCCAATGATATTGAATCACAATCTGCTACTGAAGTGGAGCTTGTGAAAACTTGTGATAGCTACTCTAAAACGAGCAGTCAAACAGGCGTGTGCAGACGAGCTATACGATGGTATTCTGGACCCACATCAGAAACAGAAAGTTTTGTAGGCTACGTGGGGAACTCGCTGTGTCGTTTCAAAAACTCGACCGGACTGTTCTTATCTTTACTGATCTTTGCTTTATTACTTATTGCAAAAGAAAGGGCGTTCCGATAGCTGTTGTCTAGAGCAAAAAAAAAGGTTGGGATTTCACACCGATCCTGAACCTTTGAGAGCTAACTCTAATTATGTGCTTATCTCCCTGCAAGTAAAGCAAAAAACAATCAAATCGGTCACAAAATCCATTCCTGAGTGCCTGCAATCGTACTTGAACTGTGGCCAGTTTTCATTTGAATACGCAGATACCGCTCCTACGAGCAGGTGAACTGCCAAGAGACAGAGTTTTGTGTATCCTAATTTCATAATTCGTAATGGTCCCCTTAGACCGTTGACTTCGGCCCACATTTGCCGCAGGACGCTATGCAACTAGATCACAGAACCTTACATAGCTGATAATATCCGAAGAAGGTGGTGAATTTCAAGCTATTCTGTCAGAATTCCCCGGTTAACGCTCCGCATCCCCTCATCTACCGTCACCCCATACAAACCTTCCAGAAGAGCGTATCTTTCTCCTCATTATCCCCCCTGGGGGAGAGACACCCGGCAAAACAAACCGCAGAACCCGCTCCTGCTTCGGTTGAACGCTACATTTAATATCATTATTTGTTCCGTTATTTGACTGAAAAACTTGCTGGCTCAAATTACATAACTCTTGGCCAAATAGCCATAAGTACTTACAAATAAAGAAGTAAGGAGTTTTTAGCAGCGCAGGTCTAAAAAAAACCAGATCCGAGAAAAATTTCTCGTTTTTTGCTTGACCTCAACCAATCACCGCGTGTATTTTATAAGAGAAATATTTCTCGATTAAGGAGCGAATCGGTGGCCAGACAAATTAAATGGTGTCTATTCGTTATCATGCTGGTGGTGATTCCGCTGGGTTGCGGTGACGATGTGCGAACCGAGAAGGCGGTCAAGGTTTCTGGACCACCCGAACCGGCGAAGGATGTTCTGACTGCCAAGATCCGCTCCATTCCCGGACCGAAGCGAACCGTGGCGGTCGGGAACTTTAACGCCATTGGCTCATTCAAGGCCCGGTACGGCGATATGGACATCGGCGGCGGCCTGGGTGCGATGACGATTACCGCACTGGTCGAGTCGGATTGCTTTATCGTGCTTGAGCGTGCCAACATCAGTCAGGTGCTTGCCGAGCAGGAAATGAAGGCTCAGGGTCTGACCAAAGGAAGTGCAGCGCCTGATGTGGGCAAGCTGACCGGCGTGCAGCTTCTTCTCTACGGCTCGGTCACCGAATTCGGGGAGTCGGACAAGGGCGGTGGATTCAGTTTCGGCTTCAGCGCCATCTCCGGTGTCAGGTCGACCAAGATCGGCGTGTCGCCACAATGGTCCAAGGGTTCGGTCGCCATGGATATTCGTGTGGTCGATGCGACCACCGGACAGATCATCAAAAACTTCAAGGTCTCCGAGCGGGTCAGCTCCCGTGGCTGGAGCCTGTCGGCCGGGGTGGATCAGATCAGTATCGGCAACAACTTTTTTGCCAAGACACCGCTGGGCCAGGCAGCCCGGCGTTGCATTACCAAGGTGGTGGGGAAGTTCGCCGACATCGCCGCAAGCCGGCCCTGGGAAGGTCGGATTGTGGAAGTCGAGGAAGGCACTGTCTTTATCAATGCAGGAGAGAGTGCCGGTATTCAGAAAGGCGATGTTTTCAAGGTTATGCGGGTCACCAAGACGTTTACCGATCCTGACACCGGGCAAACCATCGGACAGAAAAAGAAAGAGCTGGGACGCATCGAGGTCAACGAAGTGCAGAGCAAGATGTCGACCGCGACCTATGTGCCGCTGGCGGTGGATGCCCCCAGGCGGGGCGATTTGGTGGTGATCCATTAGGATTCACATCGTGAAGTTTCTGCCTCGATACCGAACGATTCTGTTAAGTTTGCTTCTTTCTGGTTGGTTGATTGACGGCCAGGCAGCTGATGACCAGGCTTTACGTCCTCCCTCGGGCGTTGAGCAACCGACGAGTGAGGGTGGAGGTTATGCGACGCAAGCACGTCAGGCGGCTGCGTACCGCCAACCCATGCGCCCCGCTTATAGTGGGCCGGCTATCCAGACCCGGACACCGGTGATTGTGAGAACCGCCCCGGCGATCGAAATCCCGGTGTATACTGCACCGATGATCGAACGGGCTGTGTCCGCGCCGGGCGTGGTGGTCTCGATGCCGAGGACGATGATATACCAGCCCCCGACCACGGCGGTCAAGACGCCTCCGAAACCGGTTACTGTCAGCCAGCCCCCAACCACCGCGCGTGTTCTTCAACCACCCAGCACTCCCGCGGTCGTCAAAACACCTGAAACACCGACGCCCGTCATGCCCAAAGAACCCACGGAAACGGTAGCCGACAGTGAGGTCAAGGTGACCGAAGCGGAAGTGCTAACACCAGACGATGCAGCCGCGGTCCACGAAGATGTTGAGGCGGATAAGATCCGCAAGCGTCAGGAAAACATGATGCTTCAGCAGATGGCGCAGGCCGTCCGCACAGAAACAGCGGAGATGGCCCAGGCGCTTCTGTATCGCGAACAGGTCCAGCCGACCGTTACAGTGGATGCGACCGAGCGGCGTTTCATGTTTGAAGCGGCCATCGCCAAACAGCGGGAGCAAACCCAACGGCTCGGAGCACTTCTAAAACAGAAGATGGTGGCGGATACCAGTGTCGCCATGGTTATGGTTAAGGATACGTCGATCTTCAATCAGCTCTGGCCGATCATGCTTCTGCAGGTCGAGCAGGAGGTGCAGGACGAGAAAGACAATCGCGACCAGGAAGCCAGGGAAAGGATCGAAAGAATCCGCAAGCGCTTGAAGGACATGCTGGAAAAGAACAAGCGCGAACGCGAACGGCGCAAGAAAGACCGGCGACGCAAGCGCAATATGCAGAGGCAGCGCGAGATGGATGATCGCCGGGGTAAACTTGGTGAAAGGCGTGGAAAGCTTGACCGCCGCAGAGAACGGATAGAAAACAAGAAAAAGGAATTTGAATGGAAGGATAAAGACGCTCGTCAACGGGAACAGGAAGCGCGCAAAAGAGGAGACATGGATGAAGTCAGGCGCATCCGCGCTGAACGCGAGCAATTCCAAAAAGAACGCTACCAGAACATGAAAGACGAGACCGCACTGAGCAAGGAATATGATGCCTATCAGCGCGACTGGCGCAAGTTCGATGCTGATAATAAAGAGTTTGAGAAGAGCCTGGATCGCGGCGAAGGGATGAGCAAGCAAGAGTGGAAAGAACGGATGCTGCTCAAGGAGAAAAGAAGGTTAATCGAACGAGGAAATAATTTATACGATGAAATATATAAATTGGAAAATAAATCACGCCGGCCCGATTATGAGCTAACCAAAACCGAGAAACAAAGGCTGAAAAACCTACAAGGGCAGTACAAAGCGAATAATTTAGAACGAGCAAAGTATGATGCGGCAATTAATGAGGTTCAGACAGAACTGCGGGAAACCCAGGGAGGCACCTGGGGAGAGCTTGCCAGACAGACCGACGACCAGCTTGAGAAGCAGGGCACAAGGATGGAGAAGACCATTGCCGGCCTCCAGGAAATTGAGGATCGGATTGGCAAGGGAGGCGAGCAGCTTGCAAACTCAGATAAATTTGGCAAACAGATGCAAGGTATTCACGAGCAAGCCGGGAAACTAAATAAAGACTTTGAGACAGCTCTTGAGAGATATGAAAAAGCCAAGGAGGAACATTTCCAAAATACCCGCGGAGCTGACGGCTTGGAGCACGAAAAAAATCGGGTTACCAGCCGCTTGAAAGAAGTGCGTAAACAATTGTCAGACGGCAAAGGGACTAAAGCTCAGCTTAAGGAAGTAGCCGAACTCCAAGAAAATTTAAAAGATATTAATAACAAGATTGACCTGAACAACCAGCACATGGCCAGGGAGCAGAACGCCTACGATATCGCCAGGAATGAATATAATAAAAAGTTTGACGCCCTGACGGCGGAGACCGATGCCATCCAGGACGACCTGATGCTGGAAGGCCTGAACAACTGGACCAACGATTACAACCGGTCCTACGGCGACACCATCGATAAGGACGGCAAGGTCAATATGAAGAACCTGGAGAAGCGAGTCAAACAGCTCGAGACCCTCACCGATGCCGCCGGTGACATGACCAGGGCCGCTCAAGGTCTGCAGGCACGGAGGACCGGACTGACTGAGTCCGTCAATGGCCAGCCGTCTCTGGCCAAACGCCTCAAGCTCAGTCCCGAGCAGGTCAAGGCCGCCCAGGACCACCTCGATCGACAGCTCCAAGACATTCGCAGCGCGGAGGACAGGCTGATCGGCGAGATGAGCAAGGCCGGGTTCGAACTGCAGAGCCGTCCCGACGAGGAAGGCAGGTTTAGAAAATACGTCATCGTCCAGTCCAACAACCCGCTGATTGCGACCTACTGCCAGGCCGTGGACAATGCCTCACACGAACTGGCCGGCCTGGACAAGCGGAAGGTGAAGAGACAGAAAGATACGATGGTTGCCGACGCATCCCAGCCGGCATCGAGCCCGAAGCTTCAACCCAAGGTCGAACAGCCAGCCTCCACGCCGTCGACGCCGACAGCTCGGACCCCCGAGGTTCCCTCGGCGCGTGATGTCAAGCTCGAGGCCGGTGCCAAGCTGGCATCGCGGCTATCACCGGGCGGAACGGCGCCGGCAGCAGCCCCCCGGAAGGTGAAGATAACACCGGCGGAGGTCGGTAAGCTTCAACAAACAACGGCCAGGGCCGGGCAGAAGGCGTCGGAAGCGTTAGGGGTAGCACGCAAAGCCGAGGGGGAAGCGACAGAGGCCAAGAAGGAGGCAGAGAAGTCGCAAGGGAATGCGAAGGAGACCCGGCAGACGTCGGAGAGCTACATCAAGAGGCGGGAACAGCAAGCAAAGGGGTACAAGGAGCTGGCAGACGGTGTCGAGAAACGGGTGGAGGACGCCCGCGCCAAGGTGGAGGAGTTACGCGGGCAGGCCCGGAAGCAACAAGAAACGGCGGATCATTACGCCCGAGTGGCCGACACGGCAAAAGACGATGGACTGGCGACCAAGGCCAGGGAGGCGGCCTCGAATGCTGAGAAGGAAGCCGCCCGCTTTGAGGAGCAGGCTGAGGATCGCGAACGCCAGATTGAGAAAGAAACAGCGCACGTGAGGCGCCTACGGGGGAAACAGAACGAAATCCAGAGCGATGTCGACGAGCTGGCGCTCAAAGTCAAAAAAGCGGAAGCAGAGGCGACCGCGAAGCAGGCGGAGGCTGAGCGCAAGGAGGCCCGGGCCGCTGGCCTCCGTCAAAAAGCAGATGAGGCTTGGGTTGATTCCAAGGTTGAGAAAGCCAACCTCCAAGCTGCCCAAGCGGAAAACCTGGGAACCATCCTCAAAGACCCGCCGTCAGACACCTTCTGGTCCGACATGACATCCCTCGAGCGATCCGGATGGATGCGGGACAACGTGCCCGGCTGGGACGGTTTGTCGACCGAGGAGCAGATTAAGGTTCTGCAGGTTGTCGACTTCTCGGAGGCCAGGAAGCAGGCCATGACCGCGGCTCAGGCCTTCGATCGCTTCGTCAAGGACCGGAACAACCTGACCGAACAAGGTATCAAGGCTCGCGTCGACTACATCAAGTCGCTCCAGGAGCAGCTCAAAAAGAAGAAGGATGAGTGGGATACCGACAAAGGCGACCGGAAGGAAATCGAGTGGCTGGAATCCAGGATCCGGGCGGAGCTCGACCGCTTCAACCGCGACTTGAGAGATTTCGGCAAGGTCCAGGACGACTTGATAAAGAAGATGCAAAAAGTTATGCGCCAGCAGTGGGTTGTGGACGAGAACTTGCGCAACGAGGAGGTCGGGCGGCGCGTCGACCAGTTGGCCAAGGCCAAGGGCGAATTGCAGTTGGCCCGCGAGGCCGCTACGGCTCGAAACAAGGCGTTCATCAAACGCATATCCGGCATCCGCAAGAAAATGAGGGCGGCCAAGGCCAATTCGGACGCCGCCAAGGAGCACAAGACCGCGATCAAGCGGCTGGAAGAGGCGCAAAATATCTGGCGCGAACACGACAGCAGCAACATCCGCGCGCTGGAGAAGATAGTCGACCAGAAACGCGATCAGATCGCCCACGACGCCGGTGCCGATGGTCTCAATGCAATCAGCGAGGGCGGGCGGCTGGATGAGCTGGCGGACCAGCGGCTGAAGGAGTCGGGCGTTGTTTCCAGCAGACTGCCGGGCCAGAACAAGCTCGTTCGCAGCATAGTAAATGGGATTGACGTCAAGCCAGAGAAATTCAGCGCCTCCGGCGCCATTCTCGATGCTTACGATTCGGCCAAGGTCCAAGTCGCGACACAGGCCGGCACCGTATACGGCACCGCCAAGGGCGTGGTGAAGGGCCTATACGGGTTGGGCAAGCTGGTGCTCTGGGAGCCCATCGATATGTGGGGAGAGACGCTCGAAAGGAACGCTGAGATGATCTTAGGCTGGCGGCCCAACCTCTTCGGCGATGACAACTATGAGTTCATCAACCAGGGCCTCGACGACCCTGAAAAGATGGCCTCGGATATGTTCTTCGGCCTCGGCAAGGAGGTCTACGACTTTGCCAAGAACTTCGAGAAACTCCACGACGCCACGCAGGCCAGGGATGCCGGTCATGCCTTCGACGCGGCGTCGGGTATTGGGGAATTTCTGGGAGAGAACGTGCTCGACCCGACGATCGTTCTCGGCGGGCTCGCCAAAGTAGGCAAACTGGCGAAACTGGCGAAGCTGGTGAAGACCGTGGACGAGGTCTCCGACGTTGCACGGGCTGCCGAGAAGGCCTTGGGCCGGCCACTCTCTGCCTCCCAGCGTATGGCGTTGAGCCGGGCACATTTCTACGGTACCCTCGGCCCCGATGGCCTCTACAAATGGGCAGACCTCCGAGTCAAGCGCCGGATGCTGCTCGATGGAGACTTCACCCCGACTGAGGCCACCGAGCTAATGCGCCGTGGGATTGCTGGAAAGGCAGACATACCAAGTCGCCCCAAGGCAGACATGCCAGATCGCCCCGTGGTGAAGGAGTTCGGCCCTGGTGAACTACCGCCGAAAAAGGCTAAACCGAAGGCAGAACGCCCAGTAGTGGAGGAGTTCGGCCCTGGTGACCTAACGCCAAAGGGGGTTAAACCGAAGAAGGGTGTCGCGTGGAGAGATAATCAGCCAAAGATGCCTGAGAATTTTAAATCGGTGCTCAGAGAGGGTTTTATTCCTCTTAGTAAAAACAAAAACACGACCTGGGTTGGCACTATCGATACAAGAACTGGGAAAATAGTAGATGGTCCTTATGATTTAGACCTGGCTAATAATAAGTTTCATAGAGACATGAAAAAAGGGCCCCATGATGTAGCCTTTACGGTTGCTGGTGGGAAGGATGGACTTTTAATTAGTGGATCGGGAACTTATGGTAAATTGGGATCTCAAGTAAAAGGTGTAACCGAACAAATAGTTAAGAGGCAGCTTGAAAAACTTATAAAGGGTGTGGATGAATTTGGCCCTGGTGAACTCAAGCCGCCTTCTGCTCGTCCCAGTGGTTCTGGGCCGGGCACTAAGCCGCCGCCGTCCTCTGGCCGTCCCGGCAGTTCTGGGATAGCCACTGACGCGCCACCACCCGGTTTCGATTCCGGTGCCCCGACGCCAAAGTCGGGGTCGCGACCATCGGCATCGCCGGGGGGCAGCGAGCTGCTCACGCCCGGTACCTACAAGGGATTCGACAGCAATCCTCTCTGGATCTCGGCCGAGAAGGCGAAGCGTCCCAAGTCCACCGTCGAGACCCGCACGGCCGGTGACAACACGAAACACGCCGGGGCCCCCGTCGAGGGAGAGAAATGGGTAGCGCCTGATGGCAGGGAATTCCACCTCCGCGAAAAGCTGGGCGGCGAAAGTGCCTACGCGTCGGTTTACGCCCTGGATGACAAATGGGTTATCAAGGCCCTCGATAAAAAGGCGTCAGAGTCCCTCATGCTGTCCGGCAGGGCAGTTCCGATGGGTAAGGTTGTTGACGACATGATCCACGGCGAGAATCTCCTCAGCGAAGCTGGGATCATGCACAAACGCATCACCCAGGCGGTTCCCGACGGCAACCCGCCCTATGTAATCCAGGAGCGGCTGGCGCCGGACGAGTACCTGCTGGGCCGGCGCGCCAAACTGACCTCGGGTCAGCAGGAGGCAGTGCTCGGGCTCTATGACCAACTGGCCGAAAAAGGACTTATCTGGGCCGACGGGCACATCGAGAATATCTATTTCAAGAAGCTCCCCGGCAAGGATCAGTGGGCCGCCGGCGTCCTGGACGGAGACTTCATCGCCCGTTTCGGAGATGTGCCGAGTGAACGCCTAGCCGAGCATTTCGAGTGCCTCCGCCAACTTCATTACGCGGAAGTGATGGGTATCAACATCAAGAGCCTGGGTATGGGGCACGATTGGTTCCCCAGTTCGGCACGCGAGTTCATGGGCAAAATGCTGGAGCACAAGCGATGGATTAATTTCGACGATACCGGGTTCAAGGACTACCGCCTGAAGATCAATGACGTGAAGAAAAAGTTCGACCTGACCAGTCCGAAGCTGAACCAGGGGAGCATCCTGTTTCTTCCGGTCCCTTTCCATACGCCCTGGCGGAAAGCCACCGTTGCCGTGGCCCACCAGAACGGCTGGGCCCTCCGGCGAGCGGCCTGATTGGAGATACTGGCGAGTCGTATCGAAGCGGATGCCTATATGGGCGACCTGGTCTTCGAGCTCGACTGGCTGCCGTCCAAGAAGCACGGGATTCGGTCTCTGAAGGGCAGCAACCGCCGGACCCAACCCTTCAGCGGTCCCCTCGAGTTCATGGCCAAGATGCTCGAACACAAAGGCTGGATCGAATTCAACGAAGCGACAAAGACTTTCGACACCCGCCTCATAGACCCGAGCAACATCAACGACATTCTGCCTATCGAGAAGTGGATCAACTACCACGAACACAGCGCCGTGCCACTGCGGCTGTTCCGGAAACCGTGGGAGGGACTGCTGGAAGCAGCATGAACCGTCGAAATCCACGTGTGGGTACCAAAAACCCCCTCCACCTTAAATATGGACATGAAATCTCCCTGGACCGCTTCAGTCAGACAAAATGCGTCGATGCTTGTGCCGCGTCAGCAACGAGAGTTTTCGAATTACCGAAATGGTGAAGCGTCCACTCTGGCGCGTTCACCAACTGCAAGCCGCGCTTGCAGGAAATCAGGTTGGCAAATTTCTTGCAGCTCGGCGAAGGCTTCGTGTCTGACAACTTTACCTTGACTAGAAAATTAGGGACAGCCACGAATGGCGGTCCGTTATGCCGCATGTTTAACGCTCCATTGAGCTCCTGTCACCTCTACCAAATGGCTCCCTATAAACCCCCCTGCACCTGTTACCAAAATTTTTGCGTTTTTTAGGTCCATCTTATTCCTTTAGCTTTACATTCTTTTCATATGTAAAAGAAAAGCTGAACATGACAGTTAACGAAATTGCCCCACTGCTTCAATGACATGACTCATCCTCTCTTTACACCAGCAATATCCTTTTTAGGTGCGATCCAAATAACACACCTCCACCGTGGTGCTGACCTACTTTTAGTATCCGCCAATCTTAGAAGTCGGACTTTCGTTCTGTGGCACAATGTTCATCTGCGAATAACAAAACTCAAAGAAGCTGTTCAAATTCTTGTAAATGTAAGCACGTTACTCAAACGACCTACACCACGAGCACCCAAAACACTTGACAGCCAAAATAACATACTTCTTTGATATTTGTCAAGCCTTATATGAAGAACCCTGCGGCAAGCCGCAGGGTTCTTCATTCCTTGAGAATTTCTGATATTGACTTTGTAAACAGCAATGTCACTACGCGGAGCAAAAAGACAAGAAAAAGCATGGGCTCACGGCCTGTGCCAGTTCAGATTATGGCGGAGCTTAAGAAATATGTTTCCGGATTAGATACTGAACAGGAAAAATTATTTAGTGATAATTTTAACCAAAAAAGATGGAGGAAGATATGTGAAGATGCTGGGTTAGCTGACTTGAGATTTCATGATTTACGTAAGACCTTCGGCTCTATGCTTGCTCAGAATGGCATATCCACTGCTGTCACACAGAAACTGCTGGAACATTCTTCGCCAGATCTGACCAACAAGGTATATACGAATGTTGATCCTGTTTTGCACCATGCGGTAGAGCAATTACCAGTTGGTGACTGGCTGTGATGGTAGATTGACGCTGATCACATGCCCCAATTTTCTAAAAAAGGGAGGATTCATCATTTTTTGCCAACTTGATATGAGTATCGGCTTTTCAATCCTCGCTTCTACTCATAACTGCCTTGTCAACAAGGACCTGTATGTGATTTTTTGTGCAAAAATGAGGGTTCCAAGTTATTGACAAATTTGTAACAAGTGGACCGAAGTGGTCAATCAGTATCTACTGACACAAATTCTGATAGTATTTTTCTGTCTTTGGATCTCCGATTATATCCCTCGGCGTCATTTTGGCGTCACTTTCTATCTGACTCTGAATCCGGGGATTCAGTACGCTATGACTATACTGTTATCCGACAGCCAGTCTTAGGATACCTTGAGCGAATTAAATGCTTACAGAGGGACTCACGGACAAATAGGCGACACGTCATTTTGGGAACTTAGGTGATGCAAAATTGAGACAACCACTAAGTCTATCACTTTGGCAATCGCTTTTTTCACTTTATCCAGAAGTTGGGGTTGGTCCGTGATTTCTATTCAGCTCGAATATATGGACAAGAATGTTAAGTATGTGTCAAGTTGTTTTTGGAACTTCTATAAGCCTCAAGCTTGCTTAGAAGTGGCTCACGTATTTCCCAGAGGTTTCTTTTTATAACATCCTTCTGGTGCACGGAGGTTTTTCCGGCTGTCAAATATATCTTTTGTTTGCGGTTTTTCTTTTTAGATTTGAAAACTGCGATGTACAGCTAAAGGTAGTCTTCTTGGCAGTATTGCCAAAATAGCTGGCAGCACGGATAAATCATATTTTTAGGAAAGGGCAGATAGAACGTGTATTATTCTTTGGCTTTACAAGGCGGAGCCTGCTCATTTTCACGCCTTACTAAATCACTGATAGTGGTACGGTTGTACACATCTGAAATTACGTTATGAATCTCCTCCCACATACCCATAAAGATACACTGTGAGCGAAGCGGGCATTCGTTGACATTAGATTTGCCAATAAGACAAGCAGTCGGGCCTATTGGACCCTCGACAAACTCAATTATCTCTCCAACGGCAAGGTCATCCGGTGAACGAATCAGTATATAGCCGGGATTACTGCCCCTGTGAGATTCAACAAAGCCTGCCTGCTTGAGCTGACTGAGGATACCTTCGAGAAATCGCTGCGGAATGGCCTGAGCCTCGGCAACCTCAGCAATTTTTGTCGGGCCCTCGTCTTTGCGTTTCGCCAGCTCAAAAATAGCTCGCAGAGCATACAAACATTTTTGTGAAACCTGCATTATATATCCTTACGCAGCAATAATGCTAAAAAGCACGCCTATCTAATCAACCAATTCAACCAAATTACCTAAGATGATAACCAAACAGCAAAGAAGTGTCAACATGTTTCCCCGCCTGTTTTACCAATACTATGAAATTACTCATACTAAGTTGCTATTCCGACAATTCCTGCGCCGAGTAAAATCCAGATTGGATTTACTTTGTACTTGAACAAACAGATAATGCTTGCCGCGGCAATTAAAATGGTCTTGGTGTCGACCAGGGAACTTCTGCCTATACTGACGCTGGCGTCGAAAACCATGCCGATAACCGCAACACGGGCTCCGCGAAGGAAATTTGCCAATATTTTGTTCTCGCGAAACTTTTTTATGGCCTCAGTGGCAAGGCAAATCATTATAAACGATGGCAAAATCACACTTACGGTAGCAACTATTGCGCCCAAAATGCCACAGGTTTTATAGCCTATGAATGTCCCGGAAACTATCACCGGCCCGGGCGTAATCTGCCCTAAAGTTATCGCGTCGATGAATTCGGTTTTGGTAAGCCAGCCATAATTGTTGACAACCTCATTTTCTATCATCGGAATTATGACGATGCCGCCACCAAAAGTGAAGGTGCCGATCTTCAAAAAGACCCAAGCTAATTTAAACAATGTACTTATCATTCTGCCAACAGCTCTTCAGGATCATCGTGATAAAGAACTATACCTACTAATCCGGAAAGTCCTACTATTACCACAATGTCCAGCTTAAAAATTATTGATGAGGCAAAAGCCCAGATCAGGACACAGAGTTCACGATAATCCTTCATTTCCGCTTTGCTGAGTTTCAGTGCTACGGAAAGTATTAATCCGGTAACAGCGGCGCCTAAGCATTTAAGTACAGCGGTAATTTTAGGTGTTATGCTGTATTTGTCGTAAAGCATAGCAAGAATAATCATTAAAACAAATGATGGTAAGATAAAAACCAGTGTTGAAATTAAGGCACCAGACCATTTCCTTAGTTTATATCCGGTATAAGTTACGATATCCATCGTTACCGGCCCAGGCAGAACATCACCCAGCACCGCACCTTCAAGAAAATCTTTATCAGTTAGAATTTGTTTTTCGCGTACTAATTCATCCTGCAGCAAGGTAAATATCGCCATAGGGCCACCAAAACCAAAACATCCTATTTTGAAAAACATAAGCCAGTCTTTAAATTTGCTGGCAATACGCCCTCGTAGTCTTCTATTTCCCTGCACTTTCAGATATTTCTTTTTATACAAGGCTGCCAGCGATTTCTCTAATTCTCCGGCTTTATTTTTATCACCGATCTCGCGATATAATTCCCGCGCCTTCTGCCACAGTCCGGCTACAAGTTCCAGACTTTCCATATCTGCAGAATCTGGCGATCCTGTGAAAGCATGTAATCCCCGCCGATACAACCGGTCTGCCTGTTTTCGTATCCTTTGTTCCGTACCTGCTTGTTTTCCATTACCCATTATGAAACCACTCAACCGCGTGTTTTTGGCAGGGTTACCCCCTCCATTTCACCTTCACCTATGCACACAGACGACTTTATTTTCTCACCATTTCTGATAACCTGCATTCTTACGTTCGACTCCGGTTTTGCCCGGGCAACAATAGACTTAAATTGCTTCACGCTCTTGACTTTGCGGCCATTAAACCGACAAATCCTATCGCCTGTTTGCAACCCGGCTTTTTCAGCATTACCGCCGCCATATACCGAATGAATTATCACACTTCCTTTACCCTCTGAGGCACTTACTTCCAGAGCCAATTCTTTGATTAGAACCTGTTTTACAGGAATGCCTTGCCAGTTCAGCGGCTTTGACCAGTTCGGACTATAAACTGGACATTCACGAACATTGCATCTACCCTGAGCATCAAGAAATCCGGGGCAATATGGACAACGCTTAAGAGCGACATTCTGGAGTTGACCACCTTGTGGAATGGACTCGGCCGTTGAAGAATAAGCAGGTTCCTGACCGGAGGATGTTACAATCGCGTAGACCGTAGCTGCAACAACGATGATTAATGTAATCCAAAGCCAGTTCTTTGTCTTCTCGACGAAACAGTCTTTTTGCAATACTGTTTCTCCTGGGCTTGGAGTTTCCTTATGGATACGATACATATATGGCCTTAATTCATTTTTGCCTTATTAGGCGACGATGTGTTTTGTGACCGTGGCCATCGGCGCCGGCAAAGGGAAGTAACTGCACAGACACATCCGAAACTTCTTTCATTTTTCTATGCAGAACGTTCTTGATCTTTCGGACGGTCGCCAAACCTCTGCGAAGAGCCCAGTCAGCTGGAAGGAAAATATCCACATCGACCAAAAGACTGCGACCGGCAAGCCTGGCCTTTATGTCTCCAACGTGCTGGACGCCTTTAATATCTTCTACTATGTTTCGTATATGCAGTTCTTCCGAACGCAGAGAAACATCCATCAGTCCTTTGATTGCTTTCTTTACACCACCCAACGTTACTTTGATAATGAGAACGCAGATCACAATTGCTGCTATATGGTCGAGCGGGGAAAGGCCCAAATTGCTCCCCACAACGGCAACTACTACTGCCACCGAAGTACCCACATCGGCGCGACTTACCTCCGCATTGGCGAGAATGGCCGTGCTTCCGAGTTTCTCCCCTGCACATCGGCCGTAGCCGAAAGCTATATAATTGGCAACAATTGAGACCGCGGCGGCAACAATCGCTATGAGCTTCGGCGGCTTCTCAGGCCCAACCATAATCATTTCAGTGAAAGAAACAAAAATAAAAACTATCGCCGCAATCATAAGCAGCATATTGACGATCCCTGAGGCGAGAAACTCCACCTTGCCGTAACCATAGGGGAATTTTTCATCAGCCCCTCTTGATGCCATCCGCAGGCTTGCCAGGACGACGATAGTTATGATAAGATTCGCCAGAGATTGAAACGAATCGGTAAGAAGCGACTTGCTATGACTGATAAGGGCGAACGAACCCTTCAGTATAAACAGACCAAGGTTTATACCTAAAACTATCCACTCTACCTTCTTACCGCAGTTAAGACAGCGCTTGGCAATCATCTTTCATTCGCAAATGACGTTAACATTTCCTGTATGCTTGATCCTGCCGACGATGCTGTGGCGAATCTGACCGGAGATAGCTTTTACCTCTGCGATAGTCTTATCGCCCGGCAGGGAGACGTATAAGTCCACCCACACGCATCTACCTATCTGCCTTGTTTTTATATCTCTTACTTTCTTTACGTCCGGCATATCAGACAAAACCTGCCTTATCAAAGAGATGTCGCTTTCTTCGATTGCCCGGTCTATAAGTCCCGAACCACCTTGATAAAGAAGTTCAGCGCTTAAGAAAAGCAGATGCCCGGCTTCGAATACAGCAACGAACGCGTCGAGGAAACGATATCCTATAGAGCCTGCTATAATTGCCACAACCACCGCCAGTGATGAAATAACATCTGCACGATGATGTTTCGCATGGGCCAGGAGAGCAGGACTGTTCATATGTCTATACGCACAAATGTTATATCGATAAATTACTTCGTTAGCGAAAATGGAAATAACAGCTGCTGCCAAAGCTGCCCAGTGCGGCGGTGCGTGTTCGGCCATAAAAATGATCCTGACACAATCGGCCAGCAGAAAAACCGTTGCTCCCAGAATAATGATACTTGTGAAAACACAGACAATGTATTCAGCGTTGCCGTGTCCAAAGGGGTGCTCTTCGTCAGCCGGCCTTGTTGCTATTTTCAAACCGATGATCACGGCGACACCTGAAATCACATCATGGAGTGAATAAAGGGCGCTGGCTGTTAAGGCCCGACTTCCTGTAAGTATTCCAATAACGCCCTTGAAAATCGCCAGGAAGACACTATCCAACAGGCCAATCCATGAGAGTTTCGCTGCGCATCTGATGCACTTGTCTTTTTCAGGCATAGCTTGTCAAAGAGCTTTCGCTATTTTCCCCTTCAGAAATTCAAAAGAGCTAACCGAGCACATAAGAAGCCTATGAATGAGCCAGCCAATACGTCGAAAGGATAATGCATTTCTAAATAGATTCTTGAAATTGAAACCACGGTAGCACTGAATATTAGAAAAGGCAACCACGAAGGATAGGCTGTGCCGAATATGGTAGCTAACATAGAAACCCTCAGTGCGTGATGAGATGGGAACGAATTCCTCTGCCATGGCATAGGCAATAGAAACACTATATGTGCAGTCGGTCGCTCTCTTCTTATAAGATTCCTCAATACTATAATAATTAACAGCCCCAATAGTTCAGCTAAGATAACAGAAAAAAGAATAGCTTTAACCTTACCTGTGCCCAGGGCAAATATAATAAGGTATGCGAAGGTCCAGACATACCCAGAGCCTAAATATGTGACAATACGGAACACTTTTCTTGCTCTTCGGTCTCGGTGTTTAATCACCCAGTTGCTTAGTGAAAGATCCAACGCTATAAGCTTTTGAATAAATTTCTTTAGCATCTTATGCCATTAAGAATCTTAACACACCTGCCGACAGCCCTTCCAATATTTCTTCGTTATATGCATCCAATCTTACGTAGGCCATAAGCCCTTTGGCAGCTTTGCCATAGGCTGACGCGAACAAGAGTTCTTCCTTGCAAAGGCCCTCTGTCTCGAAGCCCTTTTTCTTTACCTTATCTCTAATATTCTCATAAGCTCTGAATCCTGCCTTCGGTTTTATTTTCAGCTTAATATAACTGTTCTTTATCTTATAAATCTTGCCAGTGGCAATATTAAAGGCCTCCTCACCTATTTTTTTGAGTTTCTCATAATCAAAGATATCTATGTCGATGCCTCCCCTTTTCCTATGGAGGCATTTTTTCTGGGAGAGCTCTGGCGGTTCATCGATATAGATAATGGCATCGAAATCGTCGATATCCTGTGTTCGCAAGAGTCTGTGGTGTTCGTAAATAGCCTTTTCTTTACTAAAATCCTGGGGTTTATTTAAATCGATATAATCCAGTGTCTCCAATGTAAAATTCAGCTTCTCTGCTAAGGCCCTTGCAAGAGTGCTCTTTCCACTTCCCGGCACTCCGTCAACCGCCAGCTTTTTAGTATGGACCCCCTTGGAATTAAGTAGAGCTATTATATCATCCGCATTCTTATATACCTCATCTATGATCTCATGCTTCTCGCCTCTTCCTGTTGTGACTCTCATCTTCAAAGAATCCAGTGAGGCCTGAACACCCGGTCTTTTTGCAAGCGCATCTGCGGTGGTTTTTCCTGCTACAACCGCTGCATCTTTTACACGTTCAGCAACATCGGTTTTTTTCTTATCTCTTCCTTTCCCTCTCCCTTTACCTTTAGTCTTTTTCAGACTTCGTTTAATGACAGTTTCTACAACTTTACGTGTCAGCCAACCTGCTGCAAGAAACGGTATGTGTAGCCAAAACATAATTTCTCACCTCTTTGATAAGCGTTTTTTGAGAAACATAAATTTTCATTTGTCCTCTTGTTTTTTGGCCGGTTCATAATGGATAAGAATTTTGTCGATCTCCGGAAAACAATCGTAAATCTCTTCTTCTATAGATGAAGATACATCATGGGCATCCTGAAGGGTCTCGACATCCAGAATTACTTCAGCCTCTATAAATTTAAATCTTCCTGAACACCGACCGGAAAGCCGTGTTACATCCTTAGCTGCCGGAAAATTACTAAAGACTTTTCTGATGTCATCCAACATTTCATTTTTTATAGAAGCATCTAAAAGCACTTTCACGGAATCAACAAGAATTGTCCATCCCAGCCTCGCTATTAATACAGCGATAACAACTGCTATGTAGCGGTCGAAATTCGGCTTCCACAGGCTTACAAGAAGGCCTATAAGAATGCCAGCCGTGGAAAGAAGGTCGGTGCCGATATGTTTAGCATCTGCTACGAGACTTGGAGATCCTACTTTTTTGCCTATCTTTGCTTCATATCGGGAGAAAAGAAATACTAAAATAACTATAACTAAAAGTCCCAAAACGGTTATGGGAATATTTGAGACAACTATGGTTGAGCTTGTATAGATAGCTTCTTTTACAATTTCATAACCTGCAAAGAAAATGAAAATGGACGTGGCAAGTGCTGCCAAATTCTCAACCTTGTATAGCCCATAGGGGAAGATTTTGGATTTTCGTTCCGAGATCTTGATTCCAGCAAAAATACCCAGTGAAGATAGAACATCCATAAGGGAATGAAACGCATCTGCTCTTAGAGCTATGCTTCCCGAAAGAATGCCGAGGCCGTATTTCAGAACCACAAGGATAACATGAAACCCGGCTGATAACAGGGCAACATAGGCGAAGCTTTTTACACTTTTGGTATCTTTACTAATCGTTTCTGCCACCACGAAAACCCTTTCCCCTTCCTCTGTGTGGGCCGCCTATGCCGCGGTTGGTTCTCTCGATCTTGTCTTTACCACATTTGGGACAAGCTATCTGCCTGCCGCCACCAAAAGGTACCTTCCACTCATGACCACACCGTAAACACCTGAATTCTCTCATTATTTCCTGCATAATTTGTGCCTCTCACCCCTTGGTACATTATTGGGTGTCACAAAAGTTCCATCTTTCGTTTCAGATTATCATGGAATCCGCGTTTTGTAACATCCACAACAAATTGTCGATGTCGAGCCGGTAGGAACCTAATTGCTCTTGCCCCCTGTGAGGAACTGGCGGGCTGTCCCCCTGGGTACCGTCTGTCTTACCGCTCCTGTTCGGGGCGTAGACGCGAGTAGCAAATGCTTTTACGCTGGCGCTTTGGCTTGCGCGCTGGCGTATCCTTTGGCGAATGCCTGCCTTGCTTCTGCAATTATTTCGGATGATCTTTTTCCGATGGCCGAAGCCTTTTTCCTGGCGGTTGCCAGCAATTCTGGGCTCTTCTTTTTTACGACTTCATATGTGACAAATCCTATAAAGACACCTCCAACAAAAGCCGCACCAATCAACAGACCTTTAGTCATTTGTTACACTCCTTTCTCGATTTTTAGTCTCTTGTTTCCTGCAACAACCTCGCTATCTGCTCACGCCAGTATCTGCCAGAAATGCCCGGGCATCCGCTGGGCCATCTTCAATGCCCCGTTGGCCCCGGCAAAGACGGGTTCTTCCACACGAGTTACCCTGCCTCCACCCAATTCGTCCATCGCTTCTTCAATAAGCTTAGGCAGGCCAACCATTTGACTTCCGCCGCCGGCCAATATTACGTTGGAACGAATGGCTTCCTGAAACTCCGGATCATATGTGGCAATCAGCCGTGCGATTGAGTTAACGATACCAGGCACAATACTTCTGCAAGCTCTCTGCAGCTCGCCGGTGACATCAAAGTCTTTTGGCCTGCCTTCCACGGGGAAATGGGCTGTCACCCGGTCGGCGTTGTCCGAAACGAAACCATGCTGTTCTTTCAACGTCCTCACCATATTGACATTGAATTGTGCCCTGGGATATTTCTTCTGAATCAGATTCGAGAGCTTTTTGTCTACAAAATCACCGGCCTCATCCAAGGTAATCTGATCCTGTTCTTCAGGAAGCGTTCCATGTAGGCGGCATAAATCGACTGTTCCTGCACCAATATCAACGACCAGGGCCCGGTCGAGAATATCCAGCCCATAAGCTACGGCGAAAGGCTCCGAGACAATCATAACCGCGTCGAGTATCCCGCGGGCCGCATCAATAAGAATACGCTTACTGGCAATACTGGCGCGGGCCGGTGTACCAATTACACCATAGATAGGCCCATTGCTTTTGGGACGAGCACGCTGTAGCAGGTGACGCACCAGCTGTTGCGCAGCCACAAGATTCTTGTTATTGCCGTTCTCGCTATCACCTTGTATTACCCCATGGGCCAATGGGCGTATCAGCTCTACCGAGAGCCGATGTTTGAGCGCCAATTCTCCGAATAGCGGCTCGGCACCGAAGAGCTCCTCAGAGATGTTATCCTTCGGGTATCCGACGTAAGTTGGAACCACCTCACGAACGCCGTTACTGGCAGCTATAGATGCCCGGCAGGTGCCTAAGTCGATACCCACGAAGAGAGCTTCACTCTTAAGTGGAAGAGGAGGCAGTGTTCTTGGGCGCGGAGAGGTCGCGGAAAGCTTTTTTCTCAATGGTTTTTTAACATGTTTTTTAGCCATATTTTTAGTACCTCCCTTGGAACATTAATATTCAGTGAACCATTCCATAGTTACACCTTGCAAAATCCGGTTTCTGCTTGGGACGAAGGCTCTTGAAAAACGGGTCATGGTCATCATGATGTACTTTAGTCAATAGCAGCACCGACAAGCTCCGGCTTCTGAAGTGCAATATTCTGCCTGAAAACGTTTACCAATATGGCTCTCTCTGCATTAGTAAGGGACTCGGCGGCTTCAAGCGAACGCACTGCTTCCCAAATGTTTGCTTCAGTGATAGGACCACGAGCGCCCAGTCTGCTAATCTTGTCTTGAAGAGCCAGTATGGTTTCAGCCATAACTTGCAGGCGTCCTTCAAGTTTTGTCCCCGTAAGCTCAATTTCCTTGCCCACCAAACGTGTTAATTCCTCGATCACGACGGATCGAATCTGTTCTCTCACTGTGAGGGATTGTCCTTTTTGGGTTGACCGCTTCGTTGCTCTCGAAAACAGGGTTATGATTTTAGACGTTCCACCTGTGAGAATCCTATAACTTGCCCCTATGGACCTTCCCACACCTCTGGCCAAACTGCAAGAAGCCCCAACAACGCCCCCCGAAGAACGCATTATGCCGTAGGCTGCCCGAACAACTCGGCTTTTTCTTTTTTTTCCCATAAACGTAAGTTCAAAGGCATTATTCGGTTGCGACGTTCGTTTCTCCACCGGTTCCAGATATTAGACGGTTCTGAGGGCTGTTCGATCTCTTCTCCTTTTTCGGTTCGCTCTTTATCTTTGTTCCCTCGGCTTTGCCCTTCTTTTTTGTGGGAGCCTGCACTGGTCTTTTTGCACTCTTTGCTTGCTGGCTCTCCGTCTTTTTCTCCTCTGCGGTGCCGGCTTTCTTTTCTGTCTGAACCTGCATAGGTTTCTTCGCGATCCGGGTTGATGGACCTGGCTGCACTGTCATCATGTTTCTAATACAAAGCCTAACTTTCTTGCCCGCGACTACCGCGAGTCCAACCAAAGCACCAGCAAATTTTGGTATCGCTCCAACGATTCCCAAAGGTCTGGCATTCTGTCGAGCAGACATAATATAGCCTCCTTTATGCAGTATCAGCGTGTAAAAGCGGCTTGGTGACCGCCTATTGCCGGAAATACCACAATATCAGTAATGTCCACTAAGCGAATATCAAGCGCTCGGTGCGGCGGCCTTCTGGGGCTGCGTAGCATTCTCATATCCGGCCTTGAAGGCCTCTTTTGCCCCCCTGCAGACTTCTTTTGCCCCTGAAGCCATTTTTTCAGCTTTCTTATAGAACTTAACCATGGCCTTGGGACATTTCTTGTGAATGATTTCCATCCCCACAGCACCGATGAATATCCCACCTATCACGATTCCGAGACTCTTAATCATATTATTTCCTTTCCTTTCTCTGTTCTCTCACAGAATATAACCGTTCGCGAATATTTTTGGACATATCGCCCAACACACCAACATTAGGACAAACAAATTTCCTTTCTACGACTTATCTGCTTTTTTGTGTTTGAATCTTCCCCATCCCCTACGTTTTCCGCCTTGTTGGGTAAGCGTCTCTTTCCCCTGTGATTGCAGATGGTCAGGCTCTCGCCACACGCAGATGTTAGAAACTATCTCTTCACCCATCGCAATGTTACTACCTTCACATTCAACTACGTAGGTAGGGTATCTTTGATGTAACGTAACCACTGCTCCCGGTCTTATACGAAGACTGTCTATCCTGTGGAGCTGTTGGTCGCTTTTGCAATTAATATAGGCAACTCGTGCGGACCGACCTACCTCCAATTCAACCATGGGTACAACAGAGCTTTGAGCGGTTCGAGAAGAATTCTTGCAGCATTGACCTTCGGTTAGCGACTGTTTGAGTTGGTTGGCATCAATGCACTGGACGATTATATCCGGCGCCTCTTTGAATATCATATCCCGGACTGCAAGTTCCTCCTGGGAGTGAATATAAAGACAATGTAGACCGGGTGTATCAATGACCTCGTAAGTTTCGCCATCAATTCGGCATCTGGTTCTTCTCATCTCGACAGTAGTAAGGGGATAGTTGGCAACTAACGTGTACTCGCCGGTCAGGTTATTGAATACCTGGCTCTTTCCGGTATTCGGCAGCCCAACGATGGCGATTTTTTTGGCCGGGGCCGAACCGCTCGAATTATCTCTTTTGGGCTTTTCTTTTTTGCTCATCGTGCTTATCCTGGTTGCTGCTCCTTCCACCATTTCTGCCATCGCGCAATCAAACGCTCGAGTGACTTCTTATTTTTTGGAAACGGCCCACTCATCTTCTTGCCGGTGATTATTTTCAGAGCACTAAGAACAGCCTTTCTGACCGGTTCTGCAGGGTCATTCAGGTGTTCAATAAGGGCTGAGACCACTTGCCGGCAGCGCAGATTGCCCATCGCCTCGACCGCAGCCCGGCGGACCGAAACACTGCTATCGGACAAGAGCGGTAACAACTCTACAGCAAGTTCTTCTTGACCCAGCCAGCCAATACACGTAACAGCCCTGCGTCGGACATCTTCGTCCTCATCAGAAAACATATGTATAAGTGCCGGAGCACTTTCCGCTCCAGCCACACGGTATAGGCCCCACACAGCAGCCAAGCGGACTGGAGCTGCCCCGTCGGTCAAAGCTCGTTCAACTGCAGGCAGCCCTTCGGTCATTTGCAGTGTCATAAGGCCCTTAATACACTCTTGTCGCACTTGAGCCGATGGATCGTGCGCTATCTGAGCAGCAAGAGTCCTGACTGATAACTCATGTCGAATGCCGGCTATTACTTTGACCGCATCCGTGCGGACTGCAGCATCCTCGCTTGTAATATCAGAAAGAGCCTTTGTGAAGATTACCTTCTCACTTGCATTGGGCAAATCTGTCGCCTCAACCTCCTCCAACGTCACATCAACAGGCTTCGGTGCTTCAGCCTCGGCGACCAATGGCTGAATTTGGCTACCTTCAATCCTCACATCTATCTTCTCAGCCGCTTCCATTGATGATACTGCCTTTTCCTCAACCGGCACTACAGCAGCCTTCTTTTGGCCCCCATTGGATAACCTTGTCTCTATCTGGGTTTGGGCAGCACTGACACCTGACGACGATTTAGACTTAGTATTTTTTTCAGACCTGTCTGCCTTCTCCAGCTTGTGCCGAGAGGCATCGAGTTTGGACTTTGGCACAGTGGCAGGTTCGTTAAGCGCATCTTCGCGGGGTTTCACCTCATTGGTTTTATTTCGCGCTTCGGCCAGCTCAGAAACCAAGGATTCCTTCTCTGCCCGTAGAGCCTTGAGCTGTGACGTAAACTGAGACTGGGTTTTTTGGGCCTGGCTCTGCGTTTCAGCCAGCTCACGCCGGATTGCAGCAAGATCAGATTCAAGTGCCGTTACCAATGCCTTCATAGCTCTTGGCCGGACCGTTGCCTCCTCAGCGTCTGGTTCAAGAGCGGATGTTTCAGACACAGCTTCGGTCCGGCTATCTTTAACCAATGCAGACTCCTCGACAGCTCTGCCAAGCGAATCTCTCACTGCCACTGCACGCCTGAGCTTAAGACCGGCTATCTTCTTGCCAGACTGCTTAACTGTTTTGGAAAACCGGTCCAGCATTTTAGAACTTCTTTCTGTCATGATTTTAGAACTTGACCCTATGAACCTTCCTGTGTCCCTGGCAAGATTACAAGAAACACCCACAATACTTCCTAAACTGCGCATCGTTCCATGAGCTGCCCGGACAACACGGTCTTGGTTCGTCTTTTCCATACTCGTTACCTCACACTTAACCGTCTTCAAAGACTAAAACATTCAAATCGCTCGCGAAGCTTCTCTTCAAGCTGAAGCAATCATCTTTGGCCGCGAAGAAATTTTAGCCCACCTTCGGGCGGCCACTGACTCGACGCATTATCCGGCTGCATATTTTGCCTTGGCAGGCCCCATTCCTCCAGGAGCTCTACTCGTTTCTCAAGGCGCCGTAATTCGAGAGCACGTTGCTGCTGCTGGTCCCGGAAGTACAGAAAAAGTATAACAAGCACCACTACTACTGTAACTGCAATGATAAGCACATTGTTATTACAACGATCGGGTACACTTGCATTTGCCCCCATAAGGTCCTATTCTTAGAGAATTCTCCCCTTTTTGCCCAGCGCTTTATTCGGTTGCCTGTTCTGCTGCTGTTGTTGGGACTGTTGCCATGACTGCTGTGGCGGTCCCCATTCTTGCCAGACCTCTCCTTGCGTTTCAAGGCGCTCCAGCTCAAGATTATGCTTTTGCTGCCGATCCCAGAAGTACATGATAATGATAGCAAGCACCACAATTGTAACAGCAATGATAAGCACGTTGCTATTACGACCATTAGATATATTTGCATTTTCTGCACTCATAATTATTCCCCTTCTACTTACTTCGTTCTTTCAGCCACAGCTTTCCTCGCCGATTGATTCATTTTCTTGGCAGTCTTGTACGCATCAAACATTGCCCAGATGGCCAAAGGGACAGCTGCAATCCAGACAAATATTCCGAGCACAATTCCGATTGCTAATATCAGTACCCCTTTACCTGTCTGACCCAGATATATGTGGCCGGTTCCTAACAATAGTAAATTCAGCAAACAGGCAAGTATCGGATCTTTACGCATAGCTTACCCCCTTTTCAATCTTCCAGTTCTTCATCTTCATCTGGCGAAACCACCGGTGGATACTTCAATTCCTCTATTTCTCTTTGCAGCCGGCGAATTTTTTCCTTTAGTTTCGACTGCTTGATCAAGCCTAAAACCGAGGAAATGATTACCCCCACCAACAGCGAAATCAATATGATGATAATTACGGGGACCTGTTGCGCCTCCCAGCTGAGGAATTGCACAGATACCGGATTAGGATTTTGAACAGTCACCAGGATCAATACCAAAGCAACTAACAGTATAATAATCAGTTGGCGATGCATAAGGAGTCTCCTTTTCACCAGCGATAGAGTACGGTTATATATATGCTCGATATGAGCAGGAAAATCAGCATTACGGGTAAGCCTAACGAAGCATATTCCTGAAACGTCAGCTTCGTGAGTCTGTCACCGGGGCCCCCACCACCTGTATCGGCGGGCTTTGTGGAGATTGCCGGTCCACTGGCTTGTTTCTTTATGAATCTGTCAATCATTGTTGCAGTGACACTGCCGGCTGTAGCTCCCACAAGAGTTCCGCTTGAGCCGGCACAGACTCCCAATGAAAGCGCCCACCAATAAAGATTATCCGGCGCCGCACTCTTAAACGAGAGCACTACCGGCAGAAACAGGGCAGTGGTTGGTCCGGCGTTCATAAAACAAGTAACAAATGCTCCGGCCCACATCAAGAGCAGACACATAACAAGCAGATTGCCAAAAGAAAGATGCACAATGATTTCCGATATGTAGTTGAGTGCTCCGGAGGCTTCTGCCGCTCCTACAAGCACAAACAGGCCGGAGAAGAACAGAATATCCCTGATACTGACCTTCTGTAAAAGGCTAAATGGGTCACTTCCTCCAAAGACCAGGGCAGTCATTCCACCGATCAGGGCGATAATCGCCGGCGAGCAATGCAGAAAATCAGAAACGAGAAACCCAACGATAACCGCTGCCAGAATAATCAGCCCTCTTCTCAAAGCATCCCGGTTCTCTATCGTTCCGGGTAAACTTTGTCTTACCTTATGAAAGAACCGGCTATCGTTGCTGGCGCTGTTCCCGTCGTCGACCAATTCCGGGAAATCTGTATTCCACTGCTCGCAATCCTGATACTCATTCGGTGTCGAAGCACCCTTGCCATTTGCCGCAGGGTTCGCGCACCTAAACAGAGAAGGCCGAGCAATCCGCAAATATACCAACAGAACAAACAGTTCCAGCAGACAAATGGGCAGCATGTAAGATATAAACTGATAAAAAGGCAGACCTATCTCGGCCCCGATCAGCATGTTGGGAAAATCGCCGACCATGGTGGAAGCCCCGCCAAGATTAGAAGCGATAATCATGCTGACCAGAAAGGGTTTGGGGTCGCAATCCAGATACTTGGACAACTTCAATACCATCGGTGCCATGAGCATAATGGTAGTAAGATTGTTGACCACCAGAGAGAAAGCGTATGTAACCAGGCAGAAAAGCCACATTATCCGCCATGTATTACCGCCGGTGGCAAGGGTTATCTTTTTAGCTAAGTATGCCAGGGCGCCGGCCTCTTCCAGAACACCGGTAACCAGCTGCATTCCCACTATAAACAGAAGGACATCGAGCTTACCAAGCAGTGCAGATGCCACTTGGTCTTGCTCATAAAAACCCAGGTGGTGGCCGGTTATGGTGATTACTATCGCACCAACGACAAACAGAACAACCCGGTCAAAGACGTTTTTGTACACAAAATAGTACATCAGTACAAAAATCAGCACAACGAGCACAATCTCTGCCATGGAACCGCCGCTGGGTGGAACGTACATGGGTTTGTTCCAATAAACGGTCATATTCTTTTGGTGTCCGTCTCTTAAGACAGTCAACCTGATTTTATCCGTCTGACACAACCGCGGCGTCATTTCATTAAAGGAGAGTCTATCTGTTATTCTATTGCCGTTGATGTCTGTAATGATGTCCCCTCGTCTTAAGCCGGCGTGCTCCGCCGGAGAATTGTTCTTTATGTAGTTGACCAGCTCACCACCTTTTCCCGATACGGAAAGCTGAGCAGCAATCACGGGATTTAGCGGCAGAGTTTCGGCCCCCAACCAGCTGCATACCGGCTCGGCCTGTCCATCAGTCCATTGGGGAATGGGTAGTCTGTCCAGGAAATTCCTGCCCTGATTGATTGGAACTGCATAACTGAAAGAAGAAGGGCCGCCCGTCGGCTGAACAAAAGGCAAAGCAAATCCGATTACTTCTCCTTGGAGGTTGACTAATGGACCGCCTGCGTTTTCCGATGTCATCGACACATCAGTTTGGAGCAAATCTCTGTATCTGGCTTTTTTGATTCTCAAAGTTTGACGTGGTTTGGTAATTCTGCCGGTTTTTGTTGTTAACTCCCAATTTGCGGGAGTCCTTCTGCTGCCTAAAACGAAAATGGTATCGCCTCTTTTGATTTGCTCGGAATTGCCCAATTGTGCCGCCTCAAATTGTGGGCTTTGTGTTGTGCTTGAAGTATCTGCTTTTAGCAATGTCAGCCGTGTCTTCTTGTCGGTGGCGATGACGTTTGTCTCGTATTTGTTGTCTTTGCGGTCGATTATATAAAGAGACTCGATATTGTCCGTCAAGGTTGCCGAGGTAAGAACGAGCCCGCGGGAATCAACAACAAGGGCGCAACCGATTACGCTGATGTGCGTATCCACCCCTTTCTTCTTGATGGCCCACAGGCTGACTACACTGGGGCCAACCTCAGCAATTACCGGTTCCGGATTATATACAGGCTGGACTTCGAGAGGCTCGACTGGCGGAGAAGTAAATCTCTCCCAGCCGATACAGAGAAGAACCACAAGAAAGAAGACCGACAGAACCATTATCCAGGATTTAATCTGTTTGGTCCACATATTCATTGTGTTTCTTGTTTTTGTCGTGTAGCATGGGGCTTGCAAACTATCGTTATGTCTTTTAAGTGTTTTATCTCTCGCCGCAGGATGCTTCTTACCTCGCTGGCAATGGTGTTACTTTTCTCAACAGTGGTCTTTGCATTTACCAGGATTTGCAGGTCCGCCAGGTAATGCCGCCCCATGCCTCGCGTTCTCAGGTAACCTATGTCCTTAACACCCGGTGTAGCAACTACCAGTTCTCTGATGCGGCTGATTTCTTTGGAGTGTAAAGGCATATCCATTAAGCCGTGGATATTTTTGCCTACCAATTCAAAACCGACTTTGCCAACAAGGATCCCGACCAAAAGCGCAGCCAACGGGTCCAGCGAACGAAATCCAAATTGCGCGCCCAAAACTCCAAAAAAAACGGGCACTGATGACAGGCAGTCGGCACGATTATCCCACGCCTCTGCTTCAATCGCAGCACTGTTTACACGCCTGCCCGCACAGATAGCATACCGGAACAGCATCTCATTAACCGCAATGGAGATAGCCGCCGCAGCCAGCGCAATAAAGTGCGGTGGAGGTTGGTGGACTCTTCTAAGTAAATAGCCAACAGAAGTGACAATAATACAGGAAGCGCCGATAAGCAGCACAATTCCAATGAACGCCCCGGCAATGAATTCGGTCTTGCCGTGACCGTACGGATGAGTTTTATCGGGAGGCTTCTTGCCGAGATGCGCTGCAACCATCGCAATTACTGAATCCAGAACATCCGCACCGGAATGGAGAGCATCAGCGATTACCGCAAGACTACCGCTGATGATCCCCACGACGCCCTTGAATATGCATAGGAAAACGTTACCCCAGAAGCAGGCCCAAATCGCCCGGTTGGCACATTTTTTACATTGTTCGTCTACTTTCACTGTCATGCTCCGAGGCCCTGTTTAGTTGGTCGGATAGTAATATAGAAAGGTCGCCTCTGCCGAATCACGTCCAGCAGTACTCCCTGGGATACATCAACTTTCTTGATTACCTCTTTGAACGGTTTAATATCTTTCACTTCGTGATTGTTAACCTTCTTGATAAGATCGCCCGGCGCAAGCCCCGCATCAATTGCCGCTATAACCTTTCATCCTTACTTGATAGTATGACAGTTGGCGCACCGACCACGGTAACTATGGGGGGCCTTTGCGTTTTTTGTTATGGTCGGCGGATTAGGAAGCATGTCGCTGATAGTATGACAAGCGGCGCACTGACCACGGTCACGATGAGGGGCCTTTGCGTTTTTTGTTATGGGCGGTGGATTAGGAAGTATGTCGCCCGCGTCTGTGGGCAGTTGGCCACCAGTCTGCATGAAAACGTGGCAACTGGTGCACGACCCCATGTATCGATGCGGGCGCAGGGCCCCCGGCTGTATAGGCTGCGCCGCCTCCATTTGAGCGAAGCCCAGTATGCTCGTGTTCCGAGCTGTCATAACAAATGTCATCTTGCTGCCCCGACGGCTGATTCCTACCTGGGCCCGCTCTTTTTCCTGCACTCGCTGCGTAGCCTGGAAAAAGGCTTTCAGATCAGGTGTAGGAAAACCGCTGATGGACTGGACCATATCCCCGGCCAGAATGCCGGACTCGGCGGATTCGAGCGTAACCTCGTCAACCAGCACGCCGGTTTCCCCTTTCGGAATCTGATATTCGCTGGCCAGTTCCGCAGCCAGCGGGATTACCTCCAGCCCCAGCCAGTGCCCTTCGATAAACTTCTTTCCTGCAGCGTTCTGCTCGCGGGGCGAGGGCAATGTTCCAGTCGGTACCGTCTCGACCGCAACGGCCTGAAAGACCGGCGTGCCTTGAGGCGTCTTGGAAAATAATTTACTGACATTCGGCAGCTCTGGTTGCAGTGTAGCAACGAAAACTTTCTTGTTACCCTTTCGAAACACGACAATCTTTACCTTATCGCCGGCCTTCTTGCCCTGCAGATACAACCAGAGCATTTCTTCATCTTTGACCCTTCTATTATCAATCCGAAAAATCACATCACCCCTCATCAAACCGGCCTTTGCCGCAGGAGAATTACCAAAAACGCGATTCACCAATACTCCGTAATGGATTGGCAGATCCAATTCTCTTGAGGCAACACTATCGAGCGGGTAGGCGGATATCCCCAGCCAACATCGCTGCTTCATAGTGCTTTTAGCTGCCACCATTTGGAGGTTAATGGCAGCAGGGACAGAAATACTGAGCTGATTCGTATTGGCTTTAGCTACCTGTGTATTTGGCTTGACTAAGGGCGATTGAACTATTTCTATTAAATCATGGAAAGCCATCTTTGCTTGATTGATCGGAACGGCAAATCCAATGCCGCTAAAAGCCGCAGTAGACGAATAGATAGCGGTATTGATACCAATCACCTCAGCCTGTGCACTAACCAGGGCACCACCGCTGGAACCAGGATTAATTGAAGCATCGGTTTGAATAAGTCCGTCAAAAACCTTATTTCCCGCAGTAAGGGTTCGATTAGCATTGCTGATGATTCCCGACGAAGCGCTCTGTGTCAAACCAAAAGGATTACCAATTGCCACAACCTGCTGGCCAATATATACCCTGTCGGAATCTCCCAGTGGTGCAGGCGTGAAGACCTCTTTGCCGGTTGAGTTCATCTTTATAATGGCTAAATCGAGGTCCGGCCTGCTATCAAATACCTGAGCTGAATAGGATTTGATTAGCTGGTCATAGTTGAGCGTAACGGCGATATTCTCTGCTCCTTTGACAACATGATAGTTGGTAAGGATATATCCAAGACGATGCACAATGACACCCGAACCGCTCTGTGATGCTGCTCCGGATGTATTGATGGCTACTACTGATGGCGAAACGATGCCGATAGCCCAATTGAAGGACATCACTTTCGGGGTAGCACCGGTCACAGCATCAGGGTTCTGTTTCCAATGCCAGGGAGGAACAAAGGTAGTTAGTTTCGCTGTGGCCTTTGCGGTTTGTCCCATCTGACCGGGCACCTTAAACCTGCCTATTTGCATTGGGCCTCTATTGGCTTGACTTTGCCGTATGTCGTCGGCATAATAAAAAACCAGGATAATGGTGACAACAATCAGGACTGATATTGCGATAAGCAATGGACCCAGCGTCTTTCGGGCACATGTTTTCCCGTTTGTATTATTTGTCTTTGCCATATTTTATACCAATCGTTTTAACTTTTAATAACCAGGTTAAATCGTTGGCCCTGTCGATAAACGTCCAGAGATATTCCTTTTCTCAGGCTGGCTTTGTTCATCACCTTTATGAAATCAGCAATGGTTTCGACTCGTTGGCCATTGACTGCTTCAATCACATCATCCGCCAAAATTCCTGCGGCCGCGGCTTGAGCAGCGCTTTCAGCGACAACTAAACCCGCTACTCCTTTGGGAACACCGAAAGCCAGGGCCAATTCAGGCGCCAGCTCCCCAAGTTCCATTCCCAACGCTTCTATTGCACCGGTTTCAACCTCACTTCCCTGCAGCACGCCGGTCAATCCCGGCGGCTGGATAAGCTCCGGATCAAAAGGCTGCTTGACCGGCAATGCCACTGCCTGCGCTTGAAGTAGAGTCCCCGCTGGCTTTGGCCATAAGGCAGCCGACAACTTCACACTAAGGGACATCTTTTTCCCGTCACGATATATTGTCAGCTTCATTTTGTCCCCAACCCTTTTCTTGCTCCGCAAAGCTTCAAGCATTGCCTCGTTTTTTATAGAGCGATTGTCGGCACGAATAACGACGTCCCCTCTTTGCAGCCCCGCTGCCAGGCAGGGAGAATTATCATATACTTCCATTACAAGGACACCATAACCCATTGGCAGACCCAAAAAGGCTCTGGTTTGCTTATCGACCGCACGTACACGTATTCCCAACCAGGGCCGGTTTGCTGTATTTGCTGCTTGTCGCAGCCGTCCGACCGGTCCGCCCGGCGGACACCACGGATAAAGTCCTTCACCCCGCTGGATAGGTTGATTTATAGTATTTGCTGTCCATCGCATCCGTCCGACCGGTCCGCCCGGCGGGCACCACGGATAAAGCCCCTCACCTCGCTGGAAAAACGCCGCCGGCTGCAATGCCGGACCGCGGGCCCAATTCGGTATGTTTCTTCTCAACGCGCGAGCCGCATTTGACGTAGTATCTATGAACTCAGGAAATGCCGCTTTTGCCGGGTCAATCGGACTTGCAAAACCAATGCCGCTGAAAGCCTGGGTAGGTGAATAGATAGCAGTGGTAATACCAATCACCTCACCATTGACATTAATCAGTGGCCCTCCACTGGAACCGGGATTGATTGGCGCATCAGTTTGGATAAAATTGGTGAACTTCTTGTTGCCTACGGTCAGGGTGCGTCTGGTATTGCTCACAATGCCGAAAGTTACACTTTGTTGTAATCCAAAAGGACTGCCGATAGCCAACACTTCATCTCCGACAGACATCTGGCTGGAGTTGCCAATCGAGGCAGGTGTAAACACTTCTCCGTTGGTAACTATTTTCAATATGGCAAAATCCACGTCCGGCGCCTCATCAATCAGTTGTGCAGGATAAGTCTTGGTGATTTGTCCCAAAGACAGGGTAACGCTGATATTTCTCGCCCCGTGGACTACGTGGTGATTCGTTAAGACATAGCCGCGGCTGTTGACAATTACCCCCGAACCACCTCTGCCCCGTGCCTGGAATCGATTATCTCTCGGTTGGGTTGCCAGTTGCTGCGCACCGGCTGGGACAGGGTAGGTACCAGGTGCCCCTTGGCGCATCATTTGTGTTCCGCAGTTCGGACAATTGACCGTGTAAGACGGGACACCTCTTTGATGAGGAACTTGCGTACCACAATTGGGACAGACCAAAAAACCTCCGGGTCCCATTGCCCAGCCTCCCATTCTGCCGCCCCAGACATATTGTCCAAGCCCTGTTCCATCCCGCGATTGATCTGCCGGCTGGTTTTGAGCCGTCGGTGGTTGGCTCTGAGATGGAAAAGGATAGCTCCATGGCATTCCCCACCGTGTCATACATGTCCCACAACTTGGACAGTTGACCGTATATCCCTGACCACCCGTTCGACAAGGCATTCTTGTCCAGCAATTAGGGCAGGATAAATAGCCCCCCATTGCACCTGCCGAAACATTGCCCTGGCCCCAAGCCACCGGCTGAGCTTGAACTGCCGGACCGTTTTGATTAACGAAACTGGAGCCTACCTTAACGCTTACGACTGAAGGTGCAACCTTGGCAATAATGTTTTTGTATGAGACCTGTCTGGAAAAAGCCACAGGCTGAGCTTGAAGCGACGCCTGCACCTGTTGCTGCGCCTGGGGACCCCACTCTTCAAGGATTCCACCTTGTATTTCGGCCTGAACTTCTTGTAAGTTGCGCTGATTCTGGCGATCCCAGTAGATAACTGCGACAACAACCAGGATAATTAATGCAATTAATACGGTGATTAAGTTTCTATTATCACCTTTCATCTTTTCTTCCATCTCTACACCGCCTTTCCACCTTTGACCAATTTGTCAACTACAGATCTTCGAGCAGATTGAGTCTCTGCTAAACGCCCTTGATCGTGTTTGGTGGGCCAGGAAAATTGCAAACGTGCCAAGCCCGAACTATATATCCGGCAGCACGAAATCAAATCGTCAGCCACAAGCCGTCTGTTATGCCGGACAGCTTTGCAACTACTCTGTGCGATCATTTTTTATTCCCCCGTTTGTTTTGCCCTGTACATCCTTCTTGCTTCAATAGCGATGGCCAGTGCCCCACATATAACCAGCCCAAGAGCAATCAACCCCTGAATGATTTCAACGACAAACCACCACCAGCTTGCCATAGCCCAGATCCCAAGCGCCAGAACAATTGCACCGATAATTCCTAATCTCATTTTTTCCACCTCTTATTTTGTGTAATAGTTTCCCGGCATCCTTCTACTTCTCTGCCGTTTGTTTCGTCCTGTACATTCTTCTTATTGCAATCGCTATAGCCAGCGCTCCGCCTATGACCAGCCCAAGAGCAATCAGCCCTTGAACGATTTCAACGACAAACCACCAGCTATACCTCAGGGCCCAAACCCCAAGCCCCAGAACAACTGCACCAATGATTCCTAATTTCATTCTTTTGCTCCTTCTGCCTTGTTTAGATTATTCGGAGGGACCTCCAGGTACTCTCTTGGGGGGATCCCCTGTAACTATTTCTGGTTCTGTCATATCCAGATCGATCACAGGAACATTAACGTCTTCCAGGCCTATGTATGGAAGAAGCTTATAGCGATAAATAAACGCGAATACATTTCCAGGAAATACTGACAGATATTGATTAAAGACCTCACAGTCCTCGTTATATTCCTTTTTTGCATCGGCAATTCTATCCTCAGTGTTGGCTGCTTCGGCTATCAAATCCTGAACCGACTGCGTGGCTTTCAGGTCCGGATATTCCTCGGCCCAGGCAATTAATCTGGACAAGGTTTTTTCCAATAAACTACTTACCTGGCTTTCTGAAATTTCTGAACTTCGTATCTTCATCAGATCAGTCCGAGCCTCGGCAACATCTTTGACCACGCCTTTCTCATAGACAGCATACTTACTTACAGCGTAGACCAGATTGGGTATCAAATTTTCCCTCCTCTGATATTCGCGTTCAACATCCGCCCGGCGAGCCATCACTTTAGTTTTCCACGTAGCGAATCTATTGAATTGGAAAACGGCTTCTGCGACCACAAACAAAGCAACCAGGACCACGACAATTCTTATGATCCAGACCACCGTTCGCCGCTTGCCCAGAGCGTTTTTCAAAGCCGTAAGCTTCCTTCGCATCCTGCTGCCCCTTTCATCCTTGGTTCCAGCTGCCTTATTGGCGGCGGGCTTCAATTCCTCTCCGTACAGTCTCCTTACTATCGCACCAATACGGCTCATCTATGACTTTCTCTATTTCACTATAATTTCAGATCCCAATTTGAAACCTGTGACCGGAGCTTCTACTACCATTCTGCTTCTTCGATCTCGGACGCTTTCTTGAATGCCTCCACGGCTTTATCGTGCTGGCCCTGTCCATCATAAATCAATCCAAGACGGTAATGGTACTTGTCCTCATCAGGAGCCAGCTCAATTGCTTTGTTGAGAGATTCAATAGCCTTCTTATGGTCTCCTTTTTTGTCCTGAGCCATACCCAGCGTGTAATGGAAATCAGCGCGCTGCGGTTCGAGCTTGATAGCTTTCTTGTACGATGCAACTGCACTATCAAGTGCTCCTGTTTTATCGTAGAGAACTCCCAGCCTGAAATGTGCCCCTGCGCGGTCCGGGGCGAGTTTCAATACTTTCTGGAATGAACTAATCGCATCTTCGGCTGAGCGATTGCCCATATAGGCAACACCTAACTGATAATGGGCTTCAATGTTATCAGGATCAAGTTTAAGCGTTTTTTGACATAAGAGAATCGCCTCATCATATACGCCACGCTTAATGCAGGCTTTGGCTTTTTTCTGGTAAACCTCGATTAACTCTTTGGAATCGAGTTGAAAAGCCCTCTCCAGCCTGTCCAGGAACTTGTTCGCGTACAGACCCAGAATATTGAATGCGAACTTTTCTATCATTTGACCTTACTCCTTTCTTTTCAGAACGTGTGCACCACGACCAACACTATAAACAAAATTATACAGGAAATTTCTCTTTTCTCTGGCTGCCTCTTTACTTTTCTTATCGCATGGTTCTTTGAGTGCTGTTGTTTTGCTGTAAGAGCCGAAAATTTCCCCGAAGTAATCACAGTCCAAACAATCCCCTTCGCAGCGAATCACTCCTTTGCCGAATTGCCGCACCACTATGAAGCAATAATCGATGTCCCTTCCATGTATTAAACAATCTCTGCATTTCTTGTCGCAATTCGTTTTTTCCGGGTATTCCCAGCAGTGCCGTAATGAGCCGGGTGTTAGACCGCTTTCGTCCTTATGGAACGCCTCAAGATGCATAGTCTCAAGAAAAGATATAGCTTCGGATACAGGAATCCTATACTGCCCACCAACAGTCCTGACGGCTTTAATCTTGCGTTGTTTGATCCAATTGCGGATGGTGAAACGTGAAACGCCGCAAAGTCTCGCAAACTCAGTCGTTGTCAAATAATTCTTCTGCGGCTTGGTCTCATCACCGGTCATGCCGTCTTTTCTCACAGTAGAAATGGCACTCACTGAATTACACCTCTTCACCAGCAAAAATCGTTTTCGATTCTCTCAGCCTTTGCCAAAATCATTTATTTTGTAGAAGCCCAAATGTCGAGATTATCCTGCACTCCGTCCCCGTCGGTTACAGCAAAACTCTGCACCATTTTCACACAACCTCATTACTGCGGAAGGCTTACATAAGAAACAGCACTCATTAAATTGCGCCCCCTTGCCATAGCCCCCATTTCTTGGTAAGGCCCCCATTTCTTGCTAAGGCCCCCATTTCTTGCTAAGGCCAAGACGGCAAACTCACAGCGATTCTTGCTGTTATTCACATTCAACCGTTTCAACCGATTCAATCAAGACAATCGATTAAGTCGAGATATTAGAAAAGATATGGTAGCGTGTCAAAATATTTTTCCACTTATTCTTGAGAAGGGTGCGAAGTTTTTTTCCGACATCCTGCAAGTGCCTTTGTATACTAATCTTATGAGTCTCTGTTTAGGGTAAACTTTTTTGCGTTTTTATTTGCGAAAGGACATAAAACTATGCACAAGGATGTGAAATCTACAGCAAAACATAGGCTATGCATGGCCGTTGATTTTGCATTAAATTGGATAGGTAAAATGAAGAATGTTGTAGGCCGGTAGTGATTATAATCTGTTCGCCAATGCCTCACAACGCGTTTCAATTTGTCTATATGTAAAAAAGAGCTTGGCGTATTCTTTAGTATATTATTTGTTTGGCAAACATAAAGGTCAACATGGATATATTGTTTGTTAGCCAAAACAAATGACATGCAGATTACTTGTCCGCTCGTCAATAATAGTGGCTTGGCTTCATAGAGAACTTCTTGTTGTCCGTCAGTCTCTATCAGTTGCTCTGAAGAGATACAAAAAACTGGACCACTCCCAGCCGTTCGGATGCACAACAAGGTCAATTTTCTTCGATAAATCCATGTCTACAATTTGTCTCCATAGGTGCTGATTTTCCTTAGATTGGCTACAACCAAACATCAGATTTCTGCAGAAAAAGGCATTTTTTCAAAAATGTTTAAGCAAAAATCGGATTCAATGTCCTTTGTTCATCACATGCTGATCACTTGAAAAAGACTCTCCAACACCTACTGTTCGTACGCCATGACCTCGACTAAGTGTCGGCCCGGATTGGCCGAGTTGTATGTTTGCATGACGCGGATATAACGTGCCAGCCGCGGCTTGAAACGGCATGTATAACCGTCTTTTGTGGAAGGCTTCTTGTTGTCTCGTTTATCGGCAACCATGTCCCACTTCTTGCCATCTGCCGACGTTTCGACGGTAAAGCCGTAGTATCGCTTGTCACCGTAATAAGCGACCACGACCACGCGGCCAATGGCGGTCGGCTTCTGGAGATCGACTTGCCACCATGCATCGCCGGGGTGCTGCTGCACGTCGGTGGCCCAATAGCTGTCGATGTCGTCGCTTCGTCCGTCGTTGGCGAGGTTTGCGGGATACGGCGGCAAAGCATGAGAGCACTTTACGGGCTTGCCGGTCGTAAGACTCACCACGTTGGGCTTGGTCCGGTCACATGTCTCCTTGTATAGGTCAACCACCGTCGGGAAGTCCCACCGCTTCTTCTGATCCGATCGCTGCACCACTTCCACGCCTTGGAGCGAACCTATCAACGGGCGCGACTTTGGCAAGGTGAGCACAATCCGCCTGGGCGGATTTCGCTTCGGCGGATCCAGTTCGACCTCGACCCCATTTTTCGTCCCACGGACGGTCAGCTTCATCTGGCCGAAATGCGTGGGCAATCGCTCGACGTGAATCTCTTTGGCTTCGCCGAGCCACCAGTCGGGAACAGCGCTGAGCAGGTGGAGTTCGTCGCCGACTTCATGGACGAGCATGTGGCGGAGCATGATCGCATAGTTACATGCGCCGGTAACGTGCGGGATCGTGTGGCTCCAGGCCATACGTTTCTTGTAGAAAATGCCTTCGCCGAATGCATGGGCGGCGGTCGAGTGGAGCAGGTACCAGTAGAAGTCCTCGACGACTTGCTCGTGCTGGCCGCGGACCAGGTCGGTCATGGTCGTATACACACCCATGTAGGGATGGATGGCTTCGACGTTTCCGCGGCCCTTCCATTGGATCGTGCCCTCGATGTACCCGCCGGCAAAATCCTCGCGGACGTGCCGGCTCAGTGCGGCGACGCGGGGGTCGTCGCGACCAAACAGTTCGGTCGGCCAGAGCGTTTCGGTATTGCCCCAGTGCGTGCCGTCTTTCTCCCAACTTGGTGGAAAGTGCTTCAGGGCGGTGTTTTTCCACGCAGCATCAATGTCGGCCCGGTATGCCTTGGCCTCGGCCAACAGTTTCTTGGCTTCGTCGTTCTTTCCGAGGATTCGTGCGGCGTCGGCCGTGCAGAGCATCGCACGCAGGTTCCACAGGTCGTAGCCAACGATATGGTTCTTGGCATCCCAGAGGCATTCGCCGTCCGCAGGAGCGGTGGGTAGCACACCGGTAAACGGCGAAGGAGTGGTGCGCCGGGCCTTCATTGTCCACCGCGCGGCACCGAGCATCTGCGGGTATACCCGTTCGAGAAACTCGCGGTCGCCAGTGATCCTGTAATACTGCCACAAAGTCCAAACGGCCTGGCCGTTCGCGTCGAACTGGTTCTTCTGTGATTCGAACCGGCCGTCACCGCGCTGGCGCACGAGGTAGAGTTCGATAGCTTTGGCAGCAGTGTCCATGAACCCGGCTTCTTCCAGTTCCATTACCTGGTAGGCCCCATCGCGGATATAGAACGTGTCGTAGAAATCCTCGCCACCGTGCACCTCGCCATGGTCGTTGGCAATCAACTGGCAAACGTGGGCGGCCAGCAGCGCTTCGGTGGCCTTGCGGCAAGGCACTTCGATCTTGGCCGCGCGAGCCATCACGCCCTGCCAGTATTCCGCGGTGCGTTTGAGCCACAAGTGTGCATCCTCTCGGTCATACTTCCTGGAATCGTCGACGGGGAAGAATGTGTATCGGGCGACACCCTCAGCCGACCCGCCGGGTGCCAGTCGCCACGACCAGGAATGCTTGCCAGTAGGGACCTTGTCGATCTTTGTTCCGCTCTGTTCTTCGGGGGTTCTCGGCGCCTTAACTTGAGCGTTCGGTCCGACTTCAACGTTTGCCTGGACGGGCTTGTCGGATGTATTGGTGGCCTTGACACGAATCCAATTCAAGAAGTTCTCGCCCTCGGTTGGCCAGTCGAACGCCTTTTGCCAATCCTTCGCATCAGGCAGAGGCGTCGCCCAGTACGTCACTTCGTAACTCACCGGTCCTTCCTCGGCGGTGACCAGGATAATCGGCATCCAGCCGTCCATCGCCAGCTTGGGCTTTGCCCGGCTCAAGGGCATGCGACTGGGGCCGATGTGAATCTCGACGGGTATCTTGCCCGCCAGAACCAGTTCGTTGCTGGGTGTGATGCGACTGCCGTGAATGTAGTCCTTCAGACCAACGACATTCCAGTTGTTTGTGAAATAATCAAAATTCTCCGCAGAGCCTACAACGTTCTCGATGAGGGAACGGTCCAGCGGGCGGTAGTTGACGCCGGCAACCTTCAACCGCTTTCGATGTTCCAGCAATCGGCCGAGGAATTGCCGGAAGCTGCGATTGTCCCTGGGCGACCAGAGCACTTCGCTCAGCGCACACGCCCGGGGAAACGCCATGAATTCGCGGCGTTTGTAATCAGGAATCAACTCACCCCACAGTTGGCCTTGCCCTCCAAGGACGTGCTTGGCTTGCTCGGCGTTGAGTTCCTCGGGGATCGGTTCGAAGCTGTAGACCTTCTGGAGGTTGATCACGCTGCGGCCCAGCCCGGTTTCGTTCGGGGCCTGGCGATAGTCGAAGTAGGTATGCGATGTCGGCGCCATAACCACATCGTGCCCGGCACGGGCGGCGGTGATGCCGCCGCTTGTACCACGCCAGCTCATCACGGTTGCTCCGGTGGCGAGACCGCCTTGGAGAATTTCATCCCAACCGACCAGCCGGCGCCCGTTTTTCGTCAGGAATGTGTCCATCTGCTTGATGAACCAGCTGTGCAGCTCGTGCGCGTCCTTGAGTTTCAATCGCTTCATCTGTGCCTGCATTTCGGGGTCGCTGGCCCAGTGCCCGGTGTTGGCTTCGTCGCCGCCTATATGGATGTCCTTGCTCGGAAACAGTTCGATCACCTCGCTCAACACATCCTGCAGGAAGGCGACCGTTTCGGGGCGGGGTGCGATCAGGCCCTTAGTCTTGCCCCACCGCTGCTCGGGCGGTAACTCGGCGAGGTGGCCCGTGTTGATGCCCAACTTCGGGTAAGCCACGATCGACGCTCCAGTGTGGAACGGCATCTCGATCTCCGGCACGATCGTGATGTGGCGATTTGCAGCATAGCGGACGATCTCGCGAATATCGTCTTGCGTGTAGAAGCCGCCGACGTATTGCCCGTCCTCCGTTTTGCGGCGGGAGCGGTCCATCTTCGAGCCGATCTCCGTCAGCTTTGGATACTTCTTGATCTCAAGCCGCCAGCCCTGGTTGTCGGTGAAATGAACCTGAAGGCGGTTGAACTTGTGTACCGCCATCGCATCGGTGAATCGCAGCATGTCCTCTTTCGGGATGAAATGCCGTGCCGGATCGATTAGTAGTCCGCGCCAACCAAAGCGTGGGTAGTCGGTGATCTTCACGCAAGGAACCGACCATTGCACGCCCTCGACCTTCGTTTTGCTGAACGCGGCCGCGGGTAGGAGTTGACGGAGCGTCTGGATTCCGTAGAACAACCCCGCTGGTTCCGCCGCGCGAATGTCGATTCGTTTCGGCGAAACGTCGAGTTTGTACCCCTCAGCGCCGAGTTGCTCCTTGAGGGCAGCATCCAACGACAGAACGATTGCATGCTGGTCCGCCCCGCCCTCCACCAGTTTCAGCCGAAACCCCATCGCCGGCGCAAGGGCTTCAATCAACTTATGGGCTTCGGCCTTGGCCGGGCCGGATGCAACGACCCTGGCCGCTGGGCCCATTTCGAACGTGCCATCGCCCACCTCCAGAAACACCGGCTGTGGGATGAGGGCCGGAGATTGGGCACCGTCGGTCGCCGGAACCGAGAACAGGCAGGCAAGAATGAGCCAGATGACGATCCTTACAGGTTTTGATAGCTTCATCTCTATACCTCCTCGTAGAACTCTATCTTTGAGGATCATATGCGGTGATCTCGATTGATAGGACATTTGATTTCCACCGATGGGGTGATAATAGCACACTAAGGTGTATAGTTCAACAGAAAAAAAGAAGCCTTGTCATCCAGAAATACCTCACCAAATAGGAACACGAAAATCAGAACCAAAGAAATCAAAGCTAAGATTGAAGTGAGTTGGATTCCTGATAATTAGGAACATAGGCGGGACAAAAAATCTAATCGCACAGAAAAGAAAGGCAAAAAAGAGAAGCAAAGATAAGAAACCTGCTGCCTACTAAGTACAAAGTAGAATTAAAGGGCTGTGAGATTAAACCTTGCAGCCCTTTCATTTTTGCCGCAGGTACATGAGGCTTTTCGATGGATTTATCAATATTTCAATCAATCGTAGTATACAACTAAACTACAACCAGGGAGGCCATTATCTGCAATTTTTAAAAAAATGATCATTTTATAAGTACAGTTATATGAAGTACTTATTAAAAACACAAAAATTGGTAAACGTTTTCAATGTCCGTAATTCCATTCGGTGCCTAAAAGACAGTCTATTCAATAGATTTATGTACCAATGTAAGCGTTATTCTCTTGAGACTCTAAGAGCTTATCCGAATCCCGATTTAATCGGGATGAGGACGAGTCCCGATATATCGGGAAGGCCAAGGCGGCAGGCCAAAAATGCTCGCCAGAAGTGGTTTTCTCCACGTTGAGAACGTTTTT
>JAUXAB010000102.1 GCA_030615025.1 Phycisphaerae bacterium | reverse complement strand
GAGGCCGGGATATTTTAATAGATCCCTCGACTCCGCTGCGCTCCGCTCACCATGACAGCAAAAAGGTCGCCCTAATTCGGATTGTAGTCTGTCAACTCGTTTTGAATTTCAAATTTTGGGAATTCGTGCTTGTCTAAGATTTAGTGCTTAGTATTTAGGATTTATACCAGGTACGCATCCCATCTACCATCTCCGCCCTCCGCAGTTCATCATTCAAAATTCCTTGTTCGATATTCGATATTCACCATCTGTCCTTTGCCCTCTGCCCTCTGTCTTATGCCCTCACAAGTTGAACCTAAGGGTCAGCCGTATCATTGTTTCATAATTCGCCATTATCCTAAGTGTTATTTCCCTGCCGGTGGGGGCCGATGACGGCATCAGAACAAAACCTTTGCCCTCGCCGCTGGTTCCATCTTCGAGCGTTTTTTCGACGACCTTTTTAAACTCGCTCGGTTCCATATTTTCTATGTCGGCTATCTCGAGATTCCCAAAAAGCACCAGCTCCCTGCCGTACTCGCGGCGCACGTATTCAAGCTCCACGTCCCCGTGCGGAGGTGGCTCTATAGGGTCAATGGCGGCCGCCCCCATCTCGACAATGTAATCAAGAACGGCACGAATCCTGCCATGGCAATGAATTCGGGCAAACCCGCCATACTTTTGAATGGCCTCCACCATCGCCCCGGTATAACGCACCACATATTCTTTGAAAAGATGCGGCGGCAGGTAAGGTTCAGTGGCATATTCCGGCCCGTATATACGCCACAGATGGCCCGGGAATGCCTTCGCCGATATCTCAGTCCTGGCGTATATATGGCTGGAAAGCTTCTCAAGCAGACGATGGAACAGCTTCTGCTCGGTCAAAGCAATAATGGTAAAATCTTCCATACTGAAAAGAGACGCCGCCGCGCAAATTGGGTCTTCCGTATCTACCATCACGATACCACGGTCACCAAGTTTCTTGTCCTCCTCAACCACGTTGGCTGTGCTGACCTCTTCGGCAAAAATCTCGTCGGGCAACTGCAGATAAGCCTTCAGGTCGTCTATACTTTTGAGCAGGTGCTCTACAGTCCATACAGTGTCAATCTCCGGGCTGCGACGCGTGAGCGAAGTCATAGTTCTGTCCCCAATTTTCAAAGTCACGCGTTTGAATCGGCTTCCATCCTCCATATATTTTTCTGTCTTGAAGAATTCATCCCGGCGAGTCTCGCTGTCCGATTTGCCGGATACCACTTCGTGGGAGCGTGGCCTGACAGGGCTGCGCATACGAATCAGGTCGGTTTGCTCCTCGGCCAGTTGAAGCAAAGGCTGCCAGGATGGGTGGTTATAGACATTGAATTCGTCCGGGTCGGATGGGTCAATCTCAAATCCTCCTATTTCATAGAAATTGACTGCAGGCCGGTCGACCGGTTCGCCGCGCAAAGTCGCTATCAATCTTTCACGACTGGTCATCATGCTGGTCAGCCCGGTCTGTAAGACTCTTAAACAGTGAGCGAATGTTATAAAAGCCGCCGATTGTAACAACCACGGCAAGACATGCAAAAACAGCAAGGCTTGCAAAGAAAAAGACCGACCAGAAATTAATCCAGAAATTCATATTTTGCTACTCCTTCGCTTCTGTTGGTTTATTACGGTCTGGAAATATTAAAGAGCCGACTACCATAAGCGCTATCGAAAGCGCTATAACAGTCAATCCGACAATCGCACTCGATAGCTCTTCAACAGGCTTTATTCCTAAAATGGAACCGACTCGAAAGGAAGAAAAAAAAGAAGAAAAACGAAATATCAAGGGACTCAACGGGGCTTGAACCGGCTTTAATCCTAAGAGGGCACCAAACCCACATATTAAGGCCAAATATGCCCCAACTTTACTCGCACGCTTCCAGTAAATACCAAAGACCAGCAGCGCGATGGCTCCGGTAAAATAAATCGCTCCCGATATCGCCATATAATCCCACAAATCCTGTTTCAGTGGATACCAGAGTCCCCAAACCAGAATGAAAATGCCGATAGCTACGATAAAGATTCGTGTCAATAGCAAACGCGCCTTTGAAGACAATCCTTTTTTGAACCAGGGTGCCACGACGTCCTGGGTCAGCACCGAACTCCAGCATAACAGGTAGCTGTCGTGCGTGGACATAAACGCAGCTAACATACCGGCAGAAATAATACCGATAAGTCCGGCAGGAAGGATTTGGCTCAAGAATACCGGCATCGCCATCAACGTTACCTGTGGGTCTGCAGGTCCACTCTCGGGAATGAAAATGCCTTTTAATACCTCGTGCTGGGAGACGTAAACGAGAGCACAAATTCCAAAAAAGTACGGTATCAGAAATCGAATCAGAAATCCGACCGAAGCAAAGGTATAAAGCCGCTTAACTGTTCTGGTGCTGTCGGCAGAGCAGGCACGTATCACAGCCGTCTGCCAGATCGCACAGTTGACCAGCCCTAAGAAGAACATCCATATCACGTAGGAAGTGCCGAACCCTTCGCTGTGGAATGGATTAAAACCCGCTTCTCCCTGCAGCCGCGATACCGTCTCAATAATGTTACCCCAGCCCAAATATCTAATGGCCAGCACACTCGTAGCCAGAAGGCTAAACGATAGAACCACGAACTGGATATAGTCGAGAACCACTATCGAGACCATTCCCCCCAGGGTGGTGTATAATAGTACCATCCCCAGCAGAACGCTCATTATTATCTTAAGTTCATATTCCGAGGTCATCCCCGTGACACCCATCACAAAAATCGAGCCTGCTTTAAGGAACATTCCCATATTGAGGATGCCGGAAAAGGCTAATACGATTCCTCCCAGAATCCGCACGCCGTGCCCGAAGCGCCTCTCGTAAAATTCCGGGATAGTCATTACCTTCATTCTTCGCAGCGGCACCACGATAAACCCCGTCAGGCCAACAGCCAAAGCTACAACAGCGGAGGCCAATGCTATGTGAAAGGCGGCAAACCCCCCTGTAAAGCCTTTTTGCGACGAATACATCACCGTAACCAGACCTAATTCGGTCCCTATCATTGTTGCAACCCCCAGGAAGGTTTTTAAGCCTCGCCCCGCAACGATGAAATCTGTAACATTGCTGATATATCGCTTTATATAAACCCCAACGGCTACAATGACAAGTAGATAGCCGATGACAATGCACCAGTCCAAAGTGCCAAAATTGGTTTCAATTCCAATGGCATGCAAATCCATATTATCTCCCGCTTATAGAAATCAGAAGACAGAAATCAGAAGTCAGAATAAGGATTTGCAAATCGCAAGTCGATTATCTGTCTTCTGTCCTCTGTCTTCTGTCCTCTGTCTTCTGTCCTCTGTTCTCCGTCCTCTGTCCTCCGTTGTCTGTCCTCTTTCCTCAGGGTCAAAGCAGCCACTTGTGCATCAAGAGCACCTTTTTGCAGAGCTCTCGGTATTTGTTCTGTTCCTCTGAGCCTTCGGGTCCGGCAGCCCCCTCTTTCCAGGCCGAACACGCATCTTCAAGACGCTCAAGGGCTTCCAGTGCCTTGCCTCTCCAGTACTGGGCCGGTGCCTCTTGGGGTTTGTTCGACCGCCCCACACCTATGTTGTCCGGATACGTCAAAGCCGCTTCAAAGTCTTTCAGAGCACCTACGAAATTCTTATCATCAAAGCGCTTCCGACCGCGCTGCAGATGCGCTTTACTAAAAAGATCCCAGGTGATTGTCTGACCCTCCCAGTTGACAAAGTACGGCGTAGACTCCAGCAAATCAATCGCATCGGTGTAGCTTTGCTCATCGACATAAGCCTGCGCCAGCATTATAATCACGTCAGCACGTCTGAGCTTCTCAAACGGCGTGGATTCCAGAACCTTTATCGCTTCGGGGCGCTTGTTTCCGGCTAATAAAATATCCGCTAAATCACGATATAGCGTCTGGTCTTTCGGCCGAGCGGCAATAGCCTTACGATAGAACTCTTCAGCCTTCGTCAGGTCATTCTCTACTGCCCAGGCATAAAGGCCGAGATTCCGAAATGCGATACTCAAGGATGAGTCCAGCTCGCCGGCCCTTCGCCAGTGCCTTACGGCTTCATCAAGCCGCCCAAAATTCCCGTAAAGATTGCCAAGGTGCAGATGTGCATAGGCATCATCAGGATTTTCCGAAACTGCGTACTTAAATACCTCCACTGCTTCAGGACGCGATGGGAAAACATAATCCTTGTAAGTCTTGCCAGCCTGAGCAAGATAGGCCTTGGCATTCTTCTGGTCACCCTGTAGCGATGCAAAATAAGCCAGGTAAAAGAGCGGCAACGGACTGCTGTTAGCTTCTGGAACCGCTTCGACGCATACCGCAGAAAGCAGTCTGGCAGCTTCATTCACCAGGCCCAGCTCTGCGAAAACAAGACTGGTCTCTAACATTTCAAAATCATCCTCACCGACAAAATCCCGTACCTCCCGCACAAACCGGTCCATTTCGTTTTTGTATCGTAGCACGACCACTGCTCGTGGAACCAGGTCCGTCAGATTCTCAGTGATTCTTTTTTGGGCCTGTTTGTGTGCCGACATGGTGTCTCCTGCAGCATACAAGGCCAATAGCAGATGGTTCTTTGTCTTGGTGTCTCTTGGATTTAGCTGTACCGCTTTCTCAAAGGCCTCTACAGCCCTTGAGTAATCTCCCAAACGCATATAAGCACGACCGGCAAGGTCATAGCCCAGAGATGCAGTACCAAAGCATCTGACCGCTTTGTACGCACACCTGAGCGCTTCCTTCTCGTTTCTTAACCGCAAGTCGCTCACACCCAGGAAGAACCACGACAATCCATCACTGCTATCTCGCGCCAGGGCCTTTTTCAGCCGCTGAATCGCATTCTCATAAAGTCCCGCTTCGATATCGAGCACCGCCAGGGCCCGAAGCGCGGGCGAATATTGCGCATCTTCCGCCAGTACCTTTTCATAGTACTCACGCGCCTTCTTCCGGTCTGTCGCCAGGTCATATTTTAGACCTTTGCGGTACTTCTCCTCGACACTGAGCTGCTCATCGTTTTTCGTCATAAACTCGGCACGAGCAGGCGCCGAAGCCTTGGGAATTGGCAAAGGGGTAACAAAGGAAGCAAGCACATCTCCGTTCCTTGTCTTGATGGTGACATCGACGGGCGACTGCGGTTCGTAAGGACTCCCTATGAGAGCAGGTGAAAGCGTAAGTACCTGGGGGTCAGCGGGGGAGAGGTCTAAGCGTTTTTTGAGAAGTTCCCGCCGTCCCTGGGAAACGGTGCAAATCGCCCCGCGGAACCTGCCCGTTGCCAGCATACGCAGCTGGAGCTTGTCGTCCTTGCGGACCGTCTGAATGGCTACGTCTTTCGTAGCGTATTCAAAACCGTCACCAAGTCCATGGACCGGGTACCACCATTCCTGCCACGAGACCTCTTCCCTCGGCAACAGCATGCCATAGTCGGACTGTGTCGGCAGCGGCCCGCTCTGCACCTCAATGTAGGGGCCGTCATCATCAGTCAGGTTCTTTTGGCTCACCAGGCCCAAATCCCAATTCCCCCATGTCCAGGCCTTTTTCCCGCTGAGCTCCTGGTGGTCCGCCACTTGCACGACCCCACGGTCCATATCCACATCGTAAGCCCCGAAGAAGTCAAAGGCGCAGTCAACAGCAAAAATCGATGCCCACGTCTCATAGTTCTTGAGCCAGGACAGGTCCTTGCCTTCGTGGATGGGCCACGAAAAAAATTTGACTCCGTGATGGTCTGTTCCGAGAGTCATAGGATATATAAATCGCGTACCAGCTCGGTTGCCGAAAGCGGTGCAGTTCCAGAAGTAGTATGGGTTAATCCCATCCGTGGGATTGAAAATGCGAATTCGCTCATCCAGGTAGGCCTTTCCCGGATGCAGAGTGACCCGCACGGTCCAGCGAGTTCGCAGGCTCTTTTCCAGATTACTCACTTCGAGGTAGGCTGAACCATCTGCATTGCGGCCGATAAGTGCATCGACCGGCGAGACAATCGTAACAGTATGTACCTGTGGGCCTGCGTTCCACTCAACGCCACCGCTGATAAAAGCCCCACGCATCGCTATCATACTCGGTTTGATAACGTTATTGATGTGAAACATTTCCTCACCTTTGGTCTTGTCGAGGACCGAATGCAGACGCCCACCCAGCTCAGGCAGGCAGGTGATTTTCAGGTATTCATTCTCAAGAAATAAGGCTTTGTAAGTTCGATCTGCCTTGGTCCTGTAAAGCTGGTCCTGCATCGTATATGGGTAGACGATGGAGCCTTTGACCGTGGTCGAGAATTTAACTTCGCCTTCCAGGGCCCAGAACTTCGGATTAACATCTTCTGCCCATCCGTAGGTGGGAATTGTTATGGTGCCCTCCCACGCTCTGACCCTTGCAAAGCTCAATCTCGGAAGAGCTGATAGCAGCCCGATGAAAAGCAAAACTACAAAGACATTTTTCCTAAAACTTCTCATTTTTGTATCCTCCCTGAGTACACACACGATTCTACACCGCGATACACTTGAACCGAAATATCCCATATCACTATCCCCGAAATATAGATGAGCACTTTTATTGCTAATAATGTAAAGAAAAGCTAACGAAGCGCCAAGATAGTTTTCACTATCTTTTTCTGAACAAAAGTTCTAAGCGCTTTCCTCGTCCATCCCATTATCACGGATATCAAAAGTCTTGGGAGGTTAATTATTCGTTAGAGTGTGTTGCCTGGTCCCATAACTAGCGCGAAATCCCATGATACTGCTCTCCTTTAGAGGAAATTGCGTGGCACCCGTGATAGCATCACAGGCGTACGGAACAGCCATCCAAGAACCACCACGCACCATTCTGAATCCATCCAACCCGACATGATACGAAGTTGAATACCAGTCCAAGGTCCACTCGGCCACATTTCCGGCCATATCGCAGGCTCCATAAGGGCTGTCGAACTTATCAAAGCTGCCTACCGGCGCCGTATACGGAAACCCATCATCATCACCATCGTGATTACATCGATAAATATCCTCAGTGTTCGGTGATTCATTTCCCCAGGGATATTTTCTCTCAGGCAGAGGATTTTTACGCTGCTTCCTCTTATCGCCATCCAGATAAATCCCACCCCGAAGAGCTTTTTCCCATTCTGCTTCACTCGGCAGTCTCAAGCCGCACCACCTCAAAAACGCTGCTGCATCGTACCAGGATACGTATGTAACCGGATAGTTTTCTCTGCCCGGTTTTACACTGTAAGTAAAATTAGGGGCAGACCCGTTCTGGACAATGCCGCAGCGGCGACTGTCAGACATTCGTTTGTTCCAGCCTGCTCCTTCTCGACCAATTTCGTTAAGATAATCTGTGTACATAGCAACTGTGGTTTCGTACTTTGCTATATAAAACAACGACAGTTCACAAGCAGGCTCTTGGCTTTTTGACTCATCATAACCCCCACCTGGCAGACTCTTCATCTTGAATTCTCCCGCTGGAACTCGCACCATCCTGGTTCCACGGATTCGGAACTTTAACTGACCAAAGTCCGCAATACGTGTTTCGCCTGTTTCACCAAGTTCTCTAAAGCTCGTTTCGCTTGTTCCCCACCAGATTATTTTTTTGTGTCCCGGACTCTCGACAAGGCCATAACCATTGCCTCTGAGATACTCCATAGCAAGAAATTCCCACGTGCTGCCTGAACCCTTGCTATAGCGGATGAAAACGTATGCGGGACAATCCTTTGAAATTTCTAAGTCTTCTATATCATACTCTATGACTATCCTCGGGCCGCCCAGCTCAGTCAGTTCCTGGGTTACCTTCGTGTTGGAAATCTCAATCCATCGTGAATACGACAAATTGCAGCAAATTAGGGAAACAGCCACTAATGGCAAAATCCTTTTGGACATTTTATTGCCTTTTAAAATCCGACTTATTCTGTGCGCAGGAGTTTTTATACTTTCTCGGGTACAACCCAGGGTTTTCTATAGTTGGCCTTTAAGTATTTGTTGGCTTCGTTGTCTGCGACAAACGTTTCACTTGCGCCATCAAATCTGAGTTTGCGGTTTCCAACCCGATATGAGATATTGGCAAGGTGGCACAGCACCATTGAAAGGTGCGCTTCTTCAACATCGGCTTTAGGTTTCTTTCGGCTGCGGATACAGCTTATGAAATCGTCAAAATGCGCGTCTATTATACTTCCGAATTTCAAGCTGGCCGGCTCTGAGACAACCGCTTTGCTCTCACGAATACTTCTATCTCCCTCGAACACCTGCCATCCACCGCCGTGTCTGCCAAAGCACATGAAGCCCTTAGTTCCGCATATTTCCACCTTTGTTGCGCTGAATGGCCAGTCAGGAAACTTCGTCTTGTCTTTCAAGTGGACGATTCGATGCATATAAGGCGACCAGAGGGACGCTTCGAAAAGTAAGGTAAGTTTGCCGAACTCAAACGTTGCGAACTGGGTGTCCGGCTGCTCTCTGCCATCGTCGAAGTGGTAAACCCCTCCTGCATGGCAGACAGTCTCTGGATATTTCTTGCCAATTAGGTATCGCACCAAGTCAATCTGATGGGTCATATCAGCCATAATATAGCCGACATAGAAATCCCACAGCCTCCAGAACCACCTGCCCGGACGGTAGGGCAGCTTGGGTGACGGGCCACACCACAAATCATAATCCAGACCTTCCGGAACCGGCTGCACGCCGGCTACATGGATAGGCCCGGATTCTTGCATAAGGAACACGCGGGCCAGATAGACGTCTCCCAGTTTACCACTGCGAATATACTCCGCAGCTTTGTCGGTATAGGGGGCGCTGCGGCTTTGGGTCCCAACCTGAACAACCCTGCTGTACTTCCGGGCCGCCTCAACCATTTTTCTGCCGTCCCAAATGCTCAGCGACAAAGGCTTCTCCACGTAGACATCTTTTCCCGCCCGGCAGGCCATTATTGTACCAAGTGCATGCCAGCGGTCCGAAGTTGCTATAACGACCGCATCGACCTGGCGGTCGTCGAGCATTTTCCGAAAATTCTGCACAAATTTCGGCTTGTAGTCGTGGCCTTCCATCACAATTTCCGCTGCCGGCCCATAGCTTCGCGTATCCGCGTCGCAGATATATTTAATCTTAACATCAGACCTTTTCACCAGGCTACTCAAAAGCGCACGCCCTCGACCGCCGACCCCCATTATTCCCAACACCACCTTGTTTGCAGCTCCCATACTTTTGTTTTGAGACAAAACAGTAAAAGTCGCAGCTGCACCTATTGAACCCTTCAAAAATTCTCTGCGTTTAATTGATTTCATTTTTTTCTCCTATGAATACATAGTGCGAAATAGTCTAATTTTCAGACAGGATTTACCCCGCCTTTCCGCCTTTGGCGGATACCTCTGGCGGGTTTTATCCTGTTAATCCCGACCTGTAAGTTAGCCGTTGGTCTTACGGGTCCCGTCTAAATCCCCTTTTCTGCCGCTCTCACAAAGTTAAGAGGCAAACTGCATGAAAAATGCATACGGTACTTACAAGTTAACGGTCATTCTTGGGTCCCCAAACGCGTTTTTTTGTGTTTGGGGGTCCCCCTTTATTCTATTGCTATAATACCTGAGTCGACGGTTCAATTTCAATCTATTTTGTGAAAATTTGCCACTTGGACTCAGCTTCTTCCCCCCAGCATCACCCCACACAAGCCCAGTGGCGAGATTCACGAGACCAAAACCATGCTGTTGAGTTGTGGCAGCAGAACTTTTGTGAAATGGAAGGACAAATTATTGACAAAAGCTTCCAAATATGCTAATAGTATGTCTTTTAATATTATCGAGGACCGGGACGAAGAAAGGAACATTCCTGTGGAATACTTGGAACTTGCCGCGCAGATGAGCCCCGCCCCTCCGAGGGGCGGGATGAGAGCCTAATTCCGAGCGTTGAAAAAATCGGTGAAATGCGGTTTTGAATGTGAAGACTATCCAGAAGTCAGAAGATAGAAATCAGAAGACAGAAATCTGTCCTCTGTTGTCTGTCATCTGTCCTCTGTCATGCTCGAACGGAAAGGATAAGTACTCATGAAAAGAAGCCGATTCTTTTGGGCCCCCGCCGAAAGGCGTCCTGCGGACAAACGCACTATTTCGCGTTTGCCGAACCCCTTTACAATGTTTGTCTGTCTTCTGGCAATTGTTTCCGTCTTGCCACGGGCAAGAGCTCAGCCCCCCTTCTTGCTTTCGCAAAAAAGCAGGGGGGCACAAGTTCGACAGGCAAAGCAAATTCTGGATGTGACAGGCGTCAGAGGCGGGCTGATTGTCCACATCGGCTGCGGCGACGGGCGCCGGCTCGCCGCGTTGCGTGCGAATGACCGGTACATAGTTCATGGCTTGGATACGGATGCGCAGGATGTGGAAAAAGCCCGCAAGCATATCCAGTCGCTCAACCTTTACGGAAAGGTATCTGTCGACCACTTGAAGAGTAACCACCTGCCGTACATTGACAACCTTGTGAACCTTGTCGTCTCGGAAAACCTCGGTAAGATCTCAATGAGTGAAGTCATGCGAGTGCTGTGTCCCAATGGTGTGGCGTACATAAAAAAAGGCGATAAATGGATAGAGACCATAAAGCCGTGTCCCAAAGAGATAGACGAATGGACGCACTACCTGCATGACGCAAGCGGCAATGCAGTGGCGCATGATACGGTTGTCGGTCCGCCCCACCACCTGCAATGGGTCGGGAGCCCAAGATGGTCACGGCATCACGACCGCATGGCCAGCATGAGCGCGCTCGTATCAGCCGGGGGACGAATCTTTTACATCTTCGACGAAGGCCCGACCGCTATCATCCAGTTGCCGCAGAAGCGGGTTCTAATTGCGCGGGATGCATTCAACGGCACTATTCTGTGGAAACGGTCGATACCATCGTGGCATACTCATCTGTGGCCTTT
>JAUXAB010000125.1 GCA_030615025.1 Phycisphaerae bacterium | reverse complement strand
GAATTCGACCAAGCCGAGCTCGGGTTTTTCCCAATGGATACCGTCTTTTGAGACAGCGTAGCAGACGCCCATCTCTCGGCCGCGGGGCCTGGAACTCATGTAATCCTGAGACTCGGGATTTCGCTTCTCTTGCGGCGTGCTGGTCGTTCTCTCGTCGATGATAAACGGGCTGTACCAGCACTTGTAGAGTTTCTCCTGTTCATCGTAGATAACGTTGCAGTAGACATTATCGAAACGCGGCTCCCAGGGCTTGTCTTCTGCAAAAAGTGGGTTGCGCTTGTCTTTTTGCACCTTGCCAACAGCAAGTTTTGCGTTTTCCGTCCTCTCAACAATGCGGTAATCCAAGAGAAGGAATCTGTCGCGCTTCATGCCATCATCACCTTTTACGGCGGCCCCATTTGCTCCCACGCCAAATATCGCCAGTGTAAGTACAACCATTGTTGCTATAGTCACTTTCGCTTTGGTTTTTCTGTTAGTTTGAGTCATCATAATATCGCCCAAATTATCTTCAAAAATCGGCCTTACTCCCCTTTTCCAGGGCTCCCATTTTGCAATACGTCGCAAAATGGGGTCCCTTCATGTTACCAAATCCATCGTAAGATTGGAACCGTTTTTGACCTTTCGTGCCCCCCTGCTTTCTTGCGAAAGCAAGAAGGGGGGCCTAAAATGCAGAGATTCCCGTCATCTCTTTTGCTGCAGACTTGCACCACAGACGATGACCTACGGACTTTCTATCCGTAAGTCTGTTAAGAGTTGTGAAAGATACACAAAGGCGCCACACAGAAAAAGTGTGGAAGACTGATAAGTCCTTATCACACTGAGACTTGTGCTCTCTATGGCTATTTGGTCTTCACCACGCCCGGCAGGACTCGAACCTGCGACCTACGGATTAGAAATCCGTTGCTCTGTCCGCCTGAGCTACGGGCGCAACAAATTTTAACTTCTTGTAATATAACAACCTACCACACATCTTGTCAACCCTTGAAGCACCAAAAATGGGGCAAAACCGGCCAATGGTGTCAGTTTGGTGTCAGTTTGTCCGAACTTTAGCCAAAATCTTATTCAAAAAATTGTTTGCAGAAGCCAAGTCCTCAAACCGCTGGCTGCATGAGGCAAGCAAGGTATTCCCACTTGTCCAGAGACATTGAAAGCAATACCCATAGCAGGCGGAAACTTGCGGCAAATCGTGGCCGCGGGTGTAAACACTGACTTAATTGGCTGTACCTTATTTTCAAGTCCGTGTTTTGGCTCTCCACTGCCAGTAGTTTAGCAGCCAGCACTGCCTTGGGAGAGAAGATGGCCCGCACGAAAATCAGGGCATATCGCACCAGCTCACAGATACAGCCCCGATAGTATCGGGGTTATGAAGGTTACCTATGGTACTCATGGCGCCAAAATAGTACAATTAGGTGCACGAAGCAAGTTTACGTAAGTTCTTTAACAATAAGGACAGTAGGTCTACTTCCATTTGCATCTACGATCTGTGCTCGGCTCAGATTGTGAATTTGGGAAGTCCGGCAGATTTTTTACGAAGTCTGTTAAAGCGTAAATAGTATTGACATTGTAGCTGGGTTCAAGGTGATATATGTATTCCAGGTTGCCACCATCGTTTTCCTCGACAATGCGTTTGGCCCAGCGCAATATCGGATGGGTGCTTTCTGAGGACATATCACTTGGCAGGGGACCAACACTTATCGGCATTTCTTTACCGAATAATTCTCGCACTCTCTTGATCGACGTGTCACCACCGAGGTCTAAAGAATGCAGATTTTCAATTTGAAAAAACGCTTCTAAATGATTGGTGCTGGGCCCACAGGAATGTAAACGAATAGGGCCGACCTGGCGACCTATCTTTGATGTAGCTGGAACGACAAAACGTTCAATCAGCTCCGGCCTGACCATACAGGATGAACATTCGCCCACATGTATGCTGGTTATTGGCAGCTTTGCTATTTTCGAAAAGTGCCGGCAAAGAACAATGAAAGCGTCTGCGGTCCAGTGTACGATTTCCAGACATTGTTGAGGTTTGGTCATCATATCCATGAAGAAGGTTTCACCAAGAAATTTCTGGGCAGAAGTCATCACCCCGTGTATGGTGGCACGGCCGGATAGATCCCAGAAAAATGGAGGGATGGGACGAAGCTGCCTCTGGGAATCGTCTTGCACTTGCCGAATCTGCTCGTCAAAAAGTGCTATCAGCGGATGTTCAAGCAAACCCTCTGGGGACGGTAGGTCGACAAGACTCCTGCCTGCAAGACAGCTGGCTGTGATATCGGCATCACTGCTGTCCCGGTGCACAAAATCAGCACCAAGCAACATTCCGAGAATCAAATTTGGCTGAATGCCTCCGATCTGAATTTGGTCTTTGTCCCAATAGTCGATCTGACCCAAATTAGATTCCGAATAAAAAAGTCGCATGCCGGAGAATCCTTCCGCGGCATATTCATTGCACTTGCAGTCAATGGCATAACGTTTCTCAGGATCAAAATAGTAGTCGCGGTCAAACGCCACGCCCAGCGTTTTTGCCATCCATGCTTTTGAAAGTGTTCCGGAGATAGTAATCATCACGCAAGTGGCTCCAAAGACACTGACGGTAACTTTTGCTGCATTATTGCCTATTTCCCGATTCGCTGATTTTCACAGGTCTTCCCGACTCGGCGGAAAGGTCCGCCGCAAAGCAAACGGCTTGAGTTTGGGCAGCATCATCTATATCCGGGGACGGTCGTTTGTCGTAAATTATGCAATCGAGAAAATGCGACACTTCGCCCTGAAAAGGATGATGAGTGACATCGCCGCTATCCGGCAGGATGCAGGGAATTCTTAGAAAGTCGTTCTGTCCTGGAAAAAGCTTCGGCGCAAAGAGTTCTTCATTACGCAGTGTTCCCTCGGTTCCATAGACCCCTATGTTGAACCGGTAGGGCATTTGTGCGTCAAAGGTCGTTGTGCTACGCCCGATCTTACCATCCTTGAATTTTACGTTAACAGAGATCGTCCCTGGATATTCAATGGGGTTCTCGGTCTTTACCTGATATGCACAGACCTGCTCGACCTCACTTCGGGCAAACCAAAGTAGTGCATCTATCGCATGACAGCCACCCGTCAGAATTGCTGTGCCACTTTGTTCTCGACTGGCATACCACTTCTCCTCCGGCGTCATCCATATCCTGTGCAGATAATCGACCTCAACCATAAAGATGTTACCGAATACCCCTTGCTCAATCAGTCGGTCGATTGTCATCAACAGCGGATTCCAATGCAGTACGAAGCCGACCAGGGTTTTAACCTTGTTCTTTCTTACTGCCTCCTGCTGCTTTCGCACGTCTTCCATCGTCAAGGCCACCGGTTTTTCGATTATGACATGCTTTCCTGCCTCTGCGGCTGCAACCACATATTTTGTATGCTGATTGTGGGGCGTGCAAACTACCACGATGTCAACATCCTCTTGTTGAAGCATAATATTGGCATCGGTTTCAATGCTGCATTGCAAATCATATTGGTCCCGGTACCGTTCTGCGTTTGCAGGGTTCCGACTAACCAGTGCCCGCACTTCAGAGCGTTCATCTTTCTGAAATGCCTTTACGTGCTCTCCCGCTACCCAACCACAGCCAATAATCCCAACACCAAGTTTTTCCATAATCTGCTTCCTTTCCTATTAGTGATCATTGATGATGGACGATGGATGATGGACGTCCCTCGTCCCCCGTATTCCCTCATGTATAGTAGCTTGCATATCGTTCCATCGCGTCCATTATAGCCTTTACGTTTTCGAGAGGTATGCCCGGATAAAGTCCGTATATCATCATCAGACCACCTTCCCGACTGCCGAGCTTTTCAACCTCTTCGCGGATGAGTTTATCAATCTGTTCGGGATTGCCAAACCGTGTAATTTGTTGGCGGTCTATGTCTATATCGATACAGACTCTGCCTTTAAGATTCGCCTCTATCCAGTCAATACCGTTAACGAGGTCCTGAAGGTTGAGAGCATCTACGCCGCTGACCACAAGGTCGTCCACAAGGTCACGAATATCGCCGTCAGAATGCATATGCACAAGACAGCCCGCCTTATGGGCCGGTGCCATTAAGCGCTCGTAGATTGGCTTGATATATGTCCGGAAATGTTGCGGTGAGAGCATGGGGCCTCGCTGCATCCCCAGATCTTCAGGATAACATATCATCTCACTACCTAAGTCAAGATATCGCTTCACGACCCCAATGTTGAAGCTTTTGACCATCTCAATCAACCGCCAAACTCTGGCATCCCCATCTGTCATGTCAAATAAAAGATTCTCATACCCTCTTAGATAGCTAAGCCGCTGGAAAGTGTGGCCGTGTTCCAAGCTGCCAACATAGTGTTTTCCCTCCAGTTTTGCTTTTAGGATTTCTTTGCCGATGATAGACCAGTCAATCTTCGTCATCCCGTTGCTCTTAGCTGGGCCGGGAGCAGTAAAAGATTCTAAAGCCCTCCAATCTGCCAGTGGATGTTTCGTTACTACACCTGCGATGCCGTCATCAGTGGTTTCCCAGACACAACCCCAGGCATCAGTATAAGGCGCACCAGCCTGCTCCCACGGAGCTAATTCAGGTAATTGCTCGCTTTTTAGACTGAACTCTGGAAACAAAATACGGTGTTCAGCCATAAGGTCGAACAGAACCTCTGGCCGGTAATGATGCCAGCATGCGGGATTAATCCAAAAGACAACGGGGATGTATTCCGGCCTCTCAAATCGGATGGCTCGCAAAGTGTTCTGGCTGACAGTATTCGTGAACATTGGTCGTAACGTCACTACGGATTTCAGGTTAGTTCTGAGTAGTCTGTAGCCTCCGTCATTATGAATAAGCCCGTCACATATGAGGATTGCTCTTACCGCTAACCATAGCTGAATTGGTTGGGTCTGTACTTGTTAGGGTAATATTCTTCCCCTTAAAGTTAATCCCGCTTTGCGGGAGGTCCCCTCCGCCACGATAACCACATCGCCATCATTTGCATCGTCATCGACAGTGATTATTCTGGCCCCGCAAAGAATGGCTGTGAGTATACAAGACAGAAGACAGGCTAATTTACACATAACTTCTCATCTCCAGAAATTGCTCTACTAAGAGCTTATCCGAATAACCGGGTCGTTATGAGGCCGAGCGAAAAGTTCGAGGCCAAGGCGGCAGGCCAAAAATGCTCGGAGGCGTGGTTTTCTCCACGTTGAGAACGTTTTTGGCTGACAACGCAGGCATCAGGCTTTGCAGCCAGCCGCAATAG
>JAUXAB010000115.1 GCA_030615025.1 Phycisphaerae bacterium | reverse complement strand
TGCAAAGCCCGATGCCTGCGTTGTCGGCCAAAAACGTTCTCAACGTGGAGAAAACCACGCCTCCGAGCATTTTTGGCCTGCCGCCTTGGCCTCGAACTTTTCGCTCGGCCTCATAACGACCCGGTTATTCGGATAAGCTCTTGGTCTAAATATGCTTTCCAGTAAAGGTGCGACGTCATTGTATTTGAAATTATTCAGTTTTGCCAGTTCTTTTAGTCGAACTATAAGAAAGTCTTTGTGGCTTTGTTTAAGTGCATTTTAACGCTTTCTGCTGCCTGCACCTGTGGTTGCGTAGGCACAGGTGTGTTCGGTTATCAATTCACCTGCCGTGATTGCTCGCTTTTCTGCCACTCTAACTGGAAGAAAGCCTGTGGTTGATGCAGACGGACTTGAAATTCTGTCACTTGTTTTGTAGAATAAGCACTCGATAGAAGAGAAATTTTTATATCAACGATGAAAGGAGTGCAATGCTGACAGGAAGAAATCCGCTTTGGTTTTCACTAATCTGCGTCTTGTTTTGTTCCCACATTGTCATCTCCCCTGTTTTTGCAACTGACCAGGCGCAGTGGGGCCAGAGATATTCGCGGAACATGGTGTCGGACGAAACAGGGCTGCCGGAGACTTTTGATCCAGCCACCGGTAAGAACATCAAGTGGGTGGTCCCACTGGGCACGCAGACCTACTCCACCCCGGTGGTGGCCAGCGGCAAGGTGCTAATTGGTACGAACAACGACAAGCCGCGCGACCCTCGGCACAAGGGAGACCGCGGCGTGTTGCTGTGCTTAGACGAAAAGGACGGGAGCCTTTGCTGGCAGCTCGTCGTTCCCAAGCTTCCAAACCCCCTCTACATGGATTGGCCAAGAGTGGGTATTTGTTCGCCGGCTACTGTTGAAGGCAACCGGGCTTACATCGTGAGCAATCGCGGGGAAGTAATGTGCCTCGACCTCAACGGTCAGGCCAATGGCAACGATGAACCATACAAAGACGAAGGCCGGCATATGACCCCGCCCGGTGTTGAGCCCCTGGAGGTAACCAAGACGGACGCGGACATCATCTGGCTGTTCGACATGCCTGCCGAGGTGGGAATTCACCAACATGATTCGGCACACAGCTCGATCCTCCTGCATGGGGAGTTTCTATACGTCAATACGAGCAATGGGCTTGACAACAAGCACCAACGTATTCCCGCTCCTGATGCACCGAGCCTGATAGTGCTCGACAAGACAACGGGACGACTCGCAACTCAAGAGGATGAGAAGATTGGTCCCCGGACATTCCATAGCACGTGGTCATCGCCTGCGCTGGGGAAAGTAAATGGCCAGACGCTTGTATTCTTCTGTGGCGGCGACGGTGTCTGCTATGCCTTCGAGGCGCTACAGTCCGCTAAGGCGATAGCGAAGGAACTACAGAATGTCTGGCGCTTTGATTGTGACCCGACTGCACCAAAGGAAAATGTGCACAAATACATTAGAAATCGGAAAGAGAGTCCAAGCAATATCAAGAGCATGCCGGTGTTTTACAACAATCGCGTATATGTAACAGTAGGTGGTGACATCTGGTGGGGCAAGCACCAGGCCTGGCTAAAGTGCATCGATGCAACGAAGACCGGGGACATAACCAATTCTGCACAACTCTGGTCGTATGAACTGCACCGCCACTGCTGCTCAACACCGTCAATTCACAATCGTTTGGTCTTTGTTGCCGATTGCGGGCAACGTGTTCACTGTGTAGACGCCGAGACCGGCAAGCCGTACTGGACCCATGACGCAAAGGGAGAGATTTGGGCTTCGACACTCGTGGCTGACGGAAAGGTCTATATCGGTACGCGACGGGGGGATTTCTGGGTCCTGGCTGCAAGCAAGGACAAAAGGGTCATAAGCTCGCGCAGGCTGGACAGCCCGATAGCCGGCACACCTGTCGCTGCTAACGGCGTGCTCTATGTTACCACAATGAAAAAACTCTATGCGCTGAAAAAGTCTACAGAATAAAATGTGCTAATCGTACCCGGTCAGACTGAAGAAAGGATTAAGAAATGCGATTGTTTGGAAAAAGACAAACGAAATCACCCTTTCTCAAGACAAATAAGTATCTTAAGCACAACAGAAAACACCGCTGGTTTACCTGGACCCCGTTAGAGACCCTTGATCCGAACGAAACCCTACGGAAAAAGATTCGTACGGGGCGGAGGAAAACGTCTCTAACGGGGTGGATGTTTCCCCTTGGTGGATTGTTGGCGCTGGTATGGTTCCTGCTTCGTGTTATTCCGAAGCCTTCCCGTGCGACGTATCCGTGTCAACGGGTGGCTTTCCCGTTGGCCTCAGGCTTTGTGGTTTGGCTCATGGGGGCCGTCGGTTCAATCACGGCTGTTCGCAAGGCCAAACGCTGCTTTGCACAGTCACGTTATGTACTATGTGTAATACTTGTTGCCGCCGGCATCGGCTCCCTATGGTTGGCCCAAAGCATTACGACGGAGAAGGTGGTTTTAGCCGATGAACCCACCGTAAATGCTCCAATAGGAACTGCCGGGGGGATGTACCCCGGCCGTGTTGTCTGGGTACACAATCCCGATGCGACCGATTGGGACGGCCCCGGAGACGGACATTGGTGGGAAAGCAGCCACACAAATCAAGCAGTAGTGGACCAAATGATGGGCCGGGCAATACGGGCTTTAAGCGGCGAGGGAAACAGTGCCGCGGCCTGGGATAAGCTCTTCAAGCACTTCAATAAAACGCATGGAAAGGGGAATGTCGGATATAAGTCGGGAGAGAAGATTGTCATCAAGATAAATTATGTAGGCTGTATTAAGGTCTGGGATAGACGCAAGGTCACAAAGGTCGAAGACTACAACCTCAGGAGCCTTGATTATATGAACACGTCCCCGCAAATGACAATCGCCCTGCTGCGGCAGCTCGTGGATGAAGCCGGCGTGAAACAAGAAAACATTACGGTTGGCGACCCCCTATCTTACTTCCCTAATGAGTACTATAAAATGTGCCACGAAAAGTTTCCGAATGTCCAATATTTGGATTACGTGGGAAAATTTGGGCGGACCGCCGCGAAGTTGTCCTCGGTCCCGCTGTACTGGAGCACGCCCGATGCAGCGGGAAAGAAAACAGACTATGTCCCTGTGTCCTATGCCCAGGCCGATTATCTTATCAACATGGCCAACCTTAAGAGCCACAACGACCAGGCCGGCATAACCCTTTGCGCCAAGAACCACTACGGTTCACTGGTTAGGAAGCCGGCCCGGGCCAAGGGCTACTACGATATGCATAAAGACCTGCCGTATACCACGCCGGGCATGGGGCATTATAGACCGCTCGTAGACCTGATGGGGCATAAGCACCTGGGCGGCAAGACTTTGCTGTACGTGATTGACGGGCTTTATGCGGGGAAACACGCGAAAGAGAACTCCCCAAGAAAATGGAATAGCCTCCCCTTCAACGGAGACTGGAGCTCGTCTCTTTTTGTCTCCCAGGATCCGGTCGCGATCGATTCGGTCGGCTTCGATTTTCTGCGGACCGAATGGGATGATGCACCCCACAGATCCGGCACAAACGATTACCTGATCGAGGCGGCACTGGCGAATGACCCACCTTCAGGGACCTTCTATGACCCTGACCATAAAGGAGGGACCCCGCTTTGCGGGAGCCCAAATGTAGTTCGTCTGGCAAGCTTGGGCGTTTACGAGCACTGGAACAATCCAACGGATAAGCAGTACTCTCGCAATTTAGGAACGGGCAAGGGCATTGAACTGGTGAAGCTAAAGGGGGCTGTCAACAACGTGGCGACTGCAGGGATTTGCAGCGCAAAGAATAAAGAAGTCTGCCTTGTTGCAGGAACGCAAGAAAATTGACGCTTTGTGTCATTGCGAGGAGCGAAGCGACGAAGCAATCTCGACCATTCGCAAGTCAGAGATTGCCGCGCCCTCACTTCGTTCGGGCCCGCAATGACATCTGCTATGGCAATGGCGGGGCGTTTTTGGGTTCCGGAGGAAGATGACGATGTTGTCTGCACGCAGGCGATTATCTGTTTGGATACTTGTGAGGTGGTATCTGGTCCTTCTGGCACTATTCTGTGCTCTCCCGCCACTGGTGGGCCAACCCCGCCTTTGGCGGGCCACCGGCAGACCACCGGCGGAGAGCATCTGGGCAAATGAGGCACAGATCCAGTTCGCCACCCTCAAAAAACTCATCGGCCAATTCAAACATGAGCCGAATGTCCGCAAGCGATGGGAAACCATTACGGCCCAGACCTTTCAGCCCGAATCGCTGATATTGGCCTCCGATCGTGATCCCGCGGACGTAGTGCTGCGCCGCACGGAGGCGCTATTAGCACATCTGAAAGGGATGCCTGGTGCACCGAACCTCTCGGCTGAGGAAACAGAGCTTGCTCAGTTGAATATAGACAATTCCATGGTTCCTCTCGAAAACAGCGATGCGCGGTACCAACTCTTTAAGCAAGTGCTCAGACTAAGACGAAAGATTGCGTTTTCCAATCCATTGCTGGATTTTGACCGCATCCTGTTTATCAAGCGTCATTTCCTGCCGGCGACCGTGACATGGGGAAGCGACATGCGCGGAAATCACATGTGTGATCAGTACTTCGGATTTCATGCGATCCCCGGTGGCGGACTGTTTGTGCTGGAAGATTCTTTTGGAGAAAAGCCAACCATCCGAAACATTTTGGCCAATTCAGTGTGTGAAAACGGCCGCTTCAAGGGCAAAGAGCTTGAGGGTGGTGGGTTCCTTTCGCCGGAGTTGTCCTACGATGGCAGGACAATCCTGTTCGCCTATACTGAGGCTGAGCCGACGCGGTACAAGTGGACAAAGAAGAGCACGTTCCATATTTTCAAGGTCAACGTGGACGGCTCGGACCTTGTCCAGCTGACCGACGGCCCAGTGAACGACTTCGACCCATGTTGGCTGCCTAACGGACGCATCGTGTTCATCTCAGAACGTCGCGGCGGCTACGGACGATGCCATCCCCGGCCGGTACCACTCTACACGCTGCACTCGATGAACGCGGACGGCAGCGATATCATACGCCTCAGTCACCATGAAAGCAACGAGTGGCATCCCAGTATAGACCGTAGCGGAATGGTCCTCTACACGCGTTGGGACTACGTGGATCGCGGTAACATTCAGGCGCACCATCCATGGATTACCACGCCGGACGGTCGGGACGCACGGGCAATCCAGGGAAATTACGGGAAATCGAAGAGTGCTCGGCCAACGATGGAATTAGATTTGCGGGCCATTCCCGGTTCCCATAAATACATCGCTACCGCAGCGGCCCATCACAGCCAGGCCTATGGATCGCTGGTCTTGATCGATCCTCGCATCAAAGACGATGACGCGATGGCGCCCATCCGACGTCTCACACCGGAGGTGCCTTTCCCAGAGGCCGAAGTTGGTTACAATGATGGTCAGGTATATGCCACGGCATGGCCGCTTAGCAAACATTTCTACCTGTGCATCTATGACGCCGATGGAAGCGCCCGGCGAGGAACGAAGAACAACTACGGTATCTACCTGGTGGACGCCTTCGGCAACAAGGAACTGGTCTACCGCGACCCGGCAATTTCGTGTCTGAGCCCCATTCCGCTGCGACCGCGAAAAAAGCCGCCAGTGCTCGCTGGTGTGACGTGGCAGCCTCAAAGCCAAAGGGTTTGGGGATGGTTCAACTCAGGCCATCCCCAAGCTGCGCTTGAGGCTGCCACCACAGCCCCGGTGGGCGTTATCAACGTCTATAACAGCCTGGAGCCGTTCCCGGAAGTCCGCTTGGGGACACCTTCCGGCGCCACAACCATCAAAGCCCTGCGGATAATTCAGGTGTTACCCAAGACTACGCCGCTAATTGACGAACCGAGGATTGGATATGGTAACGAGAAAGGGGCCCGGGCGGTACTCGGCACCGTACCGGTAGAGGCCGATGGCAGCGCATATTTTGGCTTGCCGGTTGGCAAGCCCATATACTTTCAAGCATTAGACGAACGTGGTCTGGCAGTTCAATCTATGCGGTCCGATACTTATGTACATCCCGGTCAACGGCTGCTCTGCCGGGGTTGTCACGAACCGCGTCACTCCGCGCCGCCACTTCGAGAGAGGTTACCACTGGCATTCCGCCGGCCGCCCTCGAGAATCCAACCCGATGTGGAGGGCTCCAAACCATTTAGTTTTCCCCGCCTGGTTCAACCGGTACTCGAGCGTAATTGTGTGACATGTCATGAAAAGGAGCCTACAGCAATCGACCTGCGAAAAGGCGACTGGAAGAAGAATCCTGATTACAGGTATACCTCCTACGATAACCTCAGAGAATATGCCTTCTTTTTCGGCAGTGTTCGCAACAAATACGATCCTTGGACCGTTCCACGGACCATACCCGGCCGGTTCGGCGCCCGGGCCTCCAAACTGTACCAAATCCTCAAGGAGGGACATCACGACGTAAAACTATCCAAAGAAGACCTTCATCGTATCACCCTCTGGCTGGACTGCAATTCCGACTTTTTCGGGTCCTACGAGAACACCGAAGCCCAGGCCAAGGCAGACTCTGTCCAGCCGACGCTGGAGTGATATTGGAAACCTCTCAGATAGTAAACCCGTCATCACGGTAGGGGATTCGCGTGGCCTTGCCCCGCAAGGTCCCAGCGTACGCTGGGAACAAAAGTCAGATTCGCAAAGTGTTAGAGTTTCGGTCGGGACTTCTAACGGGGCTTGTATCGGTCTACCGATTCCGCGGCGTGTCATTCAAAGCAATTCAATAGTAAAAGTATCTGGCGAAGCTGACCAGGAGATTCCAAAGCTAAAGTATGTTTGCGGTCTTGACCCAGGAATCGTTAATTAGGCTGTTAAGAAAGCAAGCGACATTGACCAACGTGGTGGAGATTGGCGAGGTATTGTCATCGATTCGTTTGCTCGAATCGGTGAAAAACTGGACGGGGAATTTCACCATCAAACAAGCCAAAACAATAGTTCTAATTTGGGGTAAATACTTCAAATAAAAAGAACGACAACTCTCTCGGACTAAGAGCTTATCCGAATAACCGGGTCGTTATGAGGCCGAGCGAAAAGTTCGAGGCCAAGGCGGCAGGCCAAAAATGCTCGGAGGCGTGGTTTTCTCCACGTTGAGAACGTTTTTGGCCGACAACGCAGGCATCGGGCTTTG
>JAUXAB010000065.1 GCA_030615025.1 Phycisphaerae bacterium | reverse complement strand
CCGAGCGGTGTGACAATCGGTGCGGGAGAATACCTTGTGGTGGCGGCGGACGTGGCGACGTTTACGGCCAAGTATCCGGGCGATATGAATGTCATTGGCGGCTGGGACGGACGGCTGAGTAACTCCGGTGAGGATATTGAGCTGGTTGACGAGGCGGGTATGAGGGTTGACAGGGTCCGCTACGCCGATGAGGGTGACTGGGCGGTGCGCGAGCTTGGCCCGGTAGATTACTTCCACCGTGGGTGGCATTGGTCCAATGCACATGACGGTGATGGCAAATCATTGGAGTTGGTCAATCCGGCGCTGCCGAATGAGTATGGACCGAACTGGAAGGCAAGTGCTAATCACGGAGGAACGCCCGGTATGGTTAACTCAGTTGCTGATGGCGACATCGCACCTTTGATTCAGGACGTCAAGCATCGTCCGGTTATTCCGGGCCCTAATGACCCGGTGACAGTTACGGCTGACATCATCGATGAGCTGACGAGCGGTATCACGGTAACGCTGCATCACCGTCTCGATGGTCAGCCAACCTTCAACACGCTGATGATGTTTGATGACGGAGCTCACGGTGATGATGACGCCGGTGATGGGAAGTACGGCGCAGAAATACCCGCTCAGCCGGATGGCACAATCGTCGAGTTCTATGTCCAGGCAAGTGATGCCGGGGCCAATTCACGCACCTGGCCCCCGCCGAGCGATGTTGATGGAACGCCCCAGCAGGTGACCAACCTGCTCTACCAGGTGGATGAGACGTTCGACCCGGACGCGGATTGGGTACCGGGCAGCCAGCCAATCTACTACCTGATTATGACAGATGTGGAGCGGGCAGAACTGAGTGATATCGGAGATTCAGATCTTGATGGTCGTTCCGGATTTACGAGCGAGGCAATGAGCAATGCACAGATGAACGCTACGTTTATCAGCACCGACGGGGTGGACACGAAGGTGCGTTACAACGTCGGCGTTCGTAACCGCGGCAACCGTAATCGGTATAACCCGCCGATGAGCTACCGTGTGAATTTCAGGCACGATCGGCCATGGAAGGGCATCACAGCGCTCAACATCAACAGCAAGTTCACACACCTTCAATTGATCGGAAGCGTACTTTTCCAGATGTCAGGCTTGCCCGCAGCGAATGCCACCCGTGTGCAGGTTAGGGTCAATGGGCAGGACCTTGCGGTCTCAGGCGATGAGATGTATGGCTCGTACGTTGCCCTGGAGCAGTACGATAGTGACTGGGCCGACAACCATGTCCCGGATGACGATGCCGGCAACCTGTACCGTTGCACATATTTCGACAACGGCATTAACCCGCGGACTTGGGCCGACCTGGACTACAAACCGAACATGACCGAGTACCGCAAGAACTACCCCAAGCAGACCAACGCGGCTCAGGACGATTACTCCGACTTGCTTAACCTGATAGATATACTCAACAATCCCGGCATTCCTGATGCCGAATTCCTGGCAGAGGTAAACAATGTCCTTGACCTTGAGCAGTGGATGCGATATTTGGCCGCCGATGCTCTGGCAGGCAATCGAGAGGGCGGCTTAACCGACGGGAGGGGTGATGACTACGCGATGTATCGCGGCGCCGAAGACCCGCGATTCTGGCTGCTTCCGCACGACTTAGACACTATGCTGGGCCAGGGCGACCATAGTTACCGGCCCGACTGGCCCATCTTCAACTATGCAAACCTAAGCGGTCTAAACCGGCTGTTCAACCAACCGGAGGTCATAAAGCTGTATTACACCCAGTACGAGGAACTCATCCATACGGTCTTTGCGCTCGAGAATATCTACCCCCTGGTCGATAGGCTGCTGGCTGACTGGGTATCGGATTCGGAGATCAACGGTGATAATCGTATTAAGGATTTTCTCGCCGAACGCATTGACAGCATATTGTATGGTGGTTATCCAGGCAGTGGCGATGCTCCACAGATCCCACAGGATTTCACTATCAATAGTAGTCTGCCGGTGGTCAACGGCCTCCATCAAACCAACACGGACGTTGCTGCTCTCGATGGCACGGCTAACGCGATCGAGACCCGTTCTGTGATGATAAATGGTCAGTTGGTTGCCAACGCAAACTGGTCGCAGAGAAACGGCACCTGGTCCATCGGTAATATAGCCCTGAACCCGGGCGTCAACCGTGTCATCGTGCAAACGTTTGATGGCCCCAACGGTACCGGAAAGGAACTCGAAAGCGGATATATTGACATTTGGTACAACACCGGTTCAACCAATGACTATCCGAAAGAAACTGGCGGCGGAGGCACACAGAGTGGTCAATCCCTCGCGACCGCGGCAGGACTGAACGCGAACCTAATCGTCCGCGATAGTTACCTGCCGGGCGTTCCCGTCTTGGTGCGCGTCGCAGTTATAAAGGATGACAACAGCATTGAGCGAGAGCTGTGGGATGCCGTGGCCGCTCTTTCGGTCTCCTATAACCCGAGCATCAACCTCTCCACCAACCATGTTACGCTGTACAACGGTCTCGGCAGTGCGCTGGTCACCTTTACTGGCAGCGGCGATTTCACCCTGACCGTTGATGTCGATGGCCTTCAGACGAGCGCGCCACTGACGGACTGGAGCAGCCAGACGATTAACACCGTCTCCGGGACCCTCAGCAGTTCCTCAACTTGGAGTGGTATCTATCACATCACCGGCGGCAACTTCACGATTCCCGACGGCGTCACGCTGACGCTCAACCCGGGCACGCTCGTGCTCATCGACGGGGTGCCCTCCGGCACCACCGGGACCGACATCGATGTCGCAGGGTCCATCCAGTCGCTCGGCACCGCCACCTCGCCGGTTACCTTTACGGCGTACACAGCCGGCGAGAACTGGGGCGAATTCCACCACGTCGACGCCGAGCCGTCCACCTTCCGGTACACGAACATCACCCAGGCCGGACATTCGCCGGCGGTTGGCCACTCGAATTCAGGGCCGACCATCCGTGCGTCCAGCTCCACCTTTGTCTTCGACCACGCCAACCTGACCGACAATGCCGGCAAGCTCGGGCACATCACCTACGGCTGCGACCTGACGTTCCACAACTGCTTGTTCGCCAGATCGGTCATGGGGCCGGAGATATCCGGCACGGCACTGCTGTTCGAGGATAGCTGGATCACGGACATGCACGCCGGCGACGACGCCGACGGCATCTACATCCACGGCCAGCAGACCGGCCAACTCTGCACCCTGATCGGAGGTGTGGCGGCTAACATCGTTGATGACGGCATCGACACTCTTGGCTCAGAGGTCACCATCGAGGACTTCATCGTCCGCGACTGCAACGATAAGGGCATCAGCGTTTACAACGGCGAGGTGGATATCAAACGGTGCCTTGTCGTCGAAACTAACAGGCACCCGGAAGACCCGACGGTTGCCGGCATTGCGGCCAAGGCAACGGAGGGCGCTACGACCATCGTCAACATTGACCACACGACGATCGTTACGACCAGGACCTTGGGCGTTACCGATTTCGGCATCCAGTCACACAACAAGTACGGTGTGACGACCGGCACGATCATCTGGAACGTAACCAATTCTATCATCGACGCTACCGACCCGGTCAACGTCCAGGCCCCATACCTCGAGTCCGACATTCACATCAGTTACTCCAACGTCTTCGGCGAAACGTGGCCCGGCATCGGCAACATCAACCAGGACCCGCAGTTCGTCGACACGGTCAATAGCGATTACCACCTTCAGGTAACTTCTCCGAGCATCGACGCAGGTGACCCTGCAGCCGACCCGGACCCTGATCTGACCGTGACCGACCAGGGATATTTCTGGTTCGACCAGGGCCCGCCAGGCTCGCTGCCTGCCGACACGGTCTGGACGCCGGACCAAGGCCCCTACCGCATCACCGACGACCTGACCGTGCCTGTCGGCATCACCCTGACTATTATGCCGGGCACCACGGTCTTCTTTGAGCCGGACACAAAGTTGGTAATACAGGGCCGCCTCGTCGCCGAGGGCGCCGAGTATCAGTTAATACGCTTTACGCGAACGCCCGGTGCGACGGGCGTGTGGCACGGCCTGCAGTTTGAAAACACAATAGCCGACAACCGCATCACTTATGCCGTGGTCGAGTACGGCCGGACCATGGACGGGATGATCGGCTTGGAGCAATCGAACCTGTTGTTGGACCACGTCACCTTGGACCACACGGACCGGCGACGAATCCGCACGTTGGATTCCTCCTTGATCGTCCGCAACTCGACCTTCACCAACATCTTCGAGTTCGGCGAAGCGCCCACAGGTGATAACATTTGCGAACATATCTGGGGTGCCGCCCCCACCACCACCGGGCACTTCATCATCGAAAACAACGTCTTCGGCACCATCACCGGTCACAACGACGCCGTCGACGTCAACGGCAACACTCGACCCGCTCCGGTCATCCAGATCCTCAACAACGTCTTCCTCGGCGGAGGCGACGACGCCCTCGATCTTGAAGGCGACGCCCACATCGAGGGCAACGTCTTCCTGCACTACCACAAGGACGAGTTCAATACCGGTTTCGGCAATTCCAACATGATGTCCGCCGGCGCCGGCTACGACTACGTTGTTGTCCGCAACGTCTTCTACGACATGGACCATGTTGCCCAGGTCAAGAGTGACTCGTTCATGACGTTTGTGAACAACACCGTGGCGGATGTTGCTGTATCGGCCCTCTATTTCTTACGTCCGACTTCGACCACAGATTACGGCCGAGGTGCGTATGTGGATGGCAGCATCTTCTGGAATACCGCACTTGTATTCGACAAATTTACCGTCTCCACAGACCTGACTGTAAACCATTCGATTCTTCCGACAGAATGGCACTACCTTGGCGAGGATAACCTCGTCGCCGCTCCTATCTTCGTTGACCCGAACGCTGACTTCCATCTCAAGTCCGCCTCACCCGCGATTGGTACAGGGCCTTGCGAGCTCGATATGGGCGCATACGTTCCCAGCGGAGCTGCCATCTGTGGTGAGCCTGACGAGATAACCTACCATACCGAGGCCACACTCACTGTCGGCGGGCCAGGTATCACGCATTACAAACATTGCATCAACGACCCCAACGGGCCCTGGCTTGGGGAATTCTCTGTCGATGTCCCTATCGAACTGGGTGGATTGGCTGATGGACAATCCTATACTGTTTATGCAAAGGGCAAGAACTCCGCCGGCGTCTGGCAAAGTGAATATAATGCCACCACCTCGCGTACCTGGACGGTTGACACCTCTTATTCGCGACTGGTTATCAATGAAGTGTTGGCACATACACATGGGACCGACTCCGATTTGATTGAGTTATACTACGATGGGCCGGATCCACTTGATTTGTCTGATATGAGCCTTACTGATGACCCGTGCGATCCGAACAAGTTTGTCTTTAGCAGCCTTACCGTCACCGACACCATAATGTATCCCGGCGATTACATGGTGCTGTACGGCGACACCAACGTGCATTTGAGAAATCATCTGGGATTTGCATTCTCCAGTGAAGGTGAGGGTTTGTATCTATATGATAAACCGGCTAATGGCGGCGGGCTGATTGACTCGGTAGTTTTCGGGACTCAAATAAACGACTTTTCCATCGGGCGTATTGGTTATGGTGGCGTCTGGAAATTAAATAAGCCCACTTTCGGACACGCCAATGTCGCCCAGCCGCTCGGAGACCCAGCCAGGCTGAAGATCAACGAGTGGCTCGCCAACGAAGAGGTATTATTCGAGGAAGACTTCGTCGAGCTGTATAATCCTGAAGCTATGCCGGTAGATATGAGCGCTCTCTACCTTACTGATAATCCTGTGACCCAGCCTGCCAAACAATGGCTTGGGCCGCTAAGCTTTGTCCCTCCGAACGGTTATGCGATATTCATAGCTGACGATACCGACTCACCCGGCCACTTGGATTTCAAACTATCTGCCGACGGGGAAATAATCGGTCTGTTCGATGCCGAGCTCAACGAGATCGACAAAGTGCTTTACGGGCCGCAGACTACCGATGCCTCCCAGGGACGTACACCCAATGGCACAGACAACTTCGAGTTCTTTGAGCTGCCCACCCCCCATGTTGCCAACCCGTCAGGTCCTATTGTTACCGTGACCAACCTGATTGCTATCGATGCTGTCTGGTCCTACGATCAGTCAAACACGGACTTGGGCACGGCGTGGCGTGCTGTTGACTACGATGATTCATCGTGGCCGATCGGCGCCGCACTATTGTACGTCGAAGGTTCCGCTCTACCGGCACCCAAGAACACGCCGCTGACGCTCGGCCGCCGCACTTACTACTTCCGAAGACACTTCACCATCGACGTTGACCCGGGCGATGTGACCAGCTTTGAGTTTTCTACCGTCATCGACGATGGCGCGGTGGTCTATATCAATGACAGGGAGGTTTCTCCTCGCATTGGCATGCAGGAAGTAGTTGATATTTACTTCAATACTTTCGCTAACCGTACTGTCGGCAATGCTGACTACGAGGGTCCGTTTCCCCCCATCCCCGCGAATTTTTTCGAACAGGATGATAATGTTATCACCGTTGAAATACACCAGACCAGCGACACCAGCAGCGACATTGTCTTTGGTCTAAAGCTTGATGCCGTTGTCACAACGTGGGGCGAGTCCCTGGACGACCTTTTTGCGCTGCTGGATGGCTTACGCATCACCGAGCTGATGTACCACGACCCCGACAACAGTGACTATGATTTCATTGAGCTGCAGAACGTCGGCGATGTGCCGCTGGACCTGAATGGTGTGCGTTTTACCGATGGTATTGAGTATATCTTCCCGGCGATGACGCTTGATGTTGACGAGTACGTTGTGGTTGTCAGTCATTTGGCTTCTTTCAGCTCACGCTACGGCACGGCGGGCATCAACATTGCGGGTGAGTACACCGGCAACTTGAGCAACGGCGGCGAGAATATTATACTGCAGCTGCCCGTGCCGTACGAGGCGGCGATACTGCGGTTTGCGTACAACGATACGTGGTATCCGACGACCGACGGCCTTGGCAACTCGCTGGTCATCCGCGACGCGACTGCAGACCCAGCCACCTGGGACGAGCGAAAGAGCTGGCAGGCAACTTGGCCTACCCCTGGCGCGACCAACCCATAAAAACCGTGATTTTGCAGGTGGCACGGCCATCTTGGCCGTGTATTCACGGGCTGGAAGCCCGTGCCACGGGTCGGGCCCAGCCCATCCTCGCCCAGCCCCTTTCCCAAGGGGCGGGGCTCGCCAATTCAGGATAGGCTGGGCTGGCGCAATCTGCGGCCGCCAATCCCGTCCACAGTCGGGTAGTTTCGTCCCGACTGTCCACAGTGCAAAACACTCAAGGAACATATCACCTGGCCAAAACCGCCCCGACAAGTCGGGGAACCTATACCCCTCTGTAGTATGAGCTTATCAATAATGTTTTGGGGTAAGCGTTCACCATATTTCGAGCCGGAAAATTGGCTTTGTTTGGCTTTGTATTGGGTTTGTTTTGGCATTTAATTGGCTTTAATTGGCTTTGATTGGCTTTGATTGGCTTTGATTGGGTTCGTTTGGGTTCGTTTTGGGTTCGTTTTTCCCATGTTCACCAAGTGTCTTTTCTTCATAAGCATTTGTTAATACCTCATTTACGTTCATTTGACTTTTTCGGAAATTGGGTTCGTTTTGCATAAAAAGGTTGATTTGTAGAGACATCTTTACAAGTGTAAAGATGCCGAAGGCATGTAAATAGTTCATTAATCGCTGATTACGCTGATTAAATGGATTTTTTAGCCACAAAAATGCACAAAAAGCACAAAGAAACAGAGTAATAGAGGGAATCTCAAAAAGCTTGTGCATGAATAGGGCCCTTTCTTACTGATTATTGATATTTGACTTGGGCCTGCTGGCCCTAAGACCTTGCCACGCTGTGGCTTACGACGTGCGGTTCTCCGCTATATCTGGCGCCCCCCACAGGGAAAGGGGCAAGCTCCTGGCGGTTTACGTTTGCCTGCCGGCAAACATGAGGGTATTTTAATAGATTCCCAAACAATAGTCAACAAAAAAATGACCCAAAAAACATTTTTTTTGGCCGTCAATTCTACATTCTAACTTCTACCTTCTACCTTCTAAATCCCCCCGCCTGCCCTGTAATTTTTGCAGAATCATTATGCTTTAAACTTAGGCGCTTCGGGCATAACAGCCCCAGCATACGACCCTTCAATTATATCCTTTTTGAGTTCGATCTGGCCTTCAAGTTTTATAAATATCAGTTGTGCCATCGGCTTTCCAACAGGCAATGCGACAGGAACATTTCCAAGGTTGGTAACTTCTAAGGTCAAACATCCCCTGTAAAATGGATGAATCCATGGAGCAGAAGCAATACTTATAAAAATTCTGGCCCAGGAAGACTTAGTCAAAATCTCACCCGAAACATCCCCGGGCATTTTTATATACTCGAGTGTGCTTGCCAATACTGCATGATGTGGTTGCAAAATTATTGTACTCTCAGCATTGTCACCCTCCCTTTCTTTAGCCCCTTTTTTCACTCTTTTTTTTCTACCTCGCCCATACGGCTTATGAACTAATTCGGGATAATGTTCTACTGTATCTTGATAAGGCTTGACACATTCGATGGTACTTACCGCAGGTACCCTAAAATAACATCCCAACCTCAAATCAACAGAATCCTGATCAAATTTTTCATCTAATCGCGGAGTAATAACAATGCTTTCTAAATCGTCTAAACGAAGTTCCAAACGCCTCTTAATCTCTTTTTTCGATAGAACACTCACAATTTACCTTCTTCCAATAAAATTTGCCAGTCTTCGATAGCCTTTGCCAACCATTCATTGAGCCGTTTTTCATAGTTCATTCGTTTGTCAATACGAGATACTCCCCTCTTAACCTTGACCTTTTTAAGTAGCTCGACCATTCCTCCGAGATAAAAGAAAAAACCGGAATTTAATATGGTAGTTGGGCTCGGATGGCGTTTTTGTTGATTGTCATAGACAGTTGATGGAACTATACCATGTTCGAGACAAGCCGTAACAAGAGAATCATTCTTCTTAAAATCACTGAAAGGATTTTCAAAATTCTTAAGTTCAGCAGATACCACAGGTTCTATCTTTCTAACCATCTTTTCAAATTCTTGAAGCATCCATTTATGGAGTTTGTCTTCTAAATCCTGTTTGTCTTCAAGCGGCGGTTTACAGTTTATACTAAAATCGTTATTTTCTAACTGTAGTTTTTCGCAAACTTTCAATCGCTCAAAAACCTGCGGAGTGTATTCGTTGATTATTTCGTCCCAGTCACCATCGGTTAGCCATTTAGCATGCATCTTAAATCGGAAATCATTCGCTGGATGCGTCTTGGAAAAATTCCTGTTACGTTCGATCTTAGTGGGTAACATCTGTTCCAGTTCCACATATGATAAGTGAAAAGCGGGCCCTAATACACTTATCGCAAATATGTCAGCGAATATTTCATCTGCCCATCTTAACATAAGGTTAGCCACATAATTGAACAGTCGCCTTTGTACAAGCAGAGGATTAGCGATTTTTTCCATTATCTTCTTATCTTTAATGAACACCCTCAAATTATCATTGATACTGCTGTAGAAATACCTCTGCAATCCTGTTTTTTCATAAATGTAATGTCCCATTTCGTGGAACAAGATACAATTCACCAAGATTTCCTGTGCAGCACAATAGGGAAACTTCAAAATCCCAATTTCTGCAGGCAACACAGGATATTTTTCAATTATAGATGCAAGATTAATGGCTAACTTTCTTAAATTTCCCAAGTTGTACTTGTAGTACATAAGATCAGAGCTGCCGAGAACTACGAGTGAAACTTTACTTGGTTTTTGTAATTTTCTCGCCGTATGATTTAGAAAGATAGTTAAAGAATATGGTATCGATAATGTATCCGAGTCAATAGATTCTTTGACAAGAATGTACAGCCAGGAAAGTCCTTCTCTAATTAAGTCAAACTCTTTTAACTTCCCCTTGGCCAATGGAGGAGCCATTTTCTTGTTAATAGTTTTTCTAACAAACTCATTAATGGCTTTCAACGATTCCTTGATGTATTCTAAGAAATCTTTTGTCTCGTAAAGATAAGTTTTTCTAACCTGACCGGAAAGTATGAATTCACTTAGGTCCTTACATAACCTGAGAATACGAATCCCCTCGTTTTTGACTTGACCTTCTAAATCAGGCAATCATCTCCCCCTATACTCCCGTCATAGTTGGCGATTCTCTTAAGCAATCTTTGGTAGCATAAAAACTGTGGTCACCTAAAGTATCGAAAAAGTTTTGTAGATTTTCTGCTACTTGTTTCTTCTGCTCAAGAGGTGTATCTTGAATTATAGAATCAAGGTCTCTTATCAGACGGTCTAATAGTTTTACTCCGTCCTCCGATTCAGATGCTAACACTTGCTCAAATGACTCTATTTCTTCATTAGTATTAAACAGAGCTACTTTCTCATCGATTGGTATATCCGGTTCTTTCGGCCACTTTAGTGACTTAAATGCAGATATTGCTCTCCTACAAGTTTCTCTCAATTCTGGCGAAACAATTCCCTCATTACTAAACTTGTAGAATACCTCCACGCATTTGTTGCAGAAAAATGTGAGCCCCATTAATCCTACCATTGCCGACGTGTCCATCTTCTCTCCTTTCTAAACTCTCCCTTTCATTTTTCACTCTTACATTACAAATCTCCTCTTCTTGTTTTTATCGGTGTCTATGACGATTTCCGTTAGCTTTATATCGAATTTTGTGCAACTATACACTATCCCACTCCCGTGTACAATTTTCTTTTTACTATCTAAGGGATTTTCTGTAGCCCTTTTTATAACAAATACTTAGCCAAAGCAGAACTGCATTTTATTCTAACGATTCACTTGTTAAAAGTCAAAAATATTTTCCCCGTATTGCTACTTTTCACATCCGCTCAATGTTCATTACATTAAGAATACTACCCCCCCCCATTACCGTCAAATAATTTCCTATCTCATATTTCGCTGCACTCTTCACGATGTCCGCATCACGCATTTAGGTAAGTAAAATAACACAAAAGAAGGGAAAAGGCGACCCAAAAATCCGCATAATCAGTGAAATCCGCGTCTAATAAAAACTCTGTGAACGGAATCTTTCCGGTGGACAATAGAATCAAATCTTGAATCACGATATTTGATGCTTATTTGTCCATATATGCTCACTTTTTCTCTTGTATTCCATTGTCCTAAGGCATATAATCAATTTTTTCGGCTTTATAGAAAACAACTAAAACCAAAACAAAAAGGAGAAGATAATGATGGAAACCAAGTTCCTTCAAAGACGCCGGTTCCTGAAGTCCACCGCAGCGGCCGGAATGGGATTAATCATTTTACCCAGCGGTACACTCTCCGGCGCGAACGCGCCCAGCAACAAGCTCAATGTCGCCCTGATCGGTACATGGGGCCGGGGCGCCGCGCATTTCGGCGCGATATCGAGCGAGAACGTCGTGGCCCTGTGCGACGTGGACGAGAACCACATTGCCTCCGCGGCCAAGAGGTTCCCGAAGGCCAAGCACTACGTCGATTGGCGCAAGTGCCTCGAACAAAAGGACATCGATGCCGTCATCTGTTCCACCACGGACCACACACACGCCTTCGTCGCCAACTGGGCGCTGAATCGCGGCATGCACATCTACTGCGAAAAGCCGCTGGGCAACACAGTGGAAGAAGCACGCGTGGTCCGCGCGACTTATCTCAAGAAAAAACATAAGCTGGCTACGCAGGTCGGTACGCAGCGTCACGCCAAGCCGAACTTCGAGCGTGTGCGTGAGCTGGTCAAAGACGGAGCGATCGGGGAGCTGACGGATGCGTATGCCTGGGGCAATCGCCAGATTCGCAGGTCCGGCTATCCGCCCGCTAAAGGCACACCGCCGAAACACCTCCATTACGACCTGTGGATAGGGCCTTCGCCGTGGCATCCGTATAATCCGGAGTACTTCAAGGGTGGGCCGGGCATGAATTGCCTGAGCTGGAACATGTACTGGGACTTCGGTACCGGCCAGGTCGGCGACATGGGAAGCCATACAATCGACCTGGTGTGGAACGCCGTTGACGCCGGTCTTCCCACGACTGCGACGGGTGAAGGTGATAAATTCAATCCGGAGGTGACGCCGGTGGAACTTAAAATGACGTTCGATCATCCGGCCAATGACTGGCGCGGGCCCATTAAGGTGAGCTGGTACCAGGGAGGAGCAATGCCGAGATCGCCGAAGGGCTACATTGATTTGAACAGAATCGGCCACGGTGCGATGTTCAAGGGCAGCAAGGGTTATGTAATCTGCGATTACGATTCGCGGATTTTGCTGCCGTTCGGCAATGATGCGGACCTGACGTACTACAAGGGGCGGGACAAGGACGACGTGATTCCGCCGCTGGGTCACTTCCAGAGGGAATGGGTCGATGCCTGCAAGGGCGACCTGAAGACGCATTGTGATTTCGACTACGGCGGAACTGTGATCGAGCAGATGCTCCTCGGTCTTGTGGCCTACCGCGTCGGCAAGAAGCTCGAGTACGACGGCAAAAGCGGTCGCGTCACCAACAGCGCCAAGGCCAATGCGCTGCTGAGCAAAAAGTATCGCAAGGGCTGGACCCTCAACGGATAAGGCGACGACAGGATGAAGTCTGAATTGGGATAAGCCACACGGGATTTTCCTGCGCGAAGTGCTTTATTCAACCGGATATTACCTTAAAATCGCGGTTGGACGCCAGAAAACACGTTACCAAATAGTAATGAGGTCGCAAGAGAGCCATTTTTCTCAAAAAAAACGGCCCTCGTTTTTCCCGTGAATCCTCACTTTTTACCCTCAAAGCGTGGGCTTTATACACCCTGTTGATTTTACTTTTTTGGCTGTTTTGTACATATAATTCAAGACCGAAAGCAAATCATAATTTTCTGTCGAGTTTACGGTAACTGATGGCCTCGGCAATATGTTCGGGGGCGATGTTTTCTACGCCGGCCAGGTCCGCTATCGTTCGGGCGACTTTGCAGATTTTATCGTGGGCGCGTGCGCTTAAGCCGAATTCCGTCATTGCCTGCTTTAGCATCATCTCGGAAGCCGAGTCCAGCGGACAAAATTTCTCGACCTGCTTGTGGGTCATCCTTGTATTGGTAAAACCACCGCCGTTACCGAAGCGCTTCACCTGGATGTCCCCGGCTCTAACAACGTCCTGTCTCATTGCAGCTGAGCCGAGCTGGCCTTTTCTTGAGCGCAGCCTGCTGAAACTTATCGGCGGAACCTCTATATGAATATCGATTCGGTCCACTAACGGCCCGGATATCTTCGATAGATACCTCTCAATTTGGCCGGGCGTACACTTACACGCCCTGGCATCGGTGCCGAAGTAACCGCAGGGACAGGGATTCATCGCTGCAACGAGCATAAATTGGGCGGGAAAACGGATGGCGCCTTTGGCACGCGAGATGGTGATAAAACCATCCTCTAACGGCTGGCGAATCATCTCCAAAACGTGCCTGGGGAATTCGACAAATTCATCGAGAAACAATATTCCGAAATGAGCCAGAGACAATTCGCCGGGCCGGGGTGTTGTTCCGCCGCCGACCAGGGCCGGGCCGCTCGCTGAGTGGTGCGGCATTCGCACAGGACGTGTGGCCAACAACGCCTTGTTTTTGCCCAACAAGCCGACTGATGAGTACACACGCGTGGTCTCGAGCGACTCTTCCAGACTCAAAGCAGGCAGAATGGTCGCCAGCCTCTGGGCGAGCATTGTCTTGCCCGCTCCGGGCGGGCCAATCATCATTATATTGTGTCCGCCGGCGGCAGCAACGGTCAGTGCCCGCTTGACGCTCTCCTGGCCCTTGACGTCTGCAAAATCAACTTCATAATTCGATACTACGCTAAAAAGCTCCTCGATATTAACGTTGGTTGTCTCCAGCGGCAGCTGCCCGGAAAGGAAGCCGGTCGTCTGAGCCAGCGAGCCGACACCATATACCTCGATGTCCTGAACCACCGCAGCTTCTTTAGCATTCTCCAAAGGGACAATCATTCGGCCAAAACCGTTTGCGGCGGCGGTCATCGCCATACTCAATACGCCATTGACCGACCTGACCCTGCCGTCCAGGGCCAGCTCGCCGACAATAATAAAATCTTTAAAAACCGGACTGACCAAAGTGCCCTGGCCCGTGAGCATTCCTAAAGCGATAGGCAAATCGAAGGCGGGACCTGCCTTTTTCACATCAGCGGGGGCCAGATTTATCAGCGACTGGGTTTTGGGATACTTGTAGCCGCAGTTAACGATTGCGCTTTTGACACGCTCGATGCTCTCCTTCACAGCGGTATCCGGCAGACCTACGATGAGCGATTTTTCAAATCCGCCCCGGGCAACGTCAACTTCAACCTCGCAGATTATCCCTTCAATGCCTTCAAGCGTGACACTGTGCAGTCTGGCCAGCATACTTTGCCTTCCCTGCTTTTAGTAGTCTGTCAAATTTGCATTTGTTAGTAACGCAACTAAGCTGTCATGCTGAGCGAAGCGAAGCATCTGGCCTTAGCAATATAACTACTTTCAGTGTGAGATTGAGATTCTTCACTTCGTTCAGAATGACAAATCACAGATTCAATCATGACAGACTTTTAGCTGCCTTTATATTTTTCCCAATACTCGGGCAACAACTCCCTGACCTTGGCCTCAAGCTCCTGGTCACTGATGGCAGTCAGACGACCGTGTTCATCATACTGGTCGATGACCCAGCGGGCAAGTTTGTGTATTTTAATCTTGTTGATTCTGTCTTTGCCCTTGAGGCCGAAAAACTCGTTGATCCAGTGGGCCAGGCCATCGGTGCCGCTTTTGTCGGTAATGGCGACGCGAGGCGGCCGGCCGAGCAGCTTCTCGGTATCGAAAATGTTGTATATCTGCTCGTCACGCCGGAGCCCGTCAGCGTGGATTCCGGCCCGCGTAGTATTGAACGACCTGCCCGCGAACGGGAAGCTATCCGGAATCGGCAGACCAATGGAACGCATGTAGTCGGCCAGCTTGGTGATCACCATTGTGTCAATTCCACACAGGTCGCCCTTAAGAGCGATGTACTCGAAAATCGCACCCTCGAGAGGAGGATTTCCCGTGCGTTCGCCGAAGCCAAACAGCGTGGTGTTCACCACATCGCAGCCGTACAGCCAGGCGGTTGCAGCGTTGGCATGTACTTTGTGGAAATCATTATGACCGTGCCACTCGAGGCGGTCGCTCGGCACACCGCACTCGCGGTTCAGCTTATAGATGAGTTTCGGGACGCTTCTTGGCAGCTCCGCACCAGGGTAGCTGATTCCAAAACCCATAGTATCACACAGACGAATCTTGACGGAGAGCTCTTCGGGTACCTGACTGCTCATTTCCATCAGCCGGTCAATAAACGGAAGGACAAAGCCATCGATGTCCGCACGCGTCAAATCTTCGAGGTGACAGCGAGGGCGAACGCCCTCCTCGAAAGCAGCATCCACAATCTCACAATAGGCATTCATGCATTCGGCACGGTCGCGGAATCTTAGCTTATGGAATATGTGGTAGTCCGAGCAGCTTGTCAGTATCCCGGTCTCTTTTAGCCCAGCCTCTTTGACCAGACGAAAGTCCCCTTTGACCGCTCGAATCCAGCCGGTGCACTCAGGATATTTATGCCCCAGCGCCCGGCAACGGTCAAGTGTTTCACGGTCGTTCTTGGTATACAGGAAAAACTCGCTCTGCCGTATCACCCCGTTGGGCCCGCCGAGACGCGACATCAGGTCGTAGATATGGACCATCTGGTCGACGGTATAAGGCGGACGGGCCTGTTGGCCGTCGCGGAAAGTCGTGTCGGTAATCAAAATGTCCCTGTCTTTAACAGCCCTGAAGTCAAACTCCACCGCTTTGCCGTCAATGTATTCAACCACCGGACGCTCAAAACGGATAAGCGGCGGCAAACTGTACGGGTAGATATCCTCCAGCAGGTTCGGCCCCCTTGCATCCACCAGAGGATGCTGTTTTCTTAGTTTATCCATTTCTTACACCTAACTTTTAAATTTAAAAGTATGAAAAGCACGAAGTACGAAGCACGAAACAATATCGAAAATCGAATGCTCAAACTTTCAAAACTTATTATTTCAGTCATTTGGATTTTGGTAATTTGAATTTGTTTCGGATTTCGATATTCGTATTTCGTATTTAATTTACATCAACGCCCTGCTGCCTGCAGACCTCGGCAATGAATTCGACCGCTTTGTCAACGGTTTCCACCGAAAGGGCGGCATCCTCGTCCATTTCGATGCCGAACTCTTCCTCAAACATAGCTACCAGTTCGATGGATTGTACACTTTCAGCTCCCAGGTCAACAGTGAAACTGTGCTCCGCTTTGATTTGGCCCGGGTCAAGTTTCAAAATCCGGGCAGTTACCGCTTTAACACGTTCTTCTATTGTTGCCATTGATTCATTTCCTTTTCTGTTTTTATCGAGCTAACATTGCTCTTCGGCCCCTTTTAATGGCCTCGTTTCTCATCGGTGCCGTCATTTCAAAGACGGCGTTCCACATCGCCTGCTCGACCTCGGACCATTGGCAGTTGCGCCGCTCCATTGCCATTTTGGCCGTTTCATACAATTTCCCTTTCCCAAATCCTTTCGTAACGATACCCTCAACGAACCACGCAAACGACGGTATAAACTTCGGCAGCGGCTTACCTGTGGCCATAATCAGGGCCATCGCCCCCACATAGGAGCCCGTATTCAACAGCGTCCCAATTGATGTCTTAGCGTGGTCTCCGATAAGAGAGCCGACCTTGGCCGAGCCGGTATCAATCGGCCGCCGCCCGTCCAGCATTACCGAGACGGTCGAATAGTCGTTCTTCAGGTCGCTGTTGGCGGTAAGCGCCCCGAGGTTGACCCATTCGCCAACATAGGCGTGTCCTAAAAAACCGCCGTGGTACTTATTCGAATATCCCTGCATAATCGACTCTTCCACTTCACCACCAATCCGGCAGAACGGCCCGATCGAATTGCCCTTGCGGCACTTTGCACCGAGCAGGACCGACCTTTTCCCAATGTAGCAAGGCCCTTCAATCCGGCTGAAAGGATGAATCTCCGCATCCTCGTCGATATAGACCGGGCCGCTGTCAGCGTCGATGACTACCATCGGATGCACCGTCACGCCTGGGGCGATATAGACGTCCTTTTTGCTGCCCCGAATGGCGGTCGGCTGTTCCACCGTGCCCTCAATGCCGTTTCGCCCCGCTGCTGCAAAGTCAGCCGTTATCTGTTCTGCATTGGCCAGCACAAGGTCCCAGATGTACTGCCACGTTGGCAGAGCGGATCTGACGTTGGGCAGCTTCGCCTTGGCCGCAGCTATGAACTTCCCGATGTCGTCTGTCGGCAGCTTGGCTAAGTCGGCTTTGGCCACGCGGGCATACAGCACGCTGCCTTTTTCATCCAGGCCGACCTCACTGGGACCGTTGGCCGCCACGTCAAAGCTGTCGGCCTTGACCCGCGGGTCTACGATAAGCAGGTCGTCACCCTCCAGAACAGACGAATCGTTGACCGGGCGGCGAGCCTTCGCTCGATACGCGTCGGCCATGTAATCAGGCACGAAATAGGCCACATCGCTCGCACCGACCCTAACGATGAGCTTTTCTCCCAGCGAAGTAAAGCCGCATCGAAGCCCCCATAGCGGACGACTCAACGCCAGGGGATAAAAGTTTCCTCTGACCTCATCAGGGCTGTCAAGCAGAATCAATCGCATAAACACTGTTCCTTTCCTGGAGCACTACCACACATGTAAATGTGTGGCTTATAGGGCCACCTCGTCCTCCCCGCTTACCCAGTGCCACCACTGTTTCGTTTCGCGAAGCCCCGCGATTTGCTTCACAAGAAGCAGCGGGGCAAGCAAAACCGTGGGGGCCACTTGCAGAGAGAAGTAAAATTCTACCAAAGGCCGCCAGGGCTGTCAACCCCGTTAGAGACTTTTGGCATCATCCCGGTAAAGAGTCTTTTCAAAGTAAACTACTACGGGTGAAACCTGTAGTAGTTTACTGAGCTCGGATAAAACGGGGCGGCAGTTGTTGAGCGATCAAAATTGCTCGTCGCCTTCTTTAGCCTGATAGGGCTCTTGGCGTATCTGATTCGTCGTACGGTTCAACGCATGCAGGACGTAGCCCGCAAGTACCACCTTCCACGGACCATCACCTTCTAGTCCAAATGCGGATAGTAACGGCCCCGGATTCAGACCATAAGCAAGCATGATTGTCTGTGGATAAACATCAGGCAGCGATCCTTCATCAATCTGCAACAGTTCGATATCCACCTGGCGATGACTATCAAGCACAAAACCAGCACAACTGTATCGACGGTATCGGCGGGAACCGTTATTTGAGTCGCGTTGATCTTTCCAAGGGGGGCGAATGACGAACTGTTCTTCGGGCAATCTTGGATACTCATCTACAATTTTCTCAAACCATGTGTCAATTATTTTAATCTCATCATTCGTTAGCGGAACATGTCCGGCTACGTGTACTTTTATTGCCCCTCCCTGCTCAAGTGGTGGCCCCATATGAAGTACGCTCACTTCATCGCCTATTTTGACAGATTGGTTATCCTCACCGAACAAACCCACATGTTTCACAAAACGTGTCTGTCCATCAGTTCGCTGTCCCACGACATCATAAAGTGATAGCATCTGCGGTCCTTGGTCAAAATTAAAGGTGGGCATTTGTTCCTCCGAAAACAAGAACTGCTTTCACTCGAGAATCTTAATTGCTCTGTCGAGCAATTTTCGAGGCTGGTCTGCAAGGGGGACAGGACGGCTTGACCAAATACTTCGAAGCTCGCAAAGCTCACGAAGTGTCTGTTGAGTAAACCAAGTCAAACCCAATTGCTTAACTTCCTCAACAATCTGTTGTGTTTTACTGCTCGCCATTGCTGCAAGTGCATAGATAGCCAATTGCGCAATAGCCGCGCTTCGCCTTGAGGTAATGGCATACATATTCCGCACGATTTCCGCGGCCGGACAAACTTTGTCAGCCATGTCCTGATACTCATCCACCTTCGCTGGGGGCTGGGCTTCGAAGACTCGACCAACCATCTTTACCGTGACCAGACTCGTCTCTATAGAGTGCCCTGGCTCTAACAACGTAAATAAGAGATTAGCAGTTTGCGGGTGAAGCATAGACGCCCCTGTCCGTATTGCCGACCAGACGGCGGCCTCGTCTTGTGGATCGCTGCTGTCGCGGTATCTCTCGGCAAAACTCAACAACCAAGGAGCAAGTTGCTTACTCTCGTCGACGGTGAAACCAGTATCCTCGGCAATCAGGATCATCTCCCGGAGGCGCTGCATGTCAGATTCGACCTCTGGATGCAGAATCGCTGAAGCGAGTTGGTCTGAAGTCCATTGCAGAACATCATCCGTTTTGGTGTCAACGGCTTGACCACCGACTTGTTCCTCAATCGCTACAGACCGCGCCGGCTCTTCATCGACGAAACTTTTCCCAACCTCCCAAGCACGATTCAACTCTTTGACGTGCTGCCTTACTAAATCCAGAAAGGCACTAAGTTCTTCGCTTCTCAACCAGATCGAAGTAGCATCAATGTCTTCGGATTGGCTGTCTTCGTCAGTTCCCACGTGAAGCCCGCGATAAGTGTCTATTCTTGAACCTCGGCTAATTCTGATGATCACCTGATCTTGTGCAAGGTTCTCAATGTGGTACCAACCCCAAAGAAATACGTCCCTAAAGATTTCAGAGTAGCGAATTGGCACTGCTTGGGCTTCAGACATCGCTCGACCCCTTTCGAGGGATGCGGGTCAATGGCAAATCGGGCAACCCGCCGGGCAGCCATGTTTTGATAGATTGACGCAAAGCTCCAAGCTTGCTCTTTGCCTTTTCCGCTTTTTCTGCCAGGTCGATAACTTGTTGGTGTGTCAGTTCTACTTCAAAGGCATTCGGTAGGCCGTCCTCACCGGTAGCAACAATGTGCAGCCGCGTATAGGGCATCACCCCTTCGACATTTTTCCGGTTCTCGTCGAAAATCGGTCTGAGGTCACAGATCAACTCGACCATTTCCAGTTGCTGGCCGGTAATTTTCGCCAGACGCTCAGCCTTCTGAAACCTAACCAGAGATGGATAAGGCCGAATCAATTCCTTCAGTATCTTCTTCAGGCGTTTGAGCTGCGCCTGGTCAAAGGGAAAGCCCTTCTCTTTACTCTTCTCATCCAAGGATGTCACCATCCGCTCAACCTGGGATGGACTAATATTTCTAAGGACCCTCCGCACCGCTTTTGTCGTGTTTTGGTCTTTGACAACTCCCTGGATCGTTGCCAGCAGAACCCTGGGATCGAGGAATCCCTCGGCTTCGGTCAAATGCTTATGAAGCTCGGCGAGCATCTCATCCGACAAATCAATAATTGCCTTCAAGTCATCCAACAACTCTTCGGGCATGGTTTCAAAAGACAGCAATTGTGTAGATCCTCGAATATACAGGACTGGCTCTGTCATAGTGTCCCACCGTTATCTTAGGGTATTTAGTTAGAAGTCGCTTCCTGCCCCACAGTGCAACACTGTGGATACCGTGTTACTTTGGCTCAGCGATCCACCTAAGTATACTCATTATCGGTCACTTAACAAGCCTGAATTCAAAAAAAATCATACCAGCTTATTCCCTTCCGTATGGGACAAGCTTCTGGGCCGCCAGGGCATTTCCGAGTTGACGCCTGACACAGACCAGCAATGGTAGATCGATGTTTTAGAGTGGTCTGCCCTACTGGGGAGGATGTAGGGGTCACATCTTTACTTTAATCCTTTTTAAGGGCAATTAAAGGTGTCCGGGGGGCTGTTGAAAAAGTCCCAAAGTAACATTTTGAGATTGCCGCGCGATTCTTCAAATCGCTCGCAATGACCTGAAAAAGGCGTTTTGTGTCATTGCGAGGAGCGTGGCGACAAAGCAATCTCACCTTTTTCAACAGCCCCTCCGGCCATAATTCTTTCAACTAACGACTACCCAACCCCGCGCTATTTATGTTCTTATAAAGCACTTTTTTGGTCATTTTTGCTAAGAAAGACAGAATTATTATGGTTCTTATCCCTTAAATCCGCTTGCCCCGCCTGCCCCGTGAGATAGTGAAATGTTATCTCACCGGGGTGAGATAGCGAAGCGTTATCTAATGGGGCATTAATCCGCGATTAATAAAAAAGATAAAATCTCTGCGTTCTCAGCGCTCTCTACGGTGAATCCTTTTTCGAGTATCAAGCATCCAGAATCCAGCATCGAGCTAATTTTTTTCTTGACTTTTGTTTGAGAATGTGTTAAAATACTTATATGTTTACCATAAGGTAAACATGATACGCCAGCAGGCACCGGATATAGCGGAGAACCGCACGAATCGTCCCGCACCAATTAGGCGTGAGCCTAAGCGAAATTGGTGCGGGGCACGCCAAAAATCATCGTTCGTAAATATCGAAGTCGCAGCAAAGCGAATATCCCGATTCATCGGGGATCCCGACACCTCGGGAGTCAATATTGGAGCGAAACGGAAAACCCTTAGGGGAATTACCAATCATGAGCATCGAGAATCCAACTTTAGTTCACTTTAGGCACTTTAGCTCACTCTTCACTAACTTGCCCTCTACAACTGTAGAGAGTCCTCTACAAATCAACTCTTTTTATGCAAAACGAACCCAATTTACCGGACGCCCAAATGAATGTAAGTATCTTATCACAAGTGGCTTATGAATATAAACACAATTGGACACTTGGTGAAAACAAACCCAATACGAACCCAATACGAACCCAAACGAACCCAATCAAAGCCAATTTGCCGGATGCTCAAAATGAACGTAACTACTTTCTTGACAAAGGCCTATGAAAATAAGTCAAATTGGGCAATTTGTGAAAACAAACCCAATCAAAGCCAATCCCCCGCCCCCGTTTTTACCCCAAAAAGCAACAGAGAGTTACTTTCCATGAAGGAATATCAGATGAGGTGTATTAAATCAAATAGTATAAAGGACTTACACCAGAGAAAAAAATTCAAAAAAACTGTTTTTCTCACCATATTCTCACTTTAATCTGGTAAGATGGTATACGACAATACCTATGTGAGCGTCTCGTCCTATAAAAGTGGCCTGACCACGGTGGCAGGCTGTATAATTATCGGTCTTTTGTGTAAGGAGATTTAAGATGGTGAAGAAACACTGGAAACTCATTGGTTTGGTGGTCCTTATTGCCTTAATGGCGTGCCCTGTGACACACGCAGCCAAGGATAAGGGCGGGGTGGCATCGCAGCTTGAGAAGCAAATGTGGGCTGCAGCGAAGAAAATGGATTTTGAGCGGGCGGCTTCTCTGAGGGACAAGTTAAAACAACTCAAGATGTCATCGCAGATTGAGCAGCTTGAGAAGCAAATGTGGGATGCGGCGAAGAAACTGGATTTTGAGCGGGCAGCTTCTCTGCGGGACCAGTTGAAACAGCTCAAGATGGCATCGCAGGGCGGAGTCGAACGTAAAGTGAAAGAATCCGAGGTCCCCAAGGCAGCCTTAAAGGCGCTCAAAAAGCTGGCCCGCGGCGCTAAGATCACCGAATTCGCGGAGGAAATCGAGCACGGTCACACTTTCTATGAGGGCTCGTGGAAGGCCCGTTCCGGCGCAAACATGGACGTGTTGGTAACACCGACTGGCGACCTGGTGGAAATCGAGGAACAGGTGGGCATCAAGAAAGTCCCGGCAGCAGTGCTCAAGGCAGCGCGTAAGGCAGCCGGCAAGGGCGCCCAGTTGGCGTTCGAGAAAAAGACGATGATCCTCTACGAGGTCAAGTTCCACAAAGGCGACAGTCGGCACGAGCTGCTTCTGACTCCGGATGGTCGCCGCGTTGAGGAAGAGGTTGAGAAAGGCAAATCGGACGACGATGGCGACGACGATAAGGACAAGGATGAGCATAAGAGCAAGAAGAAGCATAAGACCAGGAAGCACCACGACGATGACGAAGCCAACAATGACGATGACAACGAAAAGCACAAGATGAAAGCCAAGTGCTGCGAAGACGATGACGAAGACTGCGATGACGATGCCGATGATGAAGACGAGGACAACGAAGACGGCGATAACGAAGACGATGATGACGAAGGCGACGATGACGATGACGAAGGCGACGATGACGAAGACGAAGGCGACGATGACGAAGACGAGGACGACGGAGACGATGACAACGATGACGAAGGCGATGATGACGAAGACGCCGATGACGACGACGATGATGACGACGATGACGACGACGATGAAGATGATGACGAGGACGAGGATAATTAGGAACAACAAATGTAGTGACAGACCAAGTCTTCGGAACTAAAATATACACCGTTGAGTAATAAAGCATTGTTGCTCAACGGTGTTTTTTTGTAGGTGTTCAGATGCGTCTGCTGGTTATAGAAGACTATCGGCCTTTATAATAATCCCTTAGCTAACAACACCTCCTATCCTGCCTTCATTCCCGCTGAAATGGGAACCCGCTGGTTTAGAGCTTATCCGAATAACCGGGTCGTTATGAGGCCGAGCGAAAAGTTCGAGGCCAAGGCGGCAGGCCAAAAATGCTCGGAGGCGTGGTTTTCTCCACGTTGAGAACGTTTTTGGCTGACAACGCAGGCATCGGGCTTT
>JAUXAB010000004.1 GCA_030615025.1 Phycisphaerae bacterium | reverse complement strand
GAGAAACGCAGGATCCCTACCCACGACATGCGGGGATTCGGACTGGCGGGGATTCGGACTCGGGCAGGCGGCGGAAGACAGAAGGCAGAGGGGGGGTAAATTTGTAGTGGAAAAGGATTATTTGGGTTGGTAGATTGGGGGGGCTAGTAAAAGCAGCGTAGAGCGTACAGCGGGCAGCGTTTAGTGAATTAGCGAATTAGAGATTAGAGAATTGGTTAATTGATGCGAGAGACGAGCGATGAGATATAATCAACATTTTGTAGCCCCCAGTTAGATAACCCCAGTGAGATAACGCTTCGCTATCTCACGGGGCAGGCAGATTTTACGAGAGACGCAACAGATGATAAAGAATAAGGCGGTCAATTTTGGATTGCCCCGAATGTAATTCGAAGAACGTGATGAGTGTGGATTTATGATATTTTTTAGGGAAATTAAATTCTTTGAATAATAACATAAGGTAAAGAATATGGCTGAACAACAAGAAGAAAATACGAATGAACCTAAATATCCTACTATGAAATTTGCTGCCTTCCTTGAGAACTGTCCTCCTTACCAGGTGGTAATTATCTCCGATCTCTGGTACAAAACCAGCGGAAGTTCAGATTTTAATTTAAAAAAACCAGAGTTAAATCTTATGTGTGAAAACGATTCCTGCGAAGGAATGAGATTCTTTGAATACAGCCAAAGAACGGGATACCTTACAAAACATGACGAAAGGAATGAGGTTTTTATTGAATACAAATGCAAAAACTGTGAATTTACCAAGAAGAGTTTTTCTATCCTTACATTTGCGCTTTATTCGGGGGGCGAAGGGCTTGTCGTTAAACTTGGAGAATGGCCACCATTTGGCCCGAAAACTCCAACACGTCTACTACGTCTTCTTGGCACCGACCAAGATCTCTTCCTTCGTGGGCGCCGGTCAGAGTTTCATGGATTAGGTTTGGGCGCATTTACCTATTACCGGAGAGTTGTTGAGAATCAAAAGAATCTCTTGTTGGATGAAATAATTAAAGTTGTAAAAAAAGTGGAAGATTCGCCAGATACCATTGTTGAAGAACTAAACAAAGCGAAGAAGAACTTCCAATTCACTCAGGCAATAGGCGAAATAAAGCATGCAATTCCGCAAATACTTCTCATAGATGGACATAACCCACTAACGCTTCTTCATAGTGCACTAAGTGCCGGCATACATAATAAATCAGATGAAGAATGCCTTGAGTTGGCAACGAGCATTCGACATGTTTTATCAGAGCTTTCCGAACGACTGGGACAAGCACTAGCACAAAAAGATGTGTTGAGTAAGGCAATTTCGAAACTTCTTAGTATTAAAAAAGATAAAGGTAAGAAAAATTGATTGAGATCGGGACTGTCCATTGCCCGGAGTGCAATTCGAAGAATGTAATGAGTGTGGATTTATGATTTTTTAGAAAGCGATTTAAAATGGCCAAAATGAGAAGGAAAAAACCAGAACTTAAGGTTGTATTTGATACCAGTGTAATTCACACTAAAGTTTCTTATTATATATTGAACAGTGTAGTAAGGAACCTTATCGTATTAAACTCAAAGCATTCGGATTTAATCATTAAATGGTATTTACCTCATATTGTTGTGGATGAGCGTAGATATCAAATGCAATGTGCGGCATTTAAATTGCTTCCTTACATTGAAAAATTGGAGAAACTCCTTGGTCATAATCTAAATATAAATGAAAAAATATTGATAGATAGAATCAATAATGCAATAAAACAACAGCTCGGCGAATTAGATATATCGAACTTGGAGGTAGATACAACAAAAATTGATTTAGAAGAAATAATAAAACTTTCTGTCTTCCGCCAACCTCCTTTTGAGCAAGGTGACAAAGAAAAGGGATTTCGGGATACAATAGTAGCCGAAACATTCCTGCAGCTTGTAAATGAATCACCAATTACTCCATCAGTTTGTCGTCTTGCCATAGTAGCTAACGATAATATAATGAAAGAATATTTGAAATCATGCACAAAAGAGAAAAAAAATGTAAGGATTTTGTCTAATGTTAGTGAGCTCGAGGGCTTGATTAATACTCTTGTATCAAAAGTAACTGAAAAATTCATCGAAGAAATAAAAGAAAAAGTTAAAAATTATTTCTTTGAAGAAGAAAACAAAGAAGGTCTTTTTTATAAGGAAAATATCGAAGATAAAATTAAAGAATCTTACAGTAAAGAACTTACATCGATTCCTAAAGAAGACTTGCAAAGAGAAAACGGAACTTGGAAGATTGCAAAGCCGGTATTTGTGAAAAAGAGGCGGCAGAGAACATTTTGGGTGACTACGGTAGCAATTGAGGTAAAACTGTTCAGGTATGAATTGCCTGTAACACAAGACTTAAGTGCTTCCAATTTATTATTAGGTGGGGGACAAGTGTCTCCAGGAACCTACCTTAATTTAACAGGTACACCATACGTGGGTGGTGATTCATTGTCTATGCCACCGGCACCTGGTTCTTCAAATACATTCAAGCTGGGTGGTTGGGAAGTGCCAAAAGTACCAAATATAGATTCTTTAGATATAACATCATATGGTGGTGGAGATCCAAATTTGTCAACAAAGAAAAATAAGATAAATGTTTCTACCGGTCATTCTATATTCGAAATCAATTGGAGTGTAAACGTAACCCCGACACAAAAACTTACTAATCCTCGAATAGAAGAAATCAAATTTGTCAAAAATAAATGGGGCGATAATTGAAAAAGAATTTCCCAAAAACTAATCATTCATTATTTTCTCTTTCCCGCCATAGTACACAATGGTGGGGCAAGCCCCAACCCTACCACTGCAAGGAATGTAGAATATTCCTTCGACTACGCTCAGGATGAAGGCAGTGATTAGAGAATTAGAGATTGGAGAATTTCAATGATAGAAGAAGAAACAGTTTTTATTTTGGGTGCCGGAGCAAGCTGCATAGATTTTGGAAGCAAAGTATGATACCAAAAATATTTTATTCTATTATCGCAGTAGCCTTGTGTGGCATTGCTTTATATTGTATCTGGATGCACAATTTCAATTTTATTCAATGGACAATGGATAAGAAATTATGGATAGCTGCTTTTATATTTTTAGGAATTGTTGGTATAAGTTTTTGTCACTATCGGTCTAACCTCAAACAGTTGTTATTATTTCTATTTTCCCGAAATAGATTTATTGAAAACTGTGTAAAAGATTCTATTCAGAGTGAAATGAAGACTAATGCTGCTTTTAAAAAGAAGCTTGAATCAGATGAAGAGTATAAAAAAACAATAATAGAATATAGAAAAGATTATAAAGACCGAACAAATAAATTACGGAGTTATATTTTTCAAGCCTTTGTAATGGTGTTATTAGTTTTTGTATGCGCTGTTTTGTCCGCATTTATTATGAAGAATTTCATTACTATTAGCGATAAATGTTTACTAATGATCCAAATAGTATCAGCATTTATCATATTGTGGGCATTGATGGGAAAGTTGGGGTTGGGTATACAGACATTTATTGGAACTACTTTGCCTGAAAAAATTAATAATTTTTGGTTTCTATTTTTAAATGTAATTGGTATTTTTTTGTTGTTTTTTTCCTATTTCTTCAATTTGTTTAGGCGCAATTAAGGTTTCCCGGCAGTTGCTTTATGAGACTTAGCGGCGTAGCTGAGCAAGGATATACTTATGTCACATGTCGATTCATAAGTGGAGTACATGAAACAAGTGAAGTGTCGGTTTGTTCCGGGAATCTATTGACTGAAAATCAAGACCCATTCGTATGTTGAGAGACAGGAGCGGTTTATGAAAACACATTACTTTTTCATGGTGTTGATATTTGCTGTGGTGGTGGTTGGAGGGTGTCGGTTTCCTATCAGGCCTGAATCTGCGATTTTCCGTCATGAGGACGAATTGGTAAGAAAAGACAACTTTTCTGTCCTTGCCGACCGCCGTATCTTCGCGACCATGGCTTTTCTCAATGCCGTAGGTTTCGACGAAGAGTGCGAGGGTAAGCAGATGTATCCGGCACGTCTGGCAGTACGTAAGATGCTGAAGGACACAGCCGCAGCGCATCCGGAAAAATTGCAGGCATGGAAGCAGTATTACAGAAAAACCGGCTGTGCCCGCTTTCATTACAAGGACTTTGCCTTAAGTCTGAGTACGGACTATCCTTTTAAGCGAATACGACCATACAATGAATTGGGATACTTTGTCACATATTTCAAGCTGGCGGATTTCCCTTCCGTGCTGAATGATTTTTGGCAGACGGCCGAGATGGACAAAATATGGGCGAAGGTCAAACCACTGTATCTGGAAGATATCCACAAATATGATTTCGAGAGGATGGAACAGCAGTACAATTTTCTATGGAGCTACATTAGAATGCAGCGAACAGACGAATTAGAATTCATGGTCATCCCTAATCTGCTGGATATGCGTTTTAACGCGACATGGTCATTATATGAAAACTACGGCTATATAGTCGAGAGCACGGAAACATACGGCTTGAACCTGCATGAATATCTCCATTCCATTTCAGATTCATTTGTGCGAAAACACTACAGCCGCCATCGCAGAAAGCTTAACAAATACTATCAAGCGGCCAAAGACCTGCCTTATGCAAGCTCCTATCAACATCCGGTTACACATGCCTGTGAATCTCTGGTTAGAGCGATGGATATCAGGATGCATGCCTTAATGAAGGATGATCCTGAAACCATAAAAATGTGTGAAGCGCGCTGCATCGAACTGTCGGAAAGTGGACTAAGCCTTGTTCGGCCTTTCTATGAGTTATTGAAGCAATATGAACAAGGCGATATGAGTTTTGATCAGTTCGTGCCGCAGATGCTAGATCTTGTACCGGAATTGGCACCAGGTGCATAATCCTACCGCTATGAGAGAATTTGGAATTGAGAAGTGAGAATTGGTTTAAAAGATTCTGGGTCCCCGCCAAACTGGGTCCCTGCCTACGACATGCAGGGATTCGGATTCGGGCAGGCGGCGGAAGACAGAGGGCACCGAGGACGCGGAGGGTTTTTAGCCACGAATTTGCACGAATTACACGAATTTTTAACCGCGGAGAACGCAGAGAGAAAAAAGTTTATCAGGTAATCAGGTAAACAGGAAGTGGATATCAGGGGAACAGGAGAACAGGGGGTATAGCGGATAGCGTGCAGCGGATAGGGATGCTGGATACTCGTTAGTGAGGAGTGAGCTAAAGTGAACTAAAGTGCCTAAAGTAAGCTAAAGTTGGATTCTGGATAATCGATGCTGGCTCTCCCGTAGGGGATGGCTTAGGCCACTGTCTACAGCCAAAAAAGTACCACCTGAGGGTGCAGGCGGACACCTTTAATTCCTCGATAGTCAATAGAAAATAGTCAATTCTCAACGGCCTGCCAGCCAATTGTCGGCGAGTATTGCAAAGTCTGTGAAGTCTATGGTGCTGTCATTACTTATCTCAGCCCAGTCGCAGTAATCGTTTGTTTCATCGCAGCCAGTATCAAGCCAATGAAGTGCCAGATGCTCCATATCAATCATATCTACGCCATCCGGACAGAAATAATCTCCCAGTACCGGCTGCCACCAGCTCAACTTCGGATAGCTCATTCCCTCACAGGTCATCATCCAGATATCTTCTCTGCCATTTATTCTTTCTCCCACAAAATCCCAACCGGCATCCGTGAAAGTAACCTGCATCTGCATCTCGGCCGTTGTCTTGTCCGTTCCACCAGAACTGGTTGCCTGCCAGCTAGTGTCAATATCCCAGAATGAATTGGAAACTGTCCCACCATCATTTAATCCCACGAGTCCACCGACATCCGTTGCTCCGGTAACGCCGCCTACCGAATAGCAATTGGATACTTTATTATCATTAAATCCTACAAGTCCGCCGACCCTGTTATTTCCCAAAACACCACCTTGCGAATAGCAATTGGAGATCGTATACCTATTGCGCCCAGCAAATCCGCCAACGTAAGTTATTCCTGAAATACTACCTATTGAATAACAATTTCTAATCGTTGAATTATTGTATCCAACAAGTCCACCAACTTCATTATTCCCTGAGACGCTACTCGATGAGCCACAGTTGCGTATCGCTCCCATATTCATTCCAACAAGTCCGCCGACCCATCGATTTGCAGAAACCAACCCCCTGGTGTAACAATCACGGATTTCAAAGTCAGATCTGGATATATGCGTATGCCTACCGACCAGCCCGCCAACGGCGTCATCATTCCCCGAAATGACGCTACTGGCTGAAGTGCAGTTGTAGATAATTCCGGAATTTGATCCAACCAAGCCGCCAACGTAACCGCTGCCGAGAAAACTGCCCTGACCTCCGCCAGAAACACTACCTGATGAAGTGCAGTTCAAGATTGTACCATTCCTATTAAATCCCACCAGTCCTCCAACATACCTTTTACCGGAGATATTGCAAAGCTCGACGTGGCAGTCACTGATAGTGCCTTCTGCTAATTCACCCACCAGTGTGCCGACTTTATCAGCTGTTTCTGCTTCGATGCAGGAATCCTTAAGATATAAATCCTTGATTTGCGACTGCATGTTATTAACAAAGGTAAAAAATCCCGTCTCATCCTGATTGGTGCTCCGGTAGATGAAATTCGAGACTGTCTTGCCATTGCCATCAAAAGTACCAGTAAACGGAAACACATTATTGCCAATTATGAAAAACTCAGTACCGGTTAAGTCAATATCATTGATTAACCGAAAATGTCTTCCCATCAGTCTTTGATTATGGCCGATATGGTTCAATTCCGCTGCTGTCAAGATCAGGTAGGGGTTATTAGGTTCTCCGGTCCCTCCTGAAAAGGTTGGTAGTTCCGGTAGAGGTGAAAGTTGCCACCATAGAATCGGATACCCACCGGCGTTAGGCTCGGCCCAATCATCGCTGGGGCCGTTCTCATATTCACCTACAAAGTCCCATTCTGCTTCAATAAAGGTGCTTTTGGTTTGCATGTTGGCAGTGGACTCTCCTATCACATCAGGATGGGTTACATTTCCAATGCCTGTAAGTAATTGATTAACGGTATTATCCCAAAAACATTTAGTGTAAGAACCACTGTTATCATATCCTGCCAGCCCGCCAACATTCGTGGCACCGGTGACATAGCTGGCTGCATAGCAGTGAGATATTTTTGATCTTAAGTCAGTTTCTCCCACTAGCCCGCCGACACGATCATCTCCTGAAACGTTGCCGGTGGAATAGCAATTCACGACCGTCCGATCATTAAATCCAGCCAGCCCACCGATAGACTCGCCTCCCTCAACGTCACCGGTGGCATAGCAGTTCGTTATTGTACCCACCCAATTAAGTCCCACCAACCCCCCGACTTTTCCAATTCCCGAAACGGACCCAGTAGAATAGCAGTTGGTGATTGGGCCGGAATTACCTCCCACCAGCCCGCCGACATGTCCACTTCCCGCAACGCTGCTGGTAGAATGGCAATTGGTGATTGTGCCATTACTATAATTATATCCCACCAGTCCGCCGATACGTGATCCTCCCGAAATGGAGCCTTCCGAATAGCAGTCTGTGATTGTGCCCAAATTGAATCCCACTAAACCACCGACCTCATATACTCCCACAGCCGAGACCTTCGAGTAGCAGTTGGAGATTGCGCCAAAATTCAATCCCACCAATCCACCGATGTCAGCATAGCTCGAAACGTTGACGTCAGCATAGCAGTTGAAGATAGAAGCGAGCTCATCACTTCGACCAACTAAGCCTCCGACACGATAGTCTCCTGAAACACTGCCGCCCTGCGTATAGCAGTCAATAACCGTTCCATTGAATAATAGTCCAATGAGGGAACCAACCCGTTCACCGTAATCCGTATCGATATCGACATCTTTCAGGCCCAGATTTTTAATCTGTGCACTTTCTCCATCAACACACCCAAAAAGTCCTACGAATTCGTTACCATTGTATTGATAAGTGAAATTGGAAATCGTATGGCCGTTGCCGTCAAATACACCGGTAAAAGGAGTACCAACAAACCAGCATATCATAGTGCATTCAAAATGACCGGTTCCAATGATATTGAATTCTGTTCCTGTGTACTCGCTCAGGTCAATATCGGCCATTAGTTTAAAGTGCTTGTCCCAGTCGTTTGAATCGGCGCCAATGGCGTTCATCTGGTTTGCATCGTAAATCAGATACGGGTCATTCGGCTCTCCCGTACCCCCGCCGTATTGGGCCTGGGCCGGGGCGGTAATCAGAAAGAGCAAAAGTAAAAAGGCAAAAGTTCTGATTAAATATCGAAATTCGAAATCCGAAACTCGAAACAAACTTGTCTGACGACAGTCAAGATTCGAATGACCAAAACTCGAAAATTCAAAACGGGATTGCCGTGTCGTCCGCCTTACGGGGGACTGCTCGCAATGACGGGGGCCAGATTCTTCCCCTTCGACTCCGCTCAGGGCTAAAGGCTTTTTTCGCTCAGAATGACCCCGCACCAAATTACGGCAAACGCCTATTTGGTACGGGGCAGGCAAGGGATAACGTTGGTGGAGCCATCCCCAAGCTGCGCTTGAGGCTGCCACCAGGCCGAAAGTTTTGCTTAAATTAGGTATTTTAGCCCTCCTTCAAAAAAAATGAGCTAAATAGTTGCTCTTAAAGACTATAATTATACTATTTATTGAAACTACAGTCAAAACTTTTTGGGGGAAATCAGGATCCAGTGCTGTATTTGTAGAAGAGTTGCTGAATCTGCAATTACCGCCTGTAACCAAGAAAAAGCCTGCCCTGAGCAAGGTCGAAGGAGCTGAAAGCATGACACTCCCAGCCCTTTGGTTTGGCAAAATGAATTGTTGTTTTCCCCTGCGGCTTCTTTTCAGCACTACCACCCCGAAGCCAGCTTTTGCTCCGTCAATAGTATTTCATTCCACTACTTCCACTCGTGAAAGGCCCGGCGTCAATAAGTTATACACCAGTATCGCGTCGCCGTTGTACAGACGAATACATCCGCGAGAGCCGCCGTAAGGCGTCCCTAAGCGGACTGCGGTGCCGATTTCTTCCGGCTTCTTTGTGCCGTGAATGGCAAAGCCTCTCCTGCCTTTCGCCTCTCCGCTGATACCTTCCAGTCCTATCCATCGCGAGCCCAAAGGATAATCCGGGTCCCCGGCTTTATATGTTTTGTGGGTGTCCGGGTCCGTCCACGTAGGTGATATTAGTTTACCGCCCGGCTTAACACGCCATAGTCCTGTCGGTGTTTCCCTGCCTGGCCCGCCAAGACCCACAGGAAAACTGCGAACGAAGGTGTGCTGAAGGTACAAATCCATCGTGAAAGTTGAACGATATACCCTGACATGGAACGGGCCGTGGATGATTTTTATCGTCTCTCCTGCCTTCAGCAGCTCAGGACGGCCAATCTTATTAACCTCCATGAGAATCTCCCACGGCACTCTATGCTGCTTGCCGATCGCCCCAAGCTGATCACCCGGCTTGACTTTATAATCGCCGCAAAGCCTGTCCTGCGGAAAAACGCCCCTGCCAAACAGCCACCTACCGGCAAGCTCGGAAAGCTTGCGTTTAATAACGGCCCGCTGCACATTATTCATAGGCATTGACAATGTCTCATTAAGTCTGTCGCGCGCTTCGCAAATCTGCGCCGGTTTCCCATCGACCAGCGCCGCAGCTTCGTCAATAAGCTCAGCCACCTTGGGGTCGGGTTCGGACGTGGGCTCAGGTATGATTTTTGACAACTTCGGTTCCAGGGCACGTTTCCATGTCGGCTTCGGTGCCACAACCGCCGAAGCGTTTATTTGGTCCTCTGCATTGATATTCGCTAAAGCTGCAGCGGTCTGGTCTTCGTTTTTGCCGAAAGGATGATAACCGTAGCTAAAAGCAATCACCACAGTAATAATCACTAACGTTGAAACAATACCCATCCGCCTTCGGATTCGCCTTTTTCGTCTGCTATACAAACGCCGAAGATGACGAGCCATATTATTCTCCTTCTTTGTGGTTATCCCGCACCTATTGAGCACAGGCTCACCCCGTAAGTTAGCCGTTGGTCTTACGGGGCTCATGCCTAATAGGTGCGGGACGGATTCATTACAATCACGCTTACATTATTTAGTCTTTCTATGTCACAGACAGGTTTGACCGTTATATCCCACAGTGACGGATTCTCATCGTCCCGCCTGCACCGCGCCACTGTCCCTATAATCATCGGAGCATCCAGAAACCCCGGCTTTTTGCGAGCCACGACTTTGTCGCCGACCCTGACTTTGTACTTTGTCGAGAGTAGCTGGATTTTGGCCGAATCGTTGCCGTTGCCATGCATTATCCTTTCTGTATTTAATCTTCCTATCTTTACCGGTATTTTGGATGCCGGGTCCGTAAACAGCTTAACCTGAGCTGTGCGCGGCGAGACATCGAATATAGTGCCGATGATACTATTGTCACCCAGGGCAAACTGGCCTTTAGACAGGCCGTCGTTTTCGCCGCGGTTGATAATAAGCTCGCCGCGTCCGGCGCCGATGGACGCTGTAATGACATCAGCGCGAACTAAGTTAGCACCTTCCAATGCAAATCTGTTGCGCAGTCCGGATAGCACTTCCACAATTTGATGTTCTTGATAGAGCTGTTCCATAACATTGACAAGGTGGTTTTCGAGCCTGCCGTATTCTCTGCGGCTGACAACATTCGTAACCGAATGCCGGGTACGTGTGGAAAGCGAAATGTTTCTACCAAGGCTTAAAGGCAGGTGAAAAACACGAGCAAAAACAAACTGAAATTTATTTGTCAGGTTCCGCGGCGTAAAGAGCAAGATAAACCCGGCTAATATAAACCAGGTAAACAGCATCCGTCTGGAGAGGAACTCCAAGCGCATTTTATTGCGTTTTGGAGGGTTCCCACTTTGCGAGTTTTTGCAAAGTGGGGCCCGAACCCGGTCTCTGCTCCGCTTGCTCATCATATTTGCTTTTCATGTCCCGTCCCTGACAAGATACGACGACGTTCAGATGCTAATCAACAGTGCTTTTACATCCACTCATGCTCGCTGTGGTCCATCGTATCCTTCCACAGCTCCAGATTTTCCAGGTAGACGCTGGTACCGCGAGCTACACAGCTTATCGGGTCCTCGACTCTATAGACGTCCAGGCCGGTTGCATTTGCCAGTACCGTATCTATTCCCCGCAGAAGTGACCCGCCCCCGCAAATATGTACGCCGTTGTCGATCAAATCGGCAGCTAATTCCGGTTTGGTTTTTTCCAGCGTTGCCGTGACCGTATCTACGATTGTACCGATGGGCTCACGCAGCGCTTCACGGATTTCCTCACTTGTTATAAGGATTTTTCTCGGCAGACCCGAAATCGTGTCTCTGCCGGCCACCTCCATCGTCAATTCCTCTTCCAGCGGAGCAGCAGAGCCGATTTGTATCTTGACTTTTTCTGCGCTTGTCACGCCGATAAGCAGGTTGTATGCCCTTTTAAGATGGTTGATTACTGCCTCATCCATATCGTTCCCGCCGACACGAATCGATTCACAGCTGGCGATGTCACCCAGACTCATTATTGCAACTTCCGTCGTTCCACCCCCAATATCGACAATCATTGAGGCGGTAGGGTCTGTGATTGGCAGGTTAGCTCCAATTCCCGCTGCCATCGGCTCATCAACCAGGTAGACCCTGCGTGCACCAGCCCGTTCGGCACTATCTATGACGGCGCGGCGTTCAACCGCGGTTATTCCGCTTGGCACAGCGATTACCACTCGAGGCCTGACCAGCCCGCCCCTGCTGCCGTGAACTTTGCGGATAAAGCAGCCCAACATCGCCTCGGTGACTTCGAAGTCGCTGATTACGCCGTCTTTGAGAGGTCTTATTGCGCTAATCGAGCCGGGCGTTTTGCCGAGCATTTCGTGTGCGACCAGCCCAACTGCTTCACCGTTGCTCAGAACGATGTTCGTTCCTTTGCGAACGGCAACTACGGAGGGTTCATTGAGGACAATACCTTCATCGCGGACACAAACCAGGGTAGTGCAGGTACCGAGGTCGATACCCATATCCATACTGAACCAGCCTGAGATGGCGTTAAGTAGCATTTTTGACTCCTTGTCTTAATATTCAATTCACTTGACCGCGCCAGCATCCTATTTTAGCGCTTAGCCTATACGCCATCACCGATAACCATCCGCTGTCTCATATCGGTTTTATCGAATTTGCACTTTATGCAGATTCTGCCTCTTCACACGCACCTGCGGAGCACTCGGCGTTTCGGTATTTTTATAAGACCAACCAGGTATCAAAGTCCTATATTGGTTAAATAGTTAAGTGGTTAAATGGTAAATGGTAACTGGTTAAATGATTACCAATTACCAATCACCAATTAATAATAGGAGTATTTCCTGATTCGTGGTTCTTCCGCAGGTTCTCGTTTTGCGGCGTCCCCCGCCCGGTTGTTATTACCAGTCGCCGGGGTAGTGGATGGATTCGGACCGAATGTCAAATTCCCTGCACAGCTCTTGTACCAATGCCTCTGTCATTTTTATCTGCAAATCGGTTGGGTGAGCAGTTTTGCCGTCGGCTATAACACAAATGTAGATAGTCTGTCCCCCACCGGCGCTTCGTGGCTCGTCACGATTCACCGGCCGTTGTCTTTGCCATTTTTCGGTTGGTTGTATTTGGCCGTCGCCGCCACCAAGCCCATTGCAGATAACAAAATGGCAGTTGATATCTTCGGGATTGGCCAGGCCGCTCAAAAAGGCTAACTGCTGAATGTTGCCCGACTTGGTGCCGCTATAGTAAATCTCGATGCCGCTCCAGCGCCCAGGCGGTTGGCCGGCTCGAGACAAAATAGCTTCTTCGACAGGAACGACCTGGTGATAGCGTGAAAGACAAAATGCGCCGGCAGAGGGAGGATTATTACCCAGGGCCCTTAAAATTATTATCCCTGCTGCCATTGAGAGCGCCAGTGCTACAAGAACTTTTGCCTCCCTTGACTGAACTGACATACCTCATCCTCTCTGTTCGTTCATTCCCCGGAATATCTCCGACAAGAGGCGCCCGCCTTTGCCGGATTCAGCCTCCACAGTCAGGCCCCACATTACCGCTATCGGTTTTATAAAAACCCCGCTTTACGTAGGCCCTCTCTTTCACACCATAGCTAAAATATTGTCCCGACTGTGGCGTTTTTATAGGAGTTACCAGGTTTCCAGGTCCTATATAGAAAGGGCGGTAGTTGGGGGGCAAATATTGAATATCAAATAGCGAGTATCGAATTGTGTATTGCGGGATTCCAGGTTCTTGATTTTATATTCTGAAATGTGTCGCCCGAAAGAGTGGGGGCAATTCGCCTTCGGCGAATCCGGCTAAACCGCCGGAGTTCCGGGTACCTCTTCTTACCGTTTTATCATCTGTCTACGAAGGACGAACTTATTCCCTGTAATCTTCAAGCCAACGATATGACATTATCGAGAAATTCAAGTCACGGCCCTCTTTCAAGCCAATTATCTGAAAATATTGCAAAATCTTTAAAATCAACAAAACCATCTTTGTTGAGGTCTGCTGGATTGTAGAAGTGGAAGATTTTGGCGAAAACCTTTTCATTAGAATTACCTTCTCCACTACCCCATGTAAAAATAAGGTCCTTATTGTCATTCATTGCTGCTCTTGATGCATATTGCTCCCCAATAGTATAACTATTAACCTGAAATTCACCACCAATGCGGCTTCCATCATTTCTGAATCGCTGGGCATAAACTTCTCCCCCAAACCAACCAGAGCTCCATGTTATGGCAAAATTCCCTTCAGAATCCATAGCTGTGCTAGGATATCCGCCACCACCACAAGGATAGTCAATATTAACCTGAAATTCACCACCAATGCGGCTTCCATCATTTCTGAATCGCTGGGCATAAGCCTCCCACTCCTGGCGCCACCCAGAAGCCCATGTTATTATAAAATTTCCCTGAGAATCCATGGCCATATTTGGATATGCTTGATCATCTTCTGTGTAAGTATTGACCTGAAATTCCCCTTCAAGTCTGTTTCCATTTTTATCATATCTTTGAGCAAAAATTCCAAATCGAGAACCGTCTTGGCCCCAACCGCTTTCCCAAGCTACAACAAAGTCCCCATTTGGAGCCTTAGCTACTACTGGATGCTGTTGCTCACCAGGTGTGTAAGTATTAACTTGAAATTCACCTCCGAGTTTGTTTCCATCCTTATTAAATCTTTGGCCGAAAACTCCAAAACCATCATCATCTCTATATAGAGCCTGATAGGTTATAACAAACTCCTTTTCTTCATTCATTGCTATGCTAGGCTCACATCCATCACCAACGTTTAATATACCTCCTATTTTGTTTCCATTTTTATCATATCTTTGTGCATATATTCCTCTCCATGTGAGGATATGATAGCCATCACTGGCCATAGCAACATCGAAATTATATGCATCGCCATTATCAGCAATTAAAAATTCATCTTCAATTCTGTTTCCATTTCTATCGAATCGTTGAGCTAAACCCAAGCCAGGGCCGCCTATATCTCGCCACGCTACAATGAAATTCCCTCTGTTATCAATAACCGCCCTTATGAAATGTCCATTTTCTTCTGTATTAGTGTTAGCAACAAAAATGTCATTGCCATACACATCTTCAGTATCTTTTGTATTATTAATGGGAGATTTTATACTTTGCTCTGGTTTAACATCATGATATGTTGCTGCCTTAGCTATCTTTGCTGCTGTTCCTACTAACAAAGCTAATGTTGTTGCTGCGGTAACACACCCTGCTGGTTTCCAATATTTGGTTACTCTATTACTTATCCTTCTCATATATCTGCTAACTCTCCCCAAGAAACCAGAATTTCCTATTTTTGCAACTAAAGATTTTTCAGTAGGTTTAGTTACAATCATCTCTTCTAATGATGCTAACATTTAATACCTCCTATATTACTATGGAAAAGTTGTTAATTATTTAAACTTTTCTTTTAACCTATGAAGTAGTTGTAAAATTCCATATCTGGCTTGTAGTAGTTATATATCCATCACTTACTTCAACATACCATCGATACGTTCTTGAGTCAAGATTTTTCCCCGCAAATCTCGCATTTGCGCTATTTGCAGCGCTTAAATCCCGACCCATTTTGGTGAAATGTAATGTGGTAGGCTATTTAGCCGTAATAAAAGAAGCTGTGTTCTACATTCGCTTATAGCGTGGCCCGCCGCCGCCTTCAGGGACCGTCCATCGGATATTGTCGAACGGACACTTCCTCTGGCAGCTCTTGCAGTGCAGACAGTTCGATGGATTGGCCGGCTCAACTTCATCGTGCACCATCTCGTACACCCCAGCCGGACAGAACGTAATGCAGGGACTATTGAACCTCGGCGTGCATTTGGTCTTACAAACCTCAGAATCCAGAATCGTTAGATGTGACGGCTGCTCTTCCCGATGCTCGGTCGCCGCCATTGCTGTAAACGTATCTTTATCGAACTGCTGATTCGGTTTGAGCCGGTATCGAGCGATTGTCATCGCCTCGTAGTCTCCCTCAACCCTGAACCTCGGCAGCAGCCCGCCAAAAATAGATAACGGCATCCCCTGCAAAGGTCCAAACCTTGCAACTGTCTGCCGGAAGCTCTTCGCCGACTCCATTTCTCCGGCAACCGCCGATTGGTCAATCAGCTCGGTGTATCTGGCCGCTGCTGCTTCCGGGTTATTTATAGTTTCGGCAATCGCCTGCCCTGCTTTGATGCCGGAATCAATAGCGTTATGCAGTCCCTTGATTTTGAGCATATTTACAAAGCCGGCACCGTCACCAAGTATCAGCACATTGCCTTTGCCGATGGTGCCGGTTTGTGGGTCCCTTGGAACAGCGTAGTATCCGCCCTCGGGAATCATCTTCGCACCGGTTTCGACGACCTCGCCGCCATCGATAAACTGCTTTATAAAGCGGTGATTCTTGAAGTTCGTCAGCGCATCCTGTGGATTAAAGTCGCAGTATTTCCAGTCGGCACCGACAATCATCCCCACAGCAATATGGTCGTCACCAACCGGATAGCAGATTCCGCCGCCGAACATCCCCGGCCCGACAAAAGGCACCCAGATAGGATAGCCCATCGCGTGAACCACACGGTCGTCGCCGAATTTTTGGTACTGCTCGCTGCTTACCTTTATAACCTCTTTGACTCCTACCGAGTAAAGCTGAGGCGATTGTCTCTGCAGCTTCGCCTTTTCTATAAATTTTTCCGTCAAAAGCCCGTCGCATCCCTCGGCCAGCACCACAAACTTAGAATTTATAACTTCGCCTTCGACGAAGTTCAACTGCTTATTGCCCTCTCTATCAAGCCCTTGGTCAACGAGCTTGACACCTACTGACCTTTCAGCCGTTCCATCGAGAATAATATCTGCGCCTGCAAAGCCGGGCAGAACTTCGGCGCCAAGGTCTTTCGCAATCTGTCCCATCCACTTGGTCAGCTTGCTTATCGACACGATGTAGTCGCCTTTGTGTATCATTTGGCCAAAACTCAGTCCAAGCCTCTTTGCAAGTTTGATCACAAAGAAAATGTTAAATGACAGCTTCTTTCCCAAAAAGAACATCACATTATCTTTGTCGACCTTTTTGCCTAACACATCTTTGGCAGCTTCGCTCTCCTGCCAGCCGGGAACAGCCGAATCCAGCAGTGTATGCAGCGCCTCACCCTCTAAGACCGCACCGGAGAGATTATGATTACCCGGCTCGGCTGATTTGTCTATCACGCAGACGTCAATCTCCGGCTTTTCGCTTTTGAGCTGTATCGCACACGCCAGACCGGCCGGCCCACCACCGACTATCAATACCGATACCTTGTTGTACTCGTTATTCTTTGCCACTTCTTATTCCACCTCTAATGCTTGCACCAACTGCGGGATGGTATCTTCGACACTTCCGACAATATAATAATCGCACTGCTTAAGTATCGGCGCGTTTGGGTCACTGTTAATAGCGACAATAGTGTCGGTGTTTGCAACGCCTATCATGTGCTGAATCGCACCGGATATACCCAGGGCAACGTAAAGTTTTGGCCCGATGGAAGTGCCGGTTTGCCCGACCTGGTGCACGCGCTCAATAAAGCCCTGCTCCACCGCCGCACGCGAAGCACCTTTTTCAACCTCCGTATCTAATTTTTTGCTTAAGCCGCTGCAAAGTAAGTCTACGAGCCGTTCGTAGTTGTCCCTGCTTTGCATCCCTTTACCGCCGCTGACAATCACGTCAGCTTCAAAGTTCACCTCGCCGGTGCCCAGCTCCGTTTTCAGAATTTCCAGACTAACATCGTCTTTGGAAAGCTCGACTTTATGTTTGATAACTTTGCCTTTTCTTGACTTATCGGCCGGCAGTCTCTTCATAACGCCCGGCCTTGCCGTCGCCATCTGTGCTTTTGAATTTTTCGTCCGGATAGTGGCCATAACGTTGCCACCCAGCGCCGGTCTGGTTTGTAGCAGGATGCCTATCTGGCCATTTCGTGAGCTGTCCCTAATGTTCAGCCCGGTGCAGTCCGCAGTCAGTCCGCAGCCAACCCTGTATGAAACCATTGGCGCCAGCATTCTGCCCTGTGGAGTCGCGGCATAGAGAACGATTTGTGGCCAGTACGTACTTATTGCATCAGCGATAGCTTTGCGATGCGCAGTCGGGTCAAATACGCTTAGCAGCTTATCCTCGATAATGTAGATATTGTCTGCGCCGGCAGCGATCAATTCCTTTGCCATCAGCTCGGTCTCGTAGCCGGCTACAGCAACACCTACTTTGGTCTCCAGAGAATCCGCAAGCTCGCGCGCCTTGCCGATAAGCTCGAACGTCGCCGGGTGCACTTCGCCGTCGCTGTGCTCGGCCACGACCCAGACCTCGCCGGCATAGCTCGGCTCGGTCAACTGAAAGCCATTTATCATATCCTCCAACGCCTTCTTGTGGAAATGCTCACCCGCAGTAGCAAGAATCTTTTCCCTGCACTCATCGTCAATCTGACCAATCTCGGTAATACCGAGCTCCTTGAGCCTGCCAGCTAAGATTTTATAACTTTCACTTTCTTTCTTCGTGCCCTCAAAGCCTCTATCGAACCTAACCGCTCGCTTGCCGGGCAGAATGTAGCGGCTTGTTTGGGCCTCAGTGCCCTGTGCAGCTTCACCGTCGCCGCTCTTGAAGCTGTCGACAAGCAGCCTGGCTAATGATTTTGCATCGCCGACCTGCTGGCACTTTCTGGTGCTTTTGCCAGGCGGAAAAACCCGTATCACACTCGTCTTCGAGCCCGTAACACCGATGTGGCTTGCCTTGATATCATCACTGTCCCAGCGAATAATCTCCATCCTGTTTGCCTGCCGCGTCCCCGAAAACGTCGCAAACAGAGGATACTCATATTTCGCAACCGTTATTACCGCCGGTAGTTTCTTAGCAGCAACCACCTGGCTGCCGCCGCTGATAATCCGCGTGAATTCAAACCGCCTCTTCTTGAATTCCGCCTTGGTGACATAAGCCATACACGGCAGGCCCAGCTCCTCAGCGATTTGTGCCGGCACCTGAGCAGTGTCCCCATCCACCGATTGCATCCCGCTGACCACGTAATAGTCGTTGCTTCCTTTGAGTATCTCTTTGACTATCTTTCTGACTGCAAATGCTAACGGATTTGCCGTCGCCACGGTATCTGCGCCGGCCAGAGCCCTGTCGGTCAACAGCACCACCATATCGGCACATCTGCTCAGCGCGTATCGCAGAACCTCTTCAGCCATCGGCGGGCCCATAGTCAAGGCGATGATTTTGCCGCCCCTGCTGCCGCTGTCTCGTCTCATCTCGTTTGCAAAAGCCAGTGCCTGCGAGTCCAGCTCGTTGATTACGCTGGCCAGCCGCGTCCGGATAAGCGTGCCCGTCTCGAGGTCAAACGCATTGTCGGTGATTTGTGTTACGTCAGGAACCTGTTTGACTAAAACTATATAATCACTCATACTATTACCTATTGACAATTGACAATTGATTATTGAAAATAGTAAATAGAAAATAGTAAATAGTCAATAGTAAATTGAGGTAAATTGAGGTGAATGGAGATGGCAGATTTGAAAGCATTAGCTGACGCAATTATTAAAGGCGACCAGAATGCTGCGATGGAAATTACCAGGGCAGCCCTTGAAGAGGGCACAGCGGCTAAAAGTGTTCTCGATGAGGGATTAATTGCAGGTATGGACGTAGTTGGCGCCCGTTTCAAAAAGAATGAGATTTACATACCTGAGGTGCTTATCGCCGCCCGCGCAATGAAAATGGCGATGGAAATCCTTGAGCCGGAGCTTGCTAAGGCCGGCGTCAAGCCACGCGGAAGGTTTCTAATAGGGACCGTGCAGGGTGATTTGCACGACATCGGCAAAAATTTAGTGGCAATGATGCTGAAAGGAGCCGGCTTTGAAGTCGTTGACCTCGGTGTCGATGTCGGGCCCGAAAAGTTTGTTGAGCAGGCCAAAGCCACCGGGGTCCACTTGGTTGGTATGAGTGCTCTTTTGACCACAACGATGCCGAGTATAGAGAAAACTGTAAAGGCCCTAAAAGATGCCGGCGTTTCAGCTAAGGTTATGATAGGTGGCGCACCGGTAACCCAGGGCTACGCCGACAAGATTGGTGCCGACGGCTATTCCCCTGATGCCGCCTCGGCCGTCGATACAGCCAAAACCCTCGTTGCCTGAAAAACTTCTAAAAAATATTTAGCCCCACGTTTTACGTGGGGTTTTTCTACTCTCAAGGCGTCGGGAAAAAAACAATCTCCATAAAAACCTGCATTTTCAGGCTAAGCACATACGGATGTAGGTGCTGAAAGAAACGCCGTCCAAAAAAAATGAAAAAAATTTGAATTTTGGCAATCTTTGTGTTGACATTTAGCAAGAAAATGGGGATAGTCTGATAATTGGTAAAATGGATAAGTGTATATCCTTGTTTCATTAGGAGGCGGGTAGTCATTTGCTTTGCGAAATCTGATGTCCGCTTCTGCCATCGGACCAGGGTGGCAAAATGGTCAGTAGGAGCAACGCGGTGGTGAAGAGAAGCGAAAAGACAGTTAGACGTATTGCCTATTTTTCTTGGCGCGATACGCATCACCTTTCACGCACGACCAATACCCCACCCCTTTTGCCCCCTCTGAGCAAATCGATACCTGCTCCCCGCTTTTACGGGGACAAGTTTACACCTGCTTTCGCAGGTGCACGTATGACGTTCTCATTCCCGCGAAACTTGTCCTCGACCCCGATCGGGGAGCGGAAACGATATACGCAATACGAAATGGAGGTGATGCCTGTGGAAAAATGTTGCAGGTAATCAAAGGGACTGAATTTGCGCCAACGGACTGAGAAAAACTAAGTAGTATGATTAGCTGCGGACGGTCCGTAGTGAAAACGAAGTGTGAGAACAGAAAGTTAACCAATTAACAGGAGAAACAAAATGAAACGTTTATTAACAATTTGTGCGCTGATAGGAATGATTTTAATGGTCAGTGTGACCCTCGGCGTCCCCAAAGGAAAGGGCCCTCAGAAGACAGTCTGGCATGTGCCGGGCGACTTTGACACCATTCAAGAGGCAATTAATTCGCCCGATGTTTCTGACGGCCACACAATTCTCGTCGGCCCCGGCAGCCACGCCGGAGCAACAGTTACAAAACCCGTCGAAATTAAGGGTGAAGGTGGCGCTGTGATAAACAGTGGGCCTGTGCTGTATCCAGGGGACCCATTCGGGGACTTGGCAGCTGGCTTCTACTTCCCAAGCAGTGGTGCAGGTGCTGGTGCGATAATCAGCCACTTACGATTTGAGATAGTAGAGTTCCCTATTATGAGTAGCAGCACCGATAACGTGACCATCAACCATTGCACTCTTGCAAACCCGCTCCAAGGGATTAGCAATTGGATGGGGAGCGGCTGGCAAATCAGCCATAATGTCATCACCGACCTGCGATCAGCGAACGGTGGAGGCATCGGAATTTTTATAGGAGACTATAAAGCAATCGAAGGAGGCATCACTGGGAACGTAGTCTCACATAACAAGATAACAGGAACCCTGCATGTATGGGAAAACGATGGTGGTGGCTACAGTGGTTCGGGCATCGAAATATACGCGGACTTCCGCTGGGAAGGTGCCGGGGCAGAGGCCATAAAAAATAATCGCGTGGTAAAAAACAAGGTCAGCCTGGTAAGTGACACCCCCACGGTAGTTGACGTAGTAGCCATAGGGCTAACTGATACGAGAGACGATCCTGAACTCGATCCTGTTGTTTTTGACAATGCCATCGGTTTCAACGACTTTCGCGGCACTGAGTCGCAGATTGCTCTGACCCCTGTAGAACTGGACAATCCTGTAAACAAGATATCACGCAACTTGGGCAACAATCGCGGAGATAAGTTGTATCCTCCGTCTGCGTTCGGTCCTGGTGGAAACTAATTCCGCCGTAGATAGCATATTCGCTATTTGCAACCAACGGCGGGACTCAACCAGTCCCGCCGTTTTCTTTTTGCCTGGCTATTCCATAAATCAAGATATTTGCTGCACATCCTGCCCCTGCCGCAAAATCCAAAAATAGTCTCGATGCTTCTCTCGGTATTGCTTTTTTGCGCTCAACTTGTTAAAATAGACACTTGGTGATAAGGGAAAAAGAAGAAAAGACACGGATTGACACCGATTAAATAAAAGGAAAAAACGGGATGCTGGCTCCTCGCTACGAGAATCGGGTATCGAGAATCGAGTTTCGATTATGCGACGGATAAAAAATCAAAACTTAGCGCAATTGCTGGCCCAGCTTCGATTTACCTCACAGCAGCAGCGCCTAAAACAGCTCGATGCTGCTGAAAACCTACTTGCACTTATCGACACCGACACGGAGTATCCCTTTGACTTTGTCTGTTTCCGCATCACCGGCTTTCACCCGAAAGACCTGCCTGAGCAGCAGCCAGTAAAAGGCGACCAGCTCGCAGAGGATTTGCAGATTTTCATATCCAGGCTAAGCGGCCAGCTTGCCCGCCCCGTCGCCGAGCAAAACGAAAAAGTTTATAGCATTGAAGAGCTCGCAGCCGCCTTCGGCGTCTCTACAAAAACAGTTCATCGCTGGCGAAGACGAGGCTTGATTGCCAGAAAGTTCATTTTTGAAGATGGGAAAAAATGCTTTGGATTTGCGCAATCAGCCGTCGATAGATTCATCGAGGCAAATCCGGACTTTGTTGCCAGAGCAAAAATCTTTACGCGGCTGACGGACAACCAAAAACTGCTGATTATAAAACAAGCCACCGCACTTGCAGCCGGCACCAAAATGTCTCGCTACCAGGTCATAAACCAGATAGCAGCTGAAATCGGCAGGGTACACGAAACCGTCAGATACACAATCGCCAATTACGAAAAGGCCCACCCTGACAAGCCCATTTTCAAAAAGCCGTCCGGCGTAATCAGCTCAGCACAGGCCGGCGAACTCTATAAGCTCTTCAAACAAAGAACCAGTGTCAAGGAATTGATGAGACGCTTCAATCGCAGCAGAAGCTCTATATATCGGATTATAAACCAGCGAAGGGCAAAGGCAATTTTGGCCAAAAAAATCGAATTCATCCCCAGCCACGAATTCCTCGAAGAAGACGCTAAAGACAAGATTCCCGCAGAGCCAATCAACGTGGAAAAGCCCGCTTCTGCCAGAAGCTTTGAGCCATTCGAGTTACTTGGCGAGCACCTGTTGCCGGAGTATTTGCAGACGCTAAAAGATACCCCCGTGCTTAATAGAGAACGCGAACACGAGCTTTTCCGCAGATATAACTACTTAAAACATCTGGCTTGCACAACCAGGGCCGGTATAAGGCCCGCTCGTGTATCGAGCAAACGGCTAAAAGAGATTGAAGACTATCTGGCTGAGGCTGAAACAATCAGAAAAATGATAGTGGAGGCGAACCTGCGGCTTGTCGTTAGCATTGCGAGTAAGCACATCACCAGTGGCGCAAGTTTCTCAGAGCTCGTAAGCAAGGGTAATTTCGCATTGATTAAGGCAGTCGAGGAATTCGATTACACAACCGGATTTCGGTTCAGCAAGCGAGCCTCATTGAACATTGCAAAAGAGTATGCAAAGGTATCCGGCAAGAGTACCCAACTCAGCAGGCAAAGAGCAGCTTCATTGGCAGATATCCATCGTGATTTGAGAGCTACTGCTGCCGCTGACCTTGCTGCTATTGAGCGAGCACGTCGAAGTCTGGCCCAGGTCATCAAGAATGAGCTCAACGAACGCGAACAGTACATAATTCTGAATCATTTTGGCCTGACCGGCTCGCCCATAAAAAAGAAGACAAAGACCTTAAAGCAAATCGGCGAAGAGCTCAGCTTGAGTAAGGAAAGGGTCCGGCAAATCGAGCTGCTCGCCCTGCAAAAGCTCAGACAATCCCTTAGCAGCGAAGAATTCGAATTACTAACTCGCTGACATTCAACGTCCGGCCCAAAGCATCATCAAAATCACCTCAGCTGCCTCATAGATGGCTGCGATAGCCAGAACGATTATCACCAGCAAATTGCCCCTAACATTCATCAGCAGCGCCTTGCCATACCGAATCCATACACTCGGTCCTTCGGCTTTGCGGAAAAGATAAACCAAAACCAGCACGCCGAAAAATGCCGCGATAACATAAGCGTGCCCTTCGAGCAGCAGAGTCACGCTGTGTGGGACCATAGGCCCTAACAGAGCACTAAAACCCGGTGCAATTATCAGTCCCCATAGCGAGGCCCTAAGACCGGCAACCAAAGCGCCCGAACCCGGAATGATTATCGACGGAAGGGTTATGCACAACAGAGAGCCAAACGGAAAATTAATTGCAAATGTCGTTACCGCCGCCCGCAAAATATTCTTGCTCGCATACGCCTCGCCCGCTATGCCCAGAATGCCGGAACCATCCGTTATTTGGGATGACACACCTGTCAAAAAGCATCTCTGAAGCTCCGGCACGGCATAGGATACGAGCATAAAAAGCACGACCGTTCCAAAATAGATTAGATTCATTGTGACGAAAAGGTGCTTGTACTTGCGAATCTCCGCCAGGGGCAGCCGCAGCCACTTGTTCCGAATCCGGTCAGCTAAAGTGCAATAAAGCGTAAACATCGCAAGACAGCCACCAAAACAAAGCAGGGCCATCCCTACGATATAGATAAAAAAGGCGGCCGGCTGCGTGCGAATTAGCGGCGTGTACACCGTGAATTGCGACTTGGGAAAGGCCTTTTTGAGCTGCTCGCGAATTTCCGAATCACCCAATTGCCCTTTGGGCAGCCGAAGAATGTAGGCATTTTGGACAGCCTTGTCATCAGGGTCAAACAATTCCTGTGCCGCAGCACCTTCACAAATCAGATAGCTGTTGACAAAGAGACCAACGCTTTTCTTCAACTGCCCGACAACTTGAAGCGAGTGACCATCAACAGGTATCTCATCTTTGCGGCTCGTGGCATAACCTGCCAGCACCTCGTCTGCACCACTCGCTGGCAATTGTCCCCACTCAAGCATCTCGCTTGTAAAATCGGCCTCCATATCAAGATAAAGAACAACTTTTTCCTGGAAGCAAAGACGATAGCTTTTCTCAACGTTCGGCCCAAAATTGCGAGCTAATTTCGTAAAGTTCTGCGCTCGGCCGGCCAGAGGCAGCAGCCGAATAGGTATCTTGATATATTCCAGCCCTTCAACCTCACAATTTGGGTCACCTCTGCCTATGTACATAAAGGCGTTTTTCCATGGATTGTCACCAGCTTCGTATTGATAGTTATAGTATGAAAATGCCATCAGTATAAAACCGATTGCAGCTACGATTAACCATCTAATCCATCTTTTCATTGGGCATCTTCCTTAAAAAGTACTTTGTTTGGCTTTGAATTGGGTTTGTTTTTCCCGCGTTCGCTAAGTGTCTCATTTTCATATCCCTTTGTTATAACATTACTTACGTCCATTTGACTTTTTCGGAAATTGGCTTTGTTTGTTAAAAAAGAGTTGATTTTGTAGAGGACTCCCTACAATTGTAAAGGAATCACGACAGATGTAGATGGCATAAGTACTTAAGGCAAAGGTACTTAGGGCATAAATTCGGGCTTTTGTAGCCATTATAAGTTTTCCTAATTTACTATTCAGTATTCACATTTTGTCAGTTTGATATATATTATACATTAGGAAATGTTAGATGTAAAGTAAATAATTAAAAATATTGGGCTTTTATTAGACGCAGAGAGAAGAAAGTTTATCAGGTAATCAGGTAAACAGGTTGTGGATATCAGGGTAACAGGAGAACAGGGGGTATAGCGTGCAGCGGATAGGGATGCTGGATAGTCCCGGCCTTCGAGAACGCAACTTAGATGCAATTAGTTTGTCGAATTGCCAAAAATTAAGTGATAATCCAAGGATGGTTTTATTAGGGAAAGTCACCGTTTTTGCGTACTGTCAGCAGGCATTAATAGGTGGCGGTGGGGCCGTTGAAAAAGTCCCAAAGCAGCGTTTTGAGATTGCCACGCGATTCTTCGAATCGCTCGCAATGCCCTGAAAGTGTACTTTGTGTCATTGTGAGGCGTGTAGCGACTAAGCAACTCTACCTTTTTCAACAGTCCCGCGGTCCCTAGTTTTAAAAAGATGTTACTTCTCTTATCAACTACTTAGAACTTCATTGTAAAAACATGGGATGGGAAATTAATGAAAAAGAAGAAAATTAGGAGGAAGAAGTATCGGGTTCAGCACCATGAACACTTGTTTGACCATGCGTTGCTGATTCATATAATTTAACATCCATGGCGGGAGGTTGAGTTATTTTGGCTACCGTGAGCTGCGCAACAGCATCCCCAGCGTGAAGAACCAAATCCAATGGGCCGCAATTAGTCATCTCGAGCGTTATATTGCCGCTCCAACCAGCATGAATTGTTGGAGCGGTCAAATGCACAACTAAGCCAGTACGGGAACGAGTACTCTTGCCGTCGATGAAGCAAATATATTTAGGGTTTTCTTCGGGAGTGCCAGCTACCTCTACTGTTTGCCACACGACAAAACCATTAGGGCGAAGAATAATGGCATCCTCCCGCCTGAACACAAGCCCGTCCCCGACCTCGGCTTCACGAGGAGGTGAAACCATGTATTCCCGAGAAACAGCACCGTATGTCATCCTTGCCACATTTAATTCTCTTGGTGGAAGTCCTAAATCCTTATTGTGCGCAGCAATTGCTTCGCAATCCCAGATAGCGGCCTCTTCTACGCGGTCTAAATGTAGGTCTATAGACGTGGGTCCTATTTCTTCAGTCGGTGGAGGTTTTACGATGAGGTCGCCACACTGTATGGCCAGACGTAAATCAACGTCAGATAGATACACGCTAACCTCCTATGTTTCATGAACCTTATCCGCTGAAACAGTCAAGATTTGGCCATCGGGCACAGAAACCCTCGCTTCATTTGCACCATTATCTAAGACACGTACTTTGACTTGGCCGTTTACACCCTCCTTTGTCAGTTGGGTATTAGGCTGAACATAGTGCTTTGGGGCTACACCTTCGTAACTTTGTCCAATCTTTGTGTCAACTTGAAAAACTACCTCACCAGAAAAGGCGCTGGGATATAGCTTACATTCCATTTGCCCATGTGGCGCAGCCATAATAACCTCCTTTAACTCATCCGTGACTTACTACTCCGAATTACATAATTAAAAAAAGACTATACTCTCTTATTTCGGCGATTTCCAGTTATTTTAATCAGCTCATTCCAAATAAGCCGTAAGTGCAAAGTAATCAATATGTTATGATAATATATTGATATTAAAAATCCCACATTTTTTTGATAGATTTACTTTTTTCATGCCATCTTGTTCATTATTTTAAAAAAATTCCAAATTAGGACACTACCAAAATCTGGGTTAATCCACGGTTAATTTTCTCTCCCTCATCAGTCCTCTGTCATCCGCTTACGTGCCACGCACTCTGCTAATGCACAAATTGGCCTGTTTGTCAAGACCCAAAATTCCGAAAAGTCAAGTCCATCAAGCGCCCCCTTTCAGTTTTGGTCAAAAAGTGGGTATTTTTACAAATTTTCGTGAAAAAATACGAAAATGCTCATTTCTAAAACCACACTCAAATCACTGTATTAAGCGAAAAAAAAGCACCTATTTGCTTGTCAATTCTTTGTTGACAGATCAGAATCTTTTTGTATTTTGTGAGGGTACAACAACGGCTGGGATTTCTCTGAATGACGAGAAGTTCGGGATGTTATACGGAAACCATATAAGACGCTTGATAAGAAAGAGGATCAGCGTAACTGTTTTCAGAAAGAACTTTTACACGTTGAGGAAGAACGCGTATTATGCCGACACTTGGGCGCTTGTGGGTTCTTATCTGGAAACCATATATGCATAGTTAGCAGTCCAACTACTTGAAAGATATCTAATGATACGAAGCCGACATCCATTGCCAATAAACCTATCTATCTTATCCCGAATAATTCTGAATTCACCGATTGACAAGGAGGAACGGGCCTATCCAAAAACCTATACTTATGACCTGGCCCTTGGCCCTTACGGTGTGGCATGGCTATGTTTAGTTTATATGACAGCCGCTTTAGCAGTTGGACAGACACCTACAGACTTAGACGCTGAGACGGTTCTGCAGCGTGCGGCCGCAGAATATGATAAGCGTCCGTCGCTTCTGCATGACTGTGACACGGTCGTTACGTGGCCGGGACGGGAATTTAAGCCAGGAGACCGAACTAAGTTGCGTTATGTGTACCGAGTCATTCAGGACGGTGATCGAGTAGATGGGACCGCGCATGTGCTTGAAACCGTGGATGGCAATGAGATACCCTTTAAGGAATCTCGCAATATCTGGAATGGATCGAGGTTTCTGCATCGGAGAAAACTCCCCTCAATGGACCATCATAATGCGTATATCAGCCGAAACAAATCGCTCAGGGCGACTCTTTTACAGTCAGAATTGAAGGATTCATTCCTCGATGGTATTGGTATCCCCAGATGCATGGGTGATCATTATGCAAAAGTTCTTCTAGGCACGGCGAAGTTGACCCTACGTAAGCAGATGGAAGAAATCAGTGGCCATGCTTGTCACGTGGTTGAAGCTACTCGTCGTGAGGGGGAGATTTGTACATTTTGGATTGATCCTGCAGCGGGATATCATCTCCGTAAGGCGGTAATTCGCTACAGGTTGATCGAGGATCCCCCGCAACCTCCCCCCGGGAAAATAGTCCTGGGCACCGTCAAGCACAGCGAATTTGTCATCGATGACGTGATGCTGGAGCAGGTCAGCGGCATATGGTTGCCCGTTGCGGGGACATATGAGGAAAGATGGACCGACATGGATGGTCGCTCACATCACTCGAAACGTAAAGTACGTCGGTATAATATCGTTTGGGACCCTGACCTTGATGAGCTTGGCGCCTTTAAGATGGATCTGCCTGAGGGCGCGAGGCTTACTAACAACGATGATGAAAGTAATGAATACGTCTGGCGAAATGGCAGGCCGGAAAAGGTCAACCGCATCCACGCTGAAATGGTTGGACGTCAAGCTCCGCTCTTGGAAGTTGAGAAATGGTACAATAGTCAAGCTGGCGGATTGGATCGCAAGGGCAAGGTTATCCTGCTTGATTTCTTTGGCGTCTGGTGCCGCCCTTGTATGGCAAAGATCCCCTTCTTTAAGGGACTGCATGAGCACTACTCAGATCGTGGTTTTATCATTATCGGTGTACACACTGCTCAATCCAGCGAGAAGATCCCTGAATTCATATCTCGTGATGATATTAAGTACACAATCGCTGTTGACGAGCATGGAATAAATGCCAAATCCTTCAACGTCTTCTTCTATCCCACTGTTGTACTCATTGACAGAAAAGGGATAATAAAGGCCGTTAATCCAAGTGAAACGGAGTTGAAAGACTTATTGAAACTCCTTCTGGAGTAGTAAAACAAAAGTAATTGATGGTAGGCTGCATTTTTAGAATGATACATAATCTGTTAGTGTGACACGTGCTAACATGAGCATCGAGTGGGACTTTTGTTACGCTGCGCTTCACAAAAGCCCCTCATGCTCGGCGTTACGCGCGGTTCAACGGAATTCAATAGAATACACGAAGCTCCCTGCTGATTAGGGGAAAAAACACATTTTACCAGAACAGAAATAATGGTGGGGCGAGCCCCACCCTACGACTTTTCTTGGGAGGCTATTGCTGGTATCGGAGGTACGAAAACGGTTATTGAGCAAAGCCGAGCAGGTGGATATCCGCCACCAGTTAGTAGTCTGTCAAGTACGATTTTGTGAATCCAAACCTGCGGTAAAACCGCAGGCTAAATATAGATTGCTTCGCTTCGCTCGCAATGGCACTTACAGATTCAATCCTGACAGACTACTACCCATTAACGGTAAGAGCCGGTTTTTCAGGAAACCGAATCCAATTTATGTCCCGGGCCGGTGATATACAGCCGCTTCTTCGGCTCGGTGTTGATATGTGAGGCAACGATTTGGCCGACAAAGATTATGTGGTCGCCGGCCGGTGTCTCTGATTCGAGCGTGCATTCAAAATTGGCAACAGCATCGGCAAGCAGCACCGAATCAACCGCTTTAGCCGACTCGGTCTTGCAATCGAATTCGGCAAATTTATCAATGTCCCTGCCGGATTTTGAGCCGAAAAATAAAGCAGCATCGGCCATATGCGACGATGGATACGCAACCGTAAAGCACTTGGAGTGCCTGATGGTCTCGATTGAATAGTGCCCACTTGCGACGGCTATTGCCATCATCGGCGGCGTCCCCGACACAATCATTGTCCAGCCTAATGTAATAGGATTGGCGCGGCCGTTCTTGTCCTTAGCGATAGCGATTACCACCTGTTCCGGGTACTTGGTTTTGATTGCTTGTCCATATTCGACTTGTTTTTGCATTGCTATTCTCCATAATTAGTTTTAATATTTACTGCAAAGAAATTACTGCTAAAATTGTAAGCTCATAAAGTCAAAATGTAAAGTGAGATCCCTCGACTTCGCTGCGCTTCGCTCGGGATGACGGTGGGGGACGGCTGATTTTAACAAGGAGAAACGCGTGGACACGATAGGTTTTGTCGGCAGCGGAAATATGGCCGAAGCTATGATAAACGGTGTTCTCAAGGCCAATGTTTACAGGCCCGGTAAGGTTTTTGTCAGTGACATCCGGCCTGAAAGACTTGGATACCTGCGGGAGCACTATGGTGTAAGGACGGCGGAAAATAACGCGGAATTAGCATCGAATGCGGATATTCTGGTGTTGAGCGTCAAGCCACAGAATATGACGGACGCCCTTCAGAGTATAAAAGGTGCTGTCAAGGAAGAGGCCCTTGTGGTATCCATCGCAGCCGGCATCCGGACCGCTGATATTGCCGGTGAGCTTGGTGATGTGGCAATTGTTCGTGTTATGCCGAACATGCCGGCCTGGGTTGATGAGGGAGCCAGCGTGTTATTCGCCAATGAGAAAGCAAAAACAAGAGTGGAAATAGCACGCTTGATTTTCCTCTCGGTGGGTGAAGCCATCGTGATTGAGGATGAAGGTCTGCTGGATGCGATTACGGCGGTAAGCGGGACGGGGCCTGCTTACTTTTTCCTTTTGATGGAGGAGATGATAAGAACCGGTATCGAACTTGGTCTGCCGGAAGATGTGGCCAGAGACCTGGTGCTGCAGACGGGCAAGGGTGCCGCGCTGCTGGCTGAGAAGGCAGCAGCCGAAGGTGATAGCCCTGCCCAGCTTGTTAAGAAGGTTGCCACTCCGGGCGGCACAACGGAAGCGGCGTTTAAGGTTTTTACCGATGGCAAATTCAGTCCATTGGTAGCAGCTGCCATAAAAAGGGCATGCGAAAGAAGCCGGGAGCTTTCAACGGGTAGTGGATAGCCGTTAGTGAATAGTGTTTAGCAAATAGCCCACTTCGTCGCCTTCTTCATCGCAATGATGCTCCCTGTCATTGCGAGTCCGCCGAAGGCGGACGAAGCAATCTAAATGCTAACAACTAACGACTAATTGCTCATTATTCCACGATAATTGCTTCAGCCGGACATTCGTCAGCCGCTTGCTGAGCAGCGTCCTCGTGTTCGGCAGGAACCCCATCAACGGTAACCTGGGCTATATCTTCCCCCATCTCGAAAACGTCAGGACAGGTATCCACACACAGCCCGCACGCAGTGCAGGTATCTTCAATTGTTACCTTCATAATAAATCCCCTTTTAATCCATTATTGACTGAATCTTCGATTATTGTATCCGAGTAGCCGATACTCAATATGAAATTGCCCCCTTTTTGTCAAGCCTGCTACAAAATTTTTTTCACCCCGCCGAATAAGAGGCTGCGGTCCCTCAATTTCTGGCCTTTGCGCCACAGCTTTGCACTTTTCCCTCTAAATCCTTGGCTTCTTTCTATCCGTTGCCTGTCGTCTTTTTAGACTATCTTTCCTCCAGCCAGTGCAATGCCATCAGCCGAAAGTCTAAAAAGTTCACCTTACAGTCGCCGTTTATATCTCCTGCCACAATCGTTTCACAAACCGGCCCTCCGAAATATGATTTACTCGCTTCAGCCGTGCCGCCGAATGCTCCCATATTGACCCTGCCGCCGTTGGGAAACGGCTCAAGGCCAATCGGGCTCATCGGATCTCCCGCATCGATGCAGGGACTTGTTACATCATCGTGAATCCACATTTCGCTATTCGCATCCCACCTGCCCGCCTGCGACTTCAAATGATAATCGTTACCTACCCATAAATCGGGTTCAGCAAATCGAGGGTTGGCGCCTATGTTGCCGGTTCCACCTAAATTGCCCGTCCAACCCTGAACACAACTGTAGTTCACCCATACGTATTGCGCCTGGATTTGGGCGGCTTCATCGTCGTAGCCACTATCAAGGTTTGCCCAGAGAATACAATTGGTAAAGTGTGAACTTCCCTCGAAGACTGCTACTCCACCGCATTGATCCAAAGCGATATTCCGACTAATTGTGCAGTTTATTATTCTGGGATAGCCTTCAATAACATAAATTGCTCCACCAGTTACGGCTTCGTTACGACTGATAATACAGTTTATTATATGTGGAATACTTTCGGCACTCAGACAAAACGCGCCGCCACGCCAGCAGGAGGTATTGGAAATGAACCGGCAATTGATGATTGTGGAGCCATGGCCGCCGTCACCAACAGAATACATACCTCCGCCGGAACGTTCAGCCTTATTCCCAATGACGGTACAGTTTGAAATTATGAAACCGCAGTCCACATAAAACATTATTCCTCCGCCTTTATCGTACCCATCGGGACCATTGGCATATCCGCCGGTGATAGTGAATCCATCGATGATGGTCGTTTCCATTCTGTTGTTGCCTCCGGTTACAACGTGATAACTGTTTTCCCCATTGTTGGTAAAGTCTGGGCCGTCGTCTCCGTTGAGGTCGCCGCTGAGGATGGTCTCGTAAAGTTCGATGTTTCTGGCATTGGGGTCCACTTCGCCGAATCCGGCGTAGCCGCCCTTAATAGCCGTGCCATTCTTGAGCTGGAAGGTTTCCATTCGACCAAGATTCGGCCTTTTGCTCAGGACGAAATCATCGGGTTTGTAGGTCCCCTGAGCCACCAAAATCTCGTCTCCGGCCGAGGCCATCATCAGCCCATCCTGTAGGTAGTTGTAAGCATTGGCCCAAGATGAACCATCATTGAGACCATTCGCATCCGCATCAACGTAGATAGTCCTGGTAGACTCGACGGCAACAGCGTCTATAGTATAGACAAAAAAGTCACAGCAGGGCGGAAACGTTCCGCCGACCAGTTCAACCGAACTATTTCTGAGGGTCACCATGATGTTGACATCGACCGGGTAAATCTCTGTGGCCTTGCCCACAAAGTGGATTTGGGTACCGCTGATAACGGTGCCGACAAGCTCGGTCATGTTAAAAAGTTCATCCAAGCTCGGCGTATGCGACAAGCCGATATCACTGAGGTTTGCATCTACCCGGTCAAATGATGCCACCCCTGCCTCGAAATCCACAGTTAACACGAACCGGCCTGCGACCGAGTAGGTTATATGGACGCCGGCAAAGCCTCCGGTTTGAAGGACGGTGCTTTCCCCCTCCACGAATTCATAACGGGTCGTGCTGCCACCCGCCTGACCTGCCATTATGAACAGTGCTACTAAACTGTATAGAATTTTATCTCTCATTTTTCCATCCTTATAAATTGAGTCGAAGTGACTATAATCTCTCCTCAAGAATCGCCTCCATATCACCAGCGTAAAAACCGTCATTACCGGCCGGAACCTTCGATTTGATTTCCCGTCCATTGTTGCTCTCCCAAAAAAGGATACCGTTTAATTATCTCAATTATTCTACTGAATCAAACCGCCCTTGTCCAGAAAAATCGCCAGCCCAAACTTCACAAATTCCACCAAAAACCGCCCATCGAAAATCTTTTTCTGGAAAGTTACTATCTGCTCTGCTATACTGCCGGTGTGTTATAGGGTGATAAATAGTCAATAGTAAATAATAAATTGCGATGGCATATACTGTTTTAGCACGAAAGTATCGCTCGCAGACATTCGATGACGTTATCGGGCAGGACCCCATCGCCCAGACGCTAAAGAACGCCATAAAGACCGGCAGGGTCGCACACGCCTACCTGTTTGCAGGCACTCGCGGCGTCGGCAAAACAACGATGGCACGCATCCTCGCAAAGTCGCTCAACTGCCTCACCGTCGACGCCCCCACCACACAGCCGTGCTGCAAGTGCGACAGCTGCGTCGCCGTCAATCTCGGCGAGGACATCGATGTCATCGAAATTGATGGTGCCACAAACAACGGCGTTGAGCAGGTCCGTGAGCTCCGTCAGAATGCAATCTATCGACCTGCACGCTGCAGGTTTAAAATCTATATTATTGACGAAGTCCACATGCTCACTGTCCCCGCCTTCAACGCACTTTTGAAGATACTGGAAGAGCCGCCTTCCCACGTCAAGTTCATCTTCGCCACCACCGAGCCGAACAAGGTCATCCCCACAATCCAATCCAGGTGTCAGAGATTCGATTTTAGCAACATAAACGCCAGCCTCATTGCCGGCCAGCTAAAGTCCATACTCGAACAGGAAAAAATAAAATACGAAGATGACTTGATTTTGCCCCTGGCGAAAATGGCGAACGGCTCGATGAGAGACGGCTTGAGCCTGCTGGACAGATTGATAAGTACCGGCGTCGAACCGCTGAGCAGCCAGCTGCTTGAGGAGTATCTTGGCTGCCCCAATAGTGAAAAAATCTATAATCTCATTGCGAAAATCGGCGATAGCGACGCAGCCGGAACACTGGCCGCGACAGAAAATTTAATAAGCACCGGCCTAAGCGAGGTCCAGCTCGTCGATGCCCTAATCGATTATATGCGCGACTTGATGGTGGCAAAGAGCGCAGGAGCCGACAGCGAGCTTCTGATTTTGACCGCCGAACAGCGAGAGCGGACAAGCCAGCTCTCCGAAAAATTTGACACCGCTGCACTCGTTTACAGCATAACAACACTCGAAAAGCTGCGCTGGTCAATCAAAAACAGTGACACTCCCCGTGCCCTTTTAGAAGCTTTGCTCTTGCGATTTGCCTTGAGCGAGCATTTCCTGAACGTCGACGAGCTCCTCTCGCAATTGCAGGGCAATTCACCGGCTCCCATAAAAAAAAAGCCGGCACCTGAAAGCGTAAGCCCTGAGCCATCACGCAGCGAGCCACGAGCATCAAGCATCTCCACAGGACGCCTATCGGCGGAGCATCCAGCATCGAGCATCGAGCCACGAGCAACGAGCGACGGGCGTAAGGTCGCCAGCGACGAACAACCACAACCAAAGCCGCCGATCAAGGAGGTCAAAACCAGCAGCCGAAGGAAAAACCAGATACTCAACGACCCCGCCGTAAAAACCGTCATCCTCGGCCTCGACGCTACTATAACAGGAATCGAGGAAAATTAGACAAACGTAAATCGTATGACGCAGGAAATATACAAAACGCAGCAAAACATTGGTCAATTACAGCCAACTCACAATCTCAAAGATTCTACACTGTGGCTCGGGGTATGAATAGTTCTTCAAAAGAACGTAAAACGAATCCATCAGTCATACCAGCAACAAAATCCAAAACGATAAGTTCATCAGGTGTGGAATCGTCATAAATGCTTTTCATATCCTTATATACAAACTTACGAAATACCCTGTAAACATTATACTCATCTGGTTCGTCCTTATCACACGACTTGAAGCGTTGGTTTTCTTGCAGTTTTTCGAGGAGTTTTTGAAAAAGTAAACTTATGTTCTCCTCTGCCTGTTGCCTATACTTTTCAGCCTTTTTACTTTGATAGATATGTTCCTTATTAAACTCTATCATACTGTGTAACAACTCACTTCTCTCTTGGGAAATGGCTACATAGTCTCTATTATAGCTATTCTGGATCATGTCTTCTACGAAAGTTCCAATTATCTGTCCATTGTTGCTACCCAGCTCTTCATGAATTTTATGAGGTATTTCACTCTTATTTATAATATTCACCTCAATAGCATCTTCTATGTCTTTTCCACAATAGGCTATCTTATCTATCAGACGAACAATACATCCCTCCAAAGTAGCAGGGTTACCAGCCTCCTCTTTTCTTCTTATCGCTTCCAAGTTCTTGTTTTTATCTCCTGGTTCAAGCTTACAAGTTCCAAAGTCCTCACCGCAGTGGGAAATTATTCCGTCTCTGACTTCCCAGGTCAATTTCAGGCCCGGACGCTCGCTGTCTAATTTGGCTAACTTGTCAACAACCCTTAGGCCATATACCTCATGGTGGAAAACCGGCATAATTTTTTTGAAGTTGCTGTTCTTACTAATTATTCCCTTGATGATACCTGTTAGAAACCTTTCACCTTGGTGTCCAAACGGAGCGTGTCCAATATCATGAGCAAGGCCAATAGCCTCTGCCAAATCCTCGTTCAGTCTCAAGGACCGAGCAATAGTACGCGCCGCAGAGGCCACGAACAGAACATGACCCATGCGAGTAGTAACGTGGTCATTTCGAGGAAAATGGAAGACTTGAGCCTTATGCCTCAAACGACTAAACGCTTGTGAGTATATTATTCGGTGTACATCTCGTTGGAAATCCAAACGAATTCCGTTTGGTTCTAACTGTCCATACCTTCCTTTGGTACCAATGGTCGCCCGAGCGTCTGGGAAAAGTTCTTTTTCGGACCTCTTGAAATCTGACATGATATCTCCCCAAAAAGCCTGAATAGAAGGTCTGTGATTTCATCTTTCGTTCTTCTTTGAGCCAAGTAATCACTAATCTTCTGTCCGTTTTTCTTCGTTGTTTCACAGTTCAATGGAAATGCGGAAGCGACAAGCTTGCGAGGCTCAGTTAGTCTGCGATCAAATGCTACTGGAATATCTTCATACTTATCGACAAATTCAAAATCAGACAAACCCATTACCAAGGGATTGCAATTTCCGAGAATTAACGACCGATCATCATTCTTAAAGATTACTACAGTCTTATTATGAGACCACGCGATACCGGATTCTACCATTGCTCCCTCGTCCGGCACACGTCCATTCATATTCAGTACAAGTCCATCGCTATTCACAACTTCAAAGACGTCGAGAGAAAAAATGGCCATGCTAAGCATCACCATCCCATCCTCCACTGGGATCTCTTTCTTAGTAAGAGTTGGCAACAGTTCGGCAAATTTGAGTCCATCCTCTTGCGGCAAGAACACAGAATAACCAGCGTCTTTCAAGACGGATGCAATAGCCGCCATTTCTTCACGTTCCTTCGGATTAAACAAAGGCCCTGCGCAGTAAATTCTATATGAGTGTTTGTCCATGCCCATTCCTTCTTAACTCATTTCAACTCCAGCCCTGTAATATGTATGATATTAATCCTGTGCCACACAGACGGCAAGATAATTTTTCCCCTGATTCTTAAACTCGGTTCATCGCTGGTTGACATCACCGCTTTCGATAGTATACACTACCTTTTGAAATAGTACAGGTTTTTCGCATCTAAAATCGTGTATACATAAGATGAGCGCCGTTTATACAGAAAGTTTGAATAAACTTATCGAGGAGCTTGGGAAGCTGCCGGGGGTTGGGCCTAAGACGGCGGAACGGCTGGCTTTTCATATACTAAAAGCCGAGCCGGCTGAAGCTATGGCTCTTGCCGATGCTATTCGAGATGTGAAGAACAAAACCAAACGCTGCGAAATCTGCTACAATCTATCCGAACAGCCGGTTTGCCAAATCTGCTCCGACCAGAGCCGCGACAAAACGCTAATTTGTGTTGTCGAACAGCCAAAGGACGTCATCGCCCTCGAAAAAACCGGCGCCTGCAAGTGGCTCTATCACGTCCTCGGCGGCCACATCGCACCGCTCGACGGAATCGAGCCAAGCGACCTGACCATCGACAGGCTCATCGAGAGGGTGCGCGAAGGTGATGTAAAAGAAATAATAATGGCGACCAATCCCAATTTGGCCGGCGACGGAACAACGCTTTATATAAGCTCGCTGCTTAGGCCGACCGGCGTCAAAATCACCCGCCTGGCGAGGGGACTGCCCACCGGCAGCACCATCGAATATGCAAGCGGCAAAATGCTCACCGATGCCATCATCGGCCGACAGAAATTAGAGTAATTTTCCACCCGACATAAAATAGAAAAAACCTAACAGACACAGATTTGTAGCGGGGTAATAAAATGAATGACAATCAGAATACCAAGCAGCGCGACAAAGAACTCTCCAAAAGCCACCCAGCAGCAAGCACCGGTAAAGGAGGGAGACTGTCCCGACGCGACTTTATCGGCGGCGCAGCGGCTGCGGCATTTACGATTGTCCCCAGCTACGTCCTGGGAGGTCCCGGTCGTACCCTGCCGAGCGAGAAGCTCAATATAGCCGCTATCGGCGTGGGCGGCCGTGGAGCCGCGAACCTCGCAGCTCTCAGCAGTGAAAACATTGTAGCACTGTGCGATGTGGATTGGAGGCAAGCAGCGCCCGCATTCAAACGTTACCGGCATGCTAAGAAGTACCGCGATTTCCGCAGAATGTTGGAAAAAGAAAAGGGCATCGACGCGGTGGTAGTATCTACACCTGACCATACACACGCTGTCGCCACTATGATGGCTATCAAGATGGGCAAAAATGTTTACTGTGAAAAACCGCTGACACATTCGATCTACGAAGCCCGCAAGCTTGCTGAGGCGGCCCGTGAGCACAAGGTCGCTACTCAAATGGGCATCCAGGGACATGCGGGTGAGGGTATACGATTATTATGTGAATGGATTTGGGACGGTGCCATCGGTGCCGTACGCGAGGTCCACACGTGGACCGACAGACCTAAGGGTTGGTGGCCTCAGGGCATCCCCCAACCGACAGAAGAACCGCCACCGCCCGCCACACTGGATTGGGACCTCTGGCTGGGCCCGGCACCGTATCGGCCGTATCATCCGGCTTATGTCCCCTTTAAGTGGCGAGGATGGTGGGATTTCGGAACGGGCGCTTTAGGCGATATGGGTATCCACAATTGTTCTCCCATCTTCTGGGCCTTGAAGCTCGGATACCCAACGACTATCGAAGTTGTCTCCCAGGAAGGTAACAATGAAGAAACAGGGCCTACTAAATCGATACTCCGATACGAATTTCCACAGCGCGGCGATATTCCGCCCGTGACACTGATGTGGTATGACGGTGGCAATAAGCCACCGCGTCCGGAAGAACTCGAGCAGGGTCGACAGTTTGGCGATAACGATGGCGGCACAGTCTTTGTGGGTGACAAAGGCAAGATACTGGCGCCAGGCTGGTGTGCTGCAAGTCCCCGGCTGATACCTGAAACGAAGATGAAGGCGTACAAGCGGCCACCAAAAACTATCCCACGGTCGACCGGACACCACAAAGAGTGGCTCCAGGCCTGCAAGGGCGGCAAACCGCCGGCTGCCGGTTTTGATTTCTCCGGGCCGCTCACAGAAGTAATGCTGTCGGGTAATATTGCTATCCGCACGGGCGAGAAGTTGAATTGGGATGGGCCGAACATGGTCTGTACCAACGTATCTGAGGCCAATAGGTATATCCACTGCCGATATCGCAAAGGATGGTCGTTGTAGCAGTCCAGCGGCTGATTAACGAAAAAGTAGATTCTCTAACCCTGTTATCAATCAGCCGGAACGTGAGGGGTCGAATTGCCATTACGACTCCAAGGTGTCAAGGGCCCCCTTTGAATTATGACTCAATGCAAACCGGCAGGGGTGCAGTCGTGCGCTGCGCCATCGATGGCTGCTCAAAGCAGTATGGCTTGCTCGCTGATAAGTGCTGTCCCCACTGAGGTAATTAGATATGGCAAACATCCACATACAAGTTTTGACTGAGCGGGAAATACAATCTATCCGAGACGGCAGCATTCTCATTCTCCGGGATACGGGCATTATGGTGCACCACGATAAGGTGCTGAAACTGCTGGAAGAAGGCGGTGCCAAGGTGGACCAGGATAGTAAGATAGCACGTCTGTCTGAGCAGCTGGTTATGGATAGTGTGGCCCGCGCCGGTAAGCGGTATATTCTGCATGGCCGGAATGCGGAGCGCACGGCACGTTTTGGCTATGGTGATTTTGTGTTGATGTCCAGCCCCGGCCAGTTCGGCTGGATAGATTCCCAGACCAGCCGGCTTCGTCCAGCCACAATACAGGACGCACGCGATGCGATTCGCCTCGGTGATGCTCTGGCCAATATCAACATAGTAGGCTCAATGGCTCAACCAGAAGAGATACCTGCAACTTATCGGGACGTGTTCCTGACCGGCGAACTGCTAAAGGGAACAAGCAAGCCGACACGCTGTTGGGTTTGCAATGGCCAAACGGCCCGCTATGTTTTGCAGATTTACCGCACCATCGCCGGAGGTGATGCCGCCCTGCGTGCTCATCCGATGGTGGAAGCGTTTCTGGAACCTATAAGTCCATTGCAATTGCCCAAAGACGGGCTGGACATTTTAATGGAGTTTGTACGGGCAGGCCAGCCTGTCAGCATTGGCCCGATGGCAATGACATCTGCAACTGCTCCGGCGACCCTCGCAGGCACGTTAGCTCAGGAAAATGCGGAAATACTTGCGGGCGTTGTTGTCACCCAATTGTTGTCGCCCGGTACGCCGGTAACTTATGGTGGGATTCCGCATATAATGGACCCGCGTACGAGCATCTGCTCATTTGGCTCTCCCGAGCAAGCGCTAATGGCTGTAGCCATGGTGCAGATAGCACGCTCCTATGGCTTTCCGGTGTACATCAATGTAGGCCTCACTGATGCGAAGGTCCCAGACGCCCAGGCGGGCATCGAGAAAGCCGGCACAATGGTTTTGGGTGCACTGGCCGGGGCGGATACGTTCGGACATTGCGGCATCTGTGGAACAGACCACGCTGCCAGCCTTACCTGGCTGTATATCGACAACGAACTGGTGAACTATGTCAAACGAATTGTGCGCGGCTTTGAAGTCGACGCTGATACTCTCGCCACGAAGGTGGTGGACATGGTTGGGCCAGGCGGTAATTACCTGGCTGAGGAGCATACCGTCAAACACTTCCGCCGCGAGCTTTGGCTCCCTGGGCCAGCCTGGACAAGGCAGAGCTGGGAACTCTGGCAAAGCGACGGACGCAGCTCAATGGCCGACCGCGCTTTAGACGAGGTAAATCGCATCCTGGCCACACACAAGCCGGAACCGATGGATGAAGCCCTGGCGCAGGAAGTTGACCGCATAGTAGAATGCGCAAAACGCCAGATAGAATAGTCTCTCCAATAATTTGGTCACCTGGCCTCGAAGGTGTTCGGATGTTTTTCTGATATTGTCTTAATCGACCGAGCCTGTTGTTATTTGGTCAAGGACGTGGTACCATTAAGCAAAATGCAGAGTTCCAAAAAGGCCTGAATAGTAACAAGAAACTGTAGTTGAAAATGTTCTTCACCAGCCAATCCGTTATTAGGCTGGTGTACAGGAATCTTACTTTTGTTGAGGAGATGCTAATATGAAAAACCAGACTAAAATTACCAACAAGAAAGACGGAAACATATCCCGGCGTGATTTTATGGGCGGCGCTGCCGCTATTGCGACAGCCTTTACGATTGTCCCCAGCTATGTTTTAGCAGGTCCCCGTCGTATCCCACCCAGCGAAAAAATCACTATCGCATCTATCGGCGTCGGCGACCAGGGTACGCGTGACATGAAAAGTTTTCTGAACAAGCCCGACGTGCGGATTGCTGCCGTCTGCGATGTCGATGCAAACAATCGCGATAGAGTTAGGCATATCGTTAACGAAAAGTACGGCAATAGCGATTGCACCGCGCACACCGATTTCCGCAAGATGCTGCAAAAGCACAAAGATATTGAGGCCGTGCTCGTGGTTACGCCGGACCATTCACACGCCCTGGTCTCGATAACAGCAATGAAGATGGGCAAGCACGTCTACTGCCAGAAACCGCTTACACATACCGTCTTTGAAGCTCGCAAGATGGCCGAGACCGCCCGAAAGTACAAGGTCGCCACGCAACTTGGAACCGTCAATCAGGCCTCCGAAGATTCGCGCCTGCTCCGCGAATGGATATGGGCCGGAGCTATAGGCCCCGTCCGCGAAGTCCACAACTGGTCCAACAGGCCCATCTGGCCTCAGGGTATTGACCGCCCGACCGAAACCCCGCCCGTCCCCGCAACCCTCGACTGGGACCGCTGGCTCGGCCCGGCCCCACATCGACCTTATCATCCCGCTTATCTGCCGTTGGTCTGGCGAGGCTGGTTGGACTTCGGGACCGGCGCCCTCGGTGATATGGGCTGTTACAGTTTCGATACCATCTTCCGCGTTTTGAAGCTCGCCCACCCAACAAGCGTCGAAGCCAGCGGCTCAGCCTATGCGCCCAAGATGTGGAACCAGTTAGAGGTAAATTCGGAAACTTACCCCAGGGCCTCAGTAATTCGCTGGCAGTTCCCCGCAAGACCGGATATGCCGCCCGTCACCGTGACATGGTACGACGGCGGCATGTTCCCTCCAAAGCCGGACGAACTCAAAGACCGCGAACTTACCAGAGAAGGCCTGCTCTTCGTAGGCGACAAAGGTAAAATCCTCTGCGGCTTTGCCGGTGCAAACCCAAGGTTGATACCTGAGTCCAGGATGAAGGCTTACAAACCGCCGCCGAAAACGCTGCCAAGGTCAATTGGCCATCATGATGAATGGCTCCGGGCCTGCAAAGGCGGCGAAGCCGCCGGCGCCAATTTCGAATATTCCGGCCTTGTAACACAGGCCCTGCTGCTCGGCAACGTCGCTTTGCGCACCCGCAGGAAATTGTATTGGGACGGCCCGAAGTTGAAGGTCACAAACCTCCCTGAGGCCAATAAATACATCCACCAGGACTATCGCCGGCCCTGGTCCTTGTAGAGCTAACATTTTGCGACTGTTTACATGAGGATTTCAGCGCCTTTGCCCTGCGCGATAAGGGACGTATACGAATCGAGCTCCTGCTGGACAGCCGGGTCGGTAAGGTCGAGAGTTTTGCGACGCTCAGCCGACAGATACCCTGCCTGCACCAGCTTGGTAATCTCAAGCCCGTACTCCCAGTTCAGAAACGCATCCTTACCGCCTACAAATGCACTGCGCGCATCTTTAAGCTCATCGACGTAACCGTAGAGGTCCGCCTCATTCGGCTGCACGGCCAGCAAGCCCCGAGAGGCAGTCGCCTTCTCCAGTGCGGTTTCAGCGTCGGCCACAGCCTCAGCCGCGGAATCGCTGATGAAAACCTCCAGCGGCGACCTCAGCGAGTTGACCTCGAAGGCGTAGCCCGGCCCAAGAGCCTCCATTAGCAGACGCAGACCCTGCTTGTCATACATCCACGAGTTGCTGAACTGCGCCTTGACCAGCTGCCCCGTCTCGGGATTGCGGAACGTGATGATGCCGGTACAGAAATCCTCTGCCGGTGTCTGCGCGTAATCCACACCCGTGCGGTCGAGAAGCTCTTGCCGGTATTTAGGCTGCCCCCACTTCAGCAGCGCCGTCTCGGCGTTGATGGAGACCGGTTCGAGGAAGGTAACCGGTTTGCCGATGGGCGTGAGCACAAACCAGGAAGCCGCGATGCTGTGGCAGCCCATATCGCACAGCACGCCGCCGCCCTGTCGCGTCGGGTCCCAGAACCACGGCTCGTGCGGACCTGCATGCTCCTCCGCGCTGCGAGCAAGTGAGATAGGCCCCATACTCTTCTGCACCGGACCAAGCTGCGCCAGCGCGCCTCTTATGGCTTTCATATGGATTTGATTCTCGAAGTAAGCCGTGGCCACTTTTGCTTCCCTCGCCAGAGCCACAAGTCTCCTGCCCTCCGCAACCGTCCGCGCAAGAGGTTTTTCGCAGATAATACCCCTCAGTTCCGCACCGGCTTTCATCGCCTCGACTATCTGCTCGACAAGTTCGATGCGCACAAAGTTCGGTGCAAACACCGCCACCGCATCGCATCTCTTACATAGTTCCGCCACGTTCGGATATACCTTGCAGTCACCTAATCCGTTTGCTTTTGCAAATTTAGCTAATTCTTCCGCCCACTTGAGCGCATAGACACCCACCAGCTCAGCGGCGCGTACCTGTTTAAGCGCCGCAGCGTGGAAGTTAGCGACGAAACCTGCACCAATGAAACCCAATTTAAGTGTTTCCATGGTAACCTGCTTCCTTTTATCAAAATTAAATTTATGTGTTCAAAATACTCTGGCCAAATTACTTTTTGCCCGGGCCCTAATCAAGAACAATCTGCCTATTCGCATATTTTTGTCAAAACTCTTCGGAAAAGCGGGTATCCGTGGTTTATTTCATAGATAAAGAAGAAAGGCTCGCCAGGCCAGCCAAAATCCTGCCTGAATATAACAACAAAGCTGTTTAGCCGTCGCCGGCACGGCGACGACCCACCCCCCGGCACGACGACACAATATGCTCAAAAATATTTATTTCGGGGTTTTACCCTCACCACCACCGGCCAAAATATCAGCTAACCCCTCACGCAGTATGCGCCACGACCACAAAGGCCAAACACACGATGATAGCCACCATCAGCAGAAACCATCTTTTGTTTTCGTTGCTTCCGGACATTGCAAATCCTCCTGAAAAAAAATGTTAATATTTCCCGGCGCACTAAAAACTGCACTGCTACATTGGCGGAGACAGCCTCCTACCAATGGCCTATAATAATGTGAAACAAAGGACAACACAAGAAGAAACTCATCTTTTTCCAACTAATATCTTAGATTTTAAACTCCTCTATGGTATAATACTAACCATAAAAGATTTTGTAATTGGCCGGACCTTTAAGGCCATAATCGCATATACTTTATAAATAGAGAACTCGGTATCTCATAATTCCGATAAGTCACAATGACTAAGGAACTTTTTCAGGTATCATTATGAAGCTGGAGATGAGCACACAGATGCGGATGGAGCAGAGAATGAAGCTCGCTCCGCATATGATTCAATCGATGGAGATCCTCCAGCTTCCAATCCTTGCGCTTCAGGAAAGGATAGAGCAGGAGCTAAATAGCAATCCTGTTCTGGAAATGGCCGAACCCTCAAATCCCGAAGCCCCCGATTCTGACGGCGAGCAGCCCCAGGACAATATTGGCGAAAAGGATTTAGTCGTTAGTACAGACAACAACAAGGTTGAAGACTTCCAGCGCCTTGACAGTCTCGGTGACGGTTTTAAGGACTATATGGGCCAGGCAGGCTCCTTTCATAAACGCACTCGAACTGACGGGCCCGACGCCAAACTGCAGGCGATAAAAAACACCGCTGCGCCGCCGCAGTCCCTCCACGACCATCTCGAAGAGCAGTGGCGGCTGGTCGAGGCCGAAAAGCCGGTCAAAAAAGCCGGCGGTATGATAATAGATTACCTCGACAATAGGGGATATCTGACCGTAAGACTGGAACAGCTGCACAACAAGGACAGGGCCGATTTCACTATCGACGATTTGAAACACGCCCTGGATCTTGTCCAGAACTTGGAGCCTTCAGGTGTCGGCGCACGCGACCTGAAGGAGTGCCTGCTCATCCAGATGGCACAGAGCAGCGAGGACATGACCTTCGAATCCCGCCTGATTGCCGAACATATGGACGCACTGCTCGAAAATCGTCTGCCCGACATCGCAAAAAAAATGAAGTGCAGCGTTAAGGCAATCAATCTCGCCGTCAAACGCATGAGCAAGCTTGACACCTCACCGGGTCTGCAGATTGGGCCCAACCGGAATCACGCCATCACCACCGATGTAATAGTCGAGCAGTTGGATGATTCAGCCGACTTCACCGTCCGGTTGGCCGATTCTGATTTGCCGAACCTCAGAGTAAGTAAATACTATGCAAAAATGGCAAAAGATACAAAGGTCTCTGAAAAGACAAAAAAGTTTTTACAAAACAACATCCGTTCCGCTCAGTGGATTATGGATGCAATAGAGCAGCGAAAGAATACCCTGCTGAAAGTAACCAGGGCCGTCGTCAAATACCAGAGGGACTTTTTCGAAAAGGGCCAGCTGCATCTTCGCCCACTGCCGATGTCAAAGGTTGCCGATGATGTCGGCGTGCATCTGGCCACAGTCTCCAGGGCCGTTGCCGGCAAATACGTCCAGTGCTCCCAGGGAATACTGCCGCTGAGAAAATTCTTTAGCGGCGGCACCAAAGATGATAACGGCGACCTATATAGCTGGGAGGCCATAAGGGCCAAATTACGCCGGATTATCGATGCAGAAGACAAAGCAAAGCCGTTAAGTGACGACCAGATACGCAGGAAGTTAGCGGAGGCCGGCATTAACAAACTGGCCAGACGAACCGTTGCAAAGTATCGCAAGCTCTTAAACATCCCCACCGCCAGATTCAGAAAAAAATACTGACTTTCTCTCCCCCGCCGCCAAAATCTACTCGGCAATCAAAACTTCGCCTTTTATCGGTGAATAATTCGTCTTTATTTTTCTGCCACCTTTATCCGTCACTACAACCTTTTCAAAATAGCACTTGATTCCTGTCCCATCCTGAATTATGGGTGTATTCTGCAAATGATAGTGCAGGTGTGCCTCCGAAGAATTCCCCGAATTTCCGCATAGACCTACGACTTGCCCGGTTTTGACCTTATCGCCGACCTCAACCGTTATACTGTCAAGTTTCAGATGAGCAAGGACCGACACCTCATATTCGCGGTGCTGGATAAATACCGCATTGCCCAATCCCGAATACGGATTCATAGAGCCGGGTGCGTTATCTCGAACCCCATTGATGACGTCCGTGACTTTTCCATCTGCCGGTGCTAATACCTCTCTGCCGAACGCAAGGTAGTCTTCGTTTACTCTGCCTTCGCCCTTATGCGTTTCTCCTTCTTCGTTCGCACCAAGAAAGTCGAAAGCGAATCTTTGATTGGGAACGTCATGGTGCTGATTGAGCTCTTTTGTGTCACCGCCCCAGGCAACCAGCCACCTGCCACTGAAAGGCAGCGAAAGCCTGGTCTCATTTTTCTCCGGTACCGGTATAGCCGGCTTATGTGGCAGGAACAATAACCCTATAATCTTGTCTTTCTCGTCCAGCCAAACTTGTATGTCCAGCTTCCCACGTTCGCAGTGCGCAACAAAGATTGCCTGATAGGGCGGAGTCAGCCGCGGCTTATCAAGTTTTTCGATTTTGCCATATTGTGTTGATATGTTTTCAAAGAACGGCTTTCTCTTCTCTAACGGGAAGAAATCCTCCATACTCTGGTCAAAATCTTTTCCGGTGCCTGCGTAATCTTTCTCATTGATGGCCTCGACCATTTCGTTGACAACTTTCTCAAATCTCTCTGTACCCGCCGCCACGGCCAAAGCCGCCAAAAACAATGCAGCCAACACTATAAGAGACCTTCTCATTTTACATACCTCCATATTTTAGATTTTCTTTCAACCAACTTGTTTATTGTTTCATAAAGACCTTATTCAGGTGCCAGTGCCTTCATATTCTCCCAGTATTTCTGAAACTGTCGCCGGCCGGTCTTTGTAATCTTATATGAGGTGTGCGGCACCTTCCCCCGAAATTCTTTTTTGACCTCAATAAGGCCGGTTGTTTCGAGCTTATTTATATGAGTCGCTAAGTTACCCTTCGTCACGCCTAATGTAGTCAGCAGAAAGTTAAAATCAACCTCTTTCGCTGAGGTCAGAATCTTCAAAATCGCTAATCGCACCGGCTCGTGCACAACCCGGTTGATGCTGTTATGTATCTGGTTTACCTGCTTCTTGCTCACCGAAAGGCCTCACTTCTTTTATCTTGCGCAAAATCCTGCGGTTATATATATGAACCACCACCGCCGTAATCAAACTAGCTCCTGCTATGTAGATCATTAAAGCTACAAAACATGAATACAGCCAACCTTTACCGGAAAATGGAGTTGACACGCCCGCCGCTGTTACCGCTGCCTCCAGCAGCAACACCACGCAAAACACCACACCCAATGGTCTATTTTTTTCTTTGCCACTTGCATAGAATATAAAACCCCCTAAGCTCACTAATGTCAGTGGTAAGGCCCAGCGAATCGGCATTATCTCAAATGCGTTTAGCGCTACCGGACCTAAAAATCCAACCACGTACGCAACGAACGCCCAGATTGGGACCTTTTTCTGTTCCAGCTCTATTTGGCCCTCCTTGCTGTACAAGCGCCGCTCATACCTCGGAAACACCTTAACTATCAGCCACAGCCCCACAATACACACACCGGCCATCAATAACATCACCACACCAAGCAACCACCACGCTGGCTTCCATAACACTAATTCCATCAACATCACCATTAAAACCGTGCCTATGACTATTAGCACCATCAACAACAGAAGCCCTAACGCCCGGCTCTGCGCATACTTATCCACCAGCCGCCCCAGCCGGTTCAACTTCTCAACTTCTGCCTCGTGATTTTTAATATCACCTGACATTTCTGTTATCTCCCAAAAAAAGTTTTATTAATCTGATTTGCTTGTTTGCTGCTCACCGAACGGCCTCACTTCTTTTATCTTCCGCAAAATTCTGCGGTTATATATATGAACCACTACTGCCGTAATCAATCCAGCTCCGACTAAATAAATCATTAACGGCACAAAATATGAGTGTTCGCTAACAAAAGGAGCCCGAACACCTATCGCTGTTGCTGCTGCCTCAGCTAAAGACAACACCCCATACACAACGCCTAATGTTATCTCCTTATGCTTTTTGCCTCCGTAAAGCATAAATATGCCGAACGAGGTCAGCGAGATTGTCAGACCCCACCGAGCCGGCATTATCCAGAATGCGTTTAGCAAGACCGGACCAGCAAACGTTATTGCATATGCCACCCACGCCCATATTGGAACTCTTTCTCGCTGGAGCTCTATAATCCCTTCTCTTTTATAGAAACAACCACCGTATCTGGCCAATAGCTTACCAACCACCCAGATCGACGAAAAAAACGTCCAGAGAACCACCAAAATCACAATGATTAATATCCCATTTCGACCAATCCGCGTACCGTAGGCCAAGCCCAATTTTACTACGGATACCAGTAGAACAACATTAAAGATCATCATTGCCAGGGGAATCAAAAGGGGCAGCGACCGGCTCTGGGCATAGCGGTCTACCAAGCGGCCTAAATTCTCCAGATCTGCCTTCTTTTTCTCTTTCTCAATATCATCCGACATTTCTATTATCTCCCAAAAACCAGTTTTTACCACAAACCTATTATACCTTATCTTTCCCCCTTGCAAAATAAAAAAAGAAAATTTTTTAAAAAATATTTGATTTTCTCAGAACCCTATGTTTCTATATGAGTATATTATCACATAGTCAATTAGTTTGGAGTTTTGTGATGTTAACCGAGAAAAAACAGCTTTTATTCCAAAAGCAGGCGGAAATCGCCAAGGCGATAGCTCATCCATTGAGAATTGCAATCGTGGATTTTCTAAAAGACAGTGAGCAGTGTGTCTGTGATATTGCAGAGTATGTCGGCTCCGAACGGTCGAACGTTTCCCGGCATCTTTCCGTGATGGTTAGTGCCGGCATACTGGAGTATCACAAAGAGGGGCTCAAGGTCATTTACAAACTCAAAACACCTTGTATTCTCGATTTCTTCGCCTGCATAGCCGGCGTTTTGAAGCAGCAGGCCAAAGATAACGAAAGGCTGCTCGCCGCTCTATAGTTTGGGAGTTGTGTTGTGAGCTGGAAAACGGAATTGAAAATATTTGCTGCGCTCATCACAATCTTTCTTGTCGCTTATGCTCTGCCATTGGGTAACCCTAAGATTCAGCAGGCGATTCAGGAGGCGTTCCGTCTGCTTCAGTGGTATGCGCGTAATCATACTTTGGCCTGCGTAGTACCCGCCCTGTTTATCGCGGGGGCCATCATTACGTTTTTATCTAAAGCCTCGGTCATGCGCTATCTGGGGCCGAACGCTAACCCAGCCCTGGCATACGCCGTGGCATCGGTCTCCGGCTGTGTTCTGGCGGTTTGCTCGTGCAGCGTGCTGCCCATGTTTGCGGGCATCTATCAGCTTGGCGCCGGTCTCGGGCCGGCCTCGGCCTTCTTGTACTCAGGCCCGGCAATAAACGTTCTTGCCCTTTTCTTAAGCGCGCGGGTTTTGGGGCTCTCCATCGGTGTCGCACGGGCCGTCGGCGCTATAGTTTTTGCAGTGGTGATCGGCCTGCTTATGGCGACAGTGTTTCGCAAAAGTGAGCGGGCAAAGGTCGAAGCCGCCCTCCAGATGCCCGAGCCCGAAAAGCCCCGTCGCCACATTGCCAAGACGGCCCTCTATCTCACCTGTATGATTTTGTTTCTCGTCTTCAGCGACTGGTTCAACCCCGGTAACGTCGTCGTGAAAACAAATGACGGCCGAAAGTTCAAGGCCGTCGTCATTCATGAAACCAAGGACGCCATCCGCTTTCAACTCGAACAAGACCTCGGCTCAAAAAAGTCCGGCGATAAGATAATGTTGACTAAAACCGAGATTGCCGAAATGCAGGATCGCAAGACCTGGGTACTTACCGTCTACCACGTCCGCTGGTATCTGGCGGCTCTGTGCGGACTTGCTGTGCTCATTATGGCATGGCGATGGTTCCAGCGCGATGAAATTCGCGAATGGTTGCACAACACGTGGCAGTTTACCAAGCTGCTCGTACCGCTGCTCTACGGCGGGGTGTTCGTCGTCGGCTTCGTGAGCGTTTTGCTGCCCGAAAAGCAAGTAGCACACTGGGTAGGCGATAATAGTCTGCGAGCCAATCTCGTAGCCAGCGTCATCGGCACTTTCTGGTACTTCGCCACGCTGACCGAGATTCCCATCACCCAGGCCTTGATGAAGCTCGGCATGCACAACGGGCCTGTCCTGGCACTACTGCTGGCCGGACCCGCTCTGTCGCTGCCAAACATCCTTGTCATACGAAAGGTTATGGGTACCCGGAGAACGCTCGTTTTTATTTCCCTGGTGATTGTCATGTCCACAATCGTTGGGACATTATTCGGGGCCGTCTCGAAGTAAATTATGAGAATAAGAAGTCTTGTACACTGTATACTATAAAGCTCGGCAAAAAATTAACAATGTGTAGGAGAAAAAGGATGGCACAGAAATTAAGTCGAAGGAAATTCATGGCAGTTGCGGGCGTAGCGGTTGCAATCGACGCCGCAGCCAACACGGTCTATGCAGGCCCGCGACAAAAACCCGGCAAGATCCGGATTATTGGTATCGCCTGCAGTCCACGCAAGGGTAAGACCACAGCGGCTTCACTGCAGGTCTGTCTGCAGGCCGCAGCCAAGGTCGATCGCAGAATCGAGGTCGAGCTTATCGAACTGGCCGGAATGAAAATCGATGGCTCGCTGGCCGCCGGATTGCCGCCCGCACCAGGGCAGAAGGATGATTTTCAAAAGCTCGTCCCGAAACTCAGCGACCCGAAAGTCAAGGGCATCATCATAGGCACCCCGGTTTACTTTGCCAACATGACATCGCTTTGCAAGGCGTTTCTCGACCGGTGCATTGCCTTTCGCAAAAACAGCTTCGCACTTAGCAACAAGGTTGCAGGGGTGCTCGCGGTGGGTAGCGCCCGTAACGGCGGACAAGAGTTGACCATTCAATCGGTCCAGGCGGCCTTGCTTTGCCAGGAGATGCTCATCGTAGGCGACGCAAGACCGAGCGCACGTATCGGGGCGACTGTATGGAATGACGGCAAGCCAGACGTAACCAGAGACCAGTTTGGTATGACCACCGCCAGGAATCTTGGCCGTCGAGTTGCTGAGACTGCTCTGCGCCTGGCCGGCCTTGCTTAAAAGGAACATGGCAAAAGCCAACGGTTAAATATGGGCTGGCAAGGGTTTCGAATCGCTGTCGACAGGGCTGGATGATCTTTGGAACACTCTTAAAGAAAAGGTGAAAAATGAAGAAATTACAGATTCTCGGCCCGGGGTGTCCCAAGTGCAAAAAGCTGGCGGAAAATGCCGAGGCCGCCGCCCGGGAGCTCGAACTTGACTATGAGATAGAAAAGGTAACGGACATAAATGACATTATGAAATTCGGCGTGATGATGACGCCAGCCCTCGCTGTTGATGGCCAGGTCAAAGTGGTAGGAAAAGTGCCATCGCCGGATGAAATCAAGAAGATGCTCGCGTAGTCTCAGGCTGTTTTCACAGAAAAGCAAAAATTTAGAGGTTCAGTTAAATATGAGTAAGGTAGCAAAAATCATTACTGTTGCAGTGTTAGTGCTCGCTGTCTGCATCGTAATTATTCTAAAGCAAAGAATGTCACCAGCCTTGGTCACGCAGGACGATGTTCACACCAAAGCAATGCCGCGACTTGTGGAATTGGGTGGCAAGTGCATACTGTGCAAAATGATGCAGCCGATTTTGGAAGAATTGAAAAGGGAATACGCTGGCCGACTTCGTGTAGATGTTTTCGACTCTCTGGAGAATCCCGATATCGCAACTGAGTACGGAGTTCAAATTTTTCCCACGCAGATATTTTTTGACGCATCGGGCAAGGAGCTATTTCGCCACGAAGGGTTCTTTTCCAAGGAGGATATCCTGGCCAAGTGGAAGGAACTCGGCGTGGAACTTAAAAAAACAAAATGATACAGCAGCTTTTTACAACGTTAACGCGTGCGGTCGAGGGTTCATCTGCAATCGCTTTTGGGGCAGCGTTCGCATGGGGAATACTTAGCATTATTCTTAGCCCCTGCCACTTGGCGAGCATCCCTTTGATTGTCGGTTTCATTGATGAGCAAGGCCGCATTTCAACCAAACGCGCATTTGTCATCTCGACACTGTTTGCGGTAGGCATATTGATTACCATTGCAGCCGTCGGTGCGATTACTGCAGCTGCCGGTCGAATGATGGGTAACGTGGGCCGATACGGAAACTATCTTGTCGCGGTAATCTTCTTTGTGGTCGGACTGCACCTGTTGGATGTAATCCCGATGCCCTGGTCCGGACCAGGCCGCATCGGTACCAAACGCAAAGGAATGCTGGCTGCCTTTATTATCGGCTTAGTCTTCGGTATCGCTTTGGGGCCTTGTACTTTTGCATATATGGCTCCGATGCTTGCAGTTACCTTCAGACTGGCTTCAACAAACCTTTTATTTGGAGTTTCTCTGCTTATGGCCTATGGCCTGGGCCATTGCTCAATTATCGTTCTGGCCGGTACTTGTACTGAGCTTGTGCAGCGATATATGAACTGGAATGAAAAGTCCAGGGGTACCGTAATCATTAAGAGAATATGTGGTGTGCTTGTTTTGCTGGGAGGAGTTTACCTCATTTACACGGCCCCATGACAGTGGACCGATTACTCGGAACGTCTAATAAATGGTTCTTCATTTGATTGGTTAACAGGGGAAAATTTATGAAAAAGTCGAAGCTTAACCTGGTCATTGACGCATTGCTGTTATTGTGCATTGCCGCCATCGCCGGAATCGGCCTTTTAATGAAATACGTGCTGCTTCCCGGCTATCGTCAATGGGAAATTTACGAGCGAAATGTCGACTTGTCCTTCTGGGGCCTCGACCGCCACGAGTGGGGAGCCATTCATCTTGTCATCGGATTTATTTTCCTTGCTTTGCTTGTGCTCCACGTCGTTCTGCACTGGGGTATCATTGTCGGCATTTACCGCAAGCTGCTCCCCAACGGTTTCGTACGCTGCATCATCACGATACTCTTGATTTGTTTGACGATTCTTCTCTTAACTTTTTCTTTTTTCGCCAACCCCGATGTCCGGGAGCGCGAGCTCGGAAGGGGACCCGGCCGGCGCCGGCATGAAATGCCCGAATTCCCGACACAAAGACCCGAAAAACTATCTCTTTTTGGATGAAGATTTGCATTATACTTGTTCTTTCGCCGGCCTTTACCTCATTTACACCGCCGTTTAGCCCAATTTCCACCCTGTTTTTCATAATTTCTGGGAAAATTTGCACAACTTCAGGGAAAATCCCTCCCGATTTGCTATAATTAAAGCAGATTTTTATCGGCCTGTTGCGCGATAGCGGAGTAAAAAATGAGATGTTTAATCTTTATTCTTATGTGCCTGTCGGCTGCAGTCACATGCACCGCAAGAATTATCTACGTGCATGCAGATGCCCCCGCCGATTTCAATACAATTCAGGCGGCAATCGATGATTCAAACGATGGCGATACAGTTATTGTAGCTGATGGAATATATACGGGGCACGGCAATCGGGATATTGACTTTCTCGATAAGGCGATCACGCTGCGCAGTGAAAATGGCCCAGAAAATTGTATAATCGACTGTGAAGGGGCTAGGAGGGGCTTTTATTTCCATTCTGGTGAGGATGCTAATTCTGTTTTGAGTGGATTTACTATTACCAATGGTTATGCGTGTTGTGTTTATGAGGAAGCTCGTGGTGGTGGAGTTTATTGTAATGCAAGCAGTCCAACGATTGACAACTGTATCTTTAATCAAAACTTGGCAGAATGGTCCGGGGGTGGGATGACCATCCGTGGAGGTAGCAGCCCAACGATTATCAACTGCGTCTTCAGTGGAAACTCAGCGAGTGGTGGTGGTGGATTGTCTACTTACAGTAGCAATCCAAAATTGACGAACTGCACATTCAGTGGAAATTCAGCAAACGCTGGTGGTGGGATGGCCAATTATTCCTACAGCACTCCGTCTTTGACCAACTGTGTCTTTAGTGGAAACTCGGCAAATGATTCGGGTGGTGGGATGCACAACTACCGCAACAGTCCCACACTGACTAACTGCACGCTCAGTAGGAACTCTGTCGGATGGCGTGGAGGCGGGATGAGCAATATAAACAGCAGTGCGACGATTGCCAACTGCGTCTTCAATGAGAACTCGGCAGATTACGGTGGTGGAATGGACAACGATGAGGGAACTGCCCTGACAATTATCAACTGTATTTTGAGTGGTAATTTAGCTAGACACTGCGGTGGTGGTATGCGGAACTGGCGGGAAAGCTCCGCGATGCTGACAAACTGCACAGTTAGTGATAATAGGGCAAACGAAAAGGGAGGGGGGATTTACTGTAGCGGCGCTGATGCTGAAGTTAACAACTGCATTTTGTGGAGTGATATAGCTCCCATGGGAAATGAAATTGCCCTAGTCCAATATATTGTTTGTGGATCGTTTGGGTGTGATTATTATCCTTCTTCAATCATAGTCAGCTATAGCGACATTCAGTTTGGATCTGCCGATGTTTACATAGATTCAAATTGTACATTAAATTGGAGTGATGGCAACATTGATGCTGATCCCTACTTTGTTAGCGGGACAATAGGTGATTACTTCTTGAGTCAAATTGCCGCAGGACAGAAGAGCAATAGTCCTTGTGTGGATGCCGGGATTGACCTGGCAGCCTATCTTGGAATGGATAGCCTTACCACACGCACTGATAAGGCAACTGACATAGGTATAGTTGATATGGGCTATCACCATAGCTTGTATCCGGAGATTGGTGACTTCAGCAATGATTGGATGGTCAATTTCATTGATTTTGCAATTTTTGCCAAAGCGTGGAGAAGTCAACTCAATGGTCCTAACTGGAATCAACTGTGTGACATCTCAGAACCAAAGGATAAGGTTATTAATGAGCGTGACCTTGCTGTTTTCACTAAGTATTGGCTGGAACAAAATATATTGTATGAACAATAAGTAAAATAAAAATGCCAGAATCTTCATTAGAAGGAATTTTAAGAGTACCTACTATTCAAGCAGATAATTGGCTCTGTGGCTATCATGAATAATATTTTATAAAAAACAATAGTTATAAAAAGAAGTAATTAAAAAAAATGAAAACCCTGGATGTAATTATAGTTGGAAACAATCAACCTGAAGATTCTTTAGTCACAAAAATAGAAAATACTGGTGCAACGTGAATTATCGACTGACCGCGACGAATTTTGTCTGCGCATTACGCTGTCGGGCAATATATGAACTGGAATGAAAAATCCAAAGGTACAGTAATCATTAAGAAAATCTGCGGTGTCCTTGTCTTAATAGCCGGCCTTTACCTGATTTACATCGCCAATTAAGGTCATCTCCGGACTTTGCACATTCATTATTGACAATTCCAGCTGAGCGTTTGTATAGTAACAAACGGTAAATGAGTAAGTACACCTCGGGACAAAGTAAACGCATATACTCACTTGCTCATAAACGCATACGCGTAGTGTTATAGGATTCTAAAAAATGGATCCCGCAATCTTCAAGGCATACGATATAAGGGGCGTTTATCCCGACCAGCTCGATGAAGAGGCTGCGTGGAAAATCGGCTATGCCTCAGCCCGATTTTTGCGGTCCCTGCTTCGCGGTTACGAGAGAGGCCAGGCAAATGCTCAGTCCTTGTGTGTCGGACGTGACATGAGAACGCACAGCGAACCGGTAGCGCAGGCCCTTATTGAAGGTATGAATGCCGCCGGGGCAAACGTCATTGATATAGGAATGGTTGATACGCCTCAGATGTATTTTGCAATCAATCATCTCGGCACCTGCGGCGGCGTCCAGGTTACCGCTTCGCACAACCCGGCCAAGTATAACGGCTTTAAGATATCAGGCCTCGGTGCCAAGCCCATCGGTACAGACACCGGCTTAAAAGATATACAGCATATCGCAACTGCTTTGCCTCACACCAAAGCCAGAAAGACCGGCTCAGTAAAGAAACGCGATTTGACCGACGAATACAAAAATCATGTGCTGAAGTTTCGCCGGCCGAGCAAAAAAAAGCTCAAAATCGCCGTTGATGCTTCAAACGGAATGGCAGGCAAAATGGTGCCGGCCATCTTCAGCGACCTGCCAATAGAAATAATACCGCTTAACTTCGAGCATGCCGGCAAATTCAAACACCCGCCGAATCCCCTCATTGAAAAAAATCTGGCTCAGGTAAAAAGAGCCGTAAAAAGGGAAAAGTGCGATTTCGGGATTTGCTTCGATGCTGACGCCGACAGGCTGATGATGGTTGATGAGAACGGTGAGACCATTGCCTGCGACTTGATGACCGCTTTAATGGTGCCCTATTTTCTTAAGGTCAACCCCAGGGCAACGGTCGTTTATGACTTGCGCAGCAGTTGGGCTGTCGTCGAGGAAATTATCAAAAATGGCGGCACGCCGCGCAGAGAAAGGGTCGGACACGTCTTCATGAAGAAGGCCATGCGCGACTCGCACGCCGTATTCGGCGGCGAGCTTTCCGGCCACTTCTATTATCGCGACAACTACTGCACCGATTCAGGACTTATTACCCTCGTCCACGTATTGAACATCGTCAGTGAAGCCGACCTGCCGATAAGTGAGCTGGTGAAGCCCTTGCGAAGGTACTACCACAGCGGAGAGATAAACTTCAAGGTAGAGGATAAACAAGCCAAAATGGATGAATTGGAGAGAAGATACAGGGACGGCCAGATCGACTATTTGGATGGGGTTAGTATTGGGTATAAAGACTGGTGGCTCAATTGTCGCCCGAGCAATACCGAACCATTGTTGCGGCTAAATGTCGAGGCAAAAACCAAAGACCTGCTCGATGAAAAACTTGCTGAAATCAAAGCACAGCTCGGAACACCGCTATGATATGAACATCGCTCACTGACGAGCAATTCGGTCCTGCTGCAAAGCAGCATTTTTCCAGGAGACAACAATGCAAATAAGCACAATGACATATCAGACCCCGAATGGTCTGGTTGAAGGTATACAGGCCAAGTGGCCCGGGTTCAATATTCTGCTTGTGACCGGCCCTAAAGGCTTTTTGGCTTGCCCCGCTATTGATGTCGAAGCCTGTCAGAGTTACGGTGTCGCCACAGCAATAGTCGAAAGCACTCCGGACAACCCCATTGGCACACTCGACCGTTTCCCGGACCGCAAGGTAACAAAGGCGAACGCAAAAGCCAAAGACCTCGGCATCAAACAGGGTATGGATGTCACCGGCGCTTTTGCACTTATAGCCTGAACTTATGTCAACGCAATCTAAAATTTACGAAAGGAGGAGTTACTTATGACCAAACGCTGCTTTTCACGACGCCAACTGCTTGCTGCTACCGGCGCCGCCGTGACTGCCGCCGCCGTCACCGACAGAACAACCAGAGCTAACGCCTTTGCCGCAGTGCCTTTCACATACTGTCTCAACACCAGCACTATCCGCGGCCAGAAGCTCAGTTTGGATAAAGAGATCGAAATCACCGCCAAGGCCGGCTATCGCGCCATCGAGCCCTGGGTCCATAAAATCCACGAATACACCGAGGCCGGCGGAAACCTAAAAGACCTGCGAAAACGCATTACAGACCTCGGACTCACCGTCGAAAGTGCCATCAGCTTTTTCCGATGGATTATAGACGACGCCACCGAGCGAGCCAAAGGCTTCGAACAGGCAAAGCGTGATATGGACATATTAGCTCAGATTGGCGGCAAACGCATCGCAGCAGCACCAGCCGGTGCAACAAGAGAACCGGGACTCGACCTTATGAAAGCAGCCGAGCGATATCGCGCGCTCCTGGAACTCGGTGACAAAATCGGCGTCGTCCCCCAGATTGAGCTATGGGGCTCTTCAAAGAACCTGCACAGATTGGGACAGTGCATGTTCGTCGTCATCGAGAGCGGCCACCCCAAAGCATGTCTCTTGCCCGATGTCTATCACATCTACAAGGGCGGCTCGGACTTCACAGGCCTAAAGCAGCTAAGTGCGCAAGCAATACAGGTTTTTCACTTAAATGACTATCCAGCCGACCCGCCGCGTGACAGGATTGGCGACCGTGACCGCGTCATGCCCGGCGATGGTATCGCGCCGCTGACACAAATCCTCCGAGACCTATGCGCCACCGGAAACCGCGCTGTACTGTCACTGGAACTGTTCAACCCCAGCTACTGGAAACAAGACCCACTGGCTGTAGCAAAGACCGGCATTGCAAAAATGAAAGCCGCCGTAAACAAAACATTAGGTATTAGGTAAGGTATCAAAACTGTTTAGCACCCAAATTTATTGGGGGCTTTGCCTGGTCTTTGGAAAAATAGAAATCAACAACTAATGTATCGCAAAGGAACGAATATTATGAAAACCAAAGAGCATTATCTCATTCTGGCCGTTATCACTACCATCTTATCTGCCCCGGCCCTCGCAAAACAGGCCCCCTCGCTGCCTGAAGACCTACCCCGCCCATTGATTGGCCGTGCTCACCCCGAGCTCGCAGGCATAGATAAACTGTATGTTGGTATTGCTATAAACAAACAGTATGTTGGTGTTACACCCGACATAGACGATCCCCAAAAAAATGGTTTGGTCTGGAAAGAACTTGAAACAAGGGTAATGAATAGGCTTCTCGAAACCGGCATAAAAGTAGTCGGCAATATCAAGACAGTGCTCACAGTTGGACTCAATATTTCGGAACTCAGTGAGCTTAGAGTTGATATAGATATGCTCAAGCTCAATGATTCGCAACAGTGCATATTCCGCATTCAAACCTCCCTGGCACGAACTGTAGCTTTACAGGCCCAGCCGAACCTTCATTTCCACGCCGATGTCTGGAAAAAGGCCTCACAGATGCAGACGGTATCAATCCAGAATATGCCTCCCACAATTACTAAGGTAGTTCTGGAGCAGGTCGATTCATTCATCGCAGATTACCGTATCGCTAATCCACCGGGCAAGCGCGCCGCTGACGCCAATGATATTGCCGCTGTTTTGCCGGCCGTCACCGGCAAGCAGACCAAACCGACTGTCAAACCGACTGTCAAACCGACAACAGCCGAACACAAGTACGTGGCATCAAAGAACAGCAAGGTCTTTCACAAAGCCGACTGTCGTTGGGTAAAGAGAATAAAGCCGAAGAATCTCGTAACTTACAGCACCAGGAACAAAGCAATCGAAGCCGGAAAAAGACCCTGCAAGCTGTGCAAGCCGTAGAATAATACTTAAAGGACGGCAATGTCTGAAGAAAATGATTTAATCTTTCGCGAAGTACAAACGTTCAGCTCATGGCTTCGTCTGCTGCTCGTTCTTTCGATGGCCCTTGCTGTCGCCATCTCAGGCTTTGCCCTCAGGGAAACGATTACCCAACCAAAGACACCCAACGTATTTGTGCCAATCTTGCTCACAGCCGTCGCAATGGCTATACCAATAGCAGCTGCAATTTTCTTCTTTATAATTAAATTGGAAACCGAAGTCCGCTCCGACGGCTTATATGTCCGTTTTTATCCGATTCACATCCGCTATAAAAGATTTACCGCCGACAACTTGCAGCAATATTATACCCGCCGGTACCGGCCGATCCTGGAATATGGCGGCTGGGGTATAAGATATAGCTTCACCAAAAAAGGTAAGGCGTACAACATAAGCGGCGACAAAGGCGTCCAGCTCGTATTAACAAACGGCAGGAAATTACTCATCGGCTCCCAAAGGCCGGACGAGCTCGTTGCGGCAATCGACCAGATGCTGAAAAAATAGTGACAAACTTGAAAGGACGCTATTATGGCTGACAAAACAAATTTTTGGGCAGTTTTTGTGTTTCCCTGGCGACCCAAAAACACGCTCAGATTTGGCTTTTACATACTCGTAGGGACATCTCTGATCTTTGCTCAGATTTGGGTCGTTAACTATCTCGCGTCGGGCCAAGTCCCTTCGATTCCTTCGTGGTGGCTCCTTTTCCTGGTCGCCTTTTCAGCATTCTTTGTTTTGACATTTCGGATTGTTGGTCTGCTGGTCGAAAACCTCAGCAAAAAGCTGCCCGAAGGCGCATTACTCCGCTCGCATTGCATATTAATCCACGGCATCCTGGAATCAGCCGGCCTTGCACAGATAAATCGTGACCAGTTGATTATCCGACCTCTTATGGGCGGACAAATTACGGTTCCCCTCAACCAAATCATTGCCATAACTGAACATCACTGGTATAATGGTCGTCCATATTTGGGCACAACCGTATTCTTCAAACTTAAAGTGCCTGATACGGTTTCTGATAAGTGGCGATTAGGATTTGGCGTCGAAGATGGTGACCAGTGGAGAAAGCTCCTGTATACTCCAAACAAAGCTACTTAGCCGGCGGTTATGGGTTTAATCACAATCATACTTGTTGCTTTCGCACTTGCAATGGACGCCTTTGCCGTCTCCATTGTCAGCGGCGCTGCGTACAGGCGGTTAAAGGTAAAGCACGCCCTGCGAATGGCCCTTTCCTTCGGCGGCTTTCAGGCCTTGATGCCCTTAATCGGCTCGCTGGCAGGACTCACTATAAAAGACTACATCGCAGATTACGACCATTGGGCAGCCTTTGGACTCTTAGCTGCCATCGGCGGCAAAATGATTTACGAATCGTTCAAAATCAAACCGCTCAGGAAAAATTTTAATCCGGCGAATGTCGTGGTCTTACTTCTCCTTTCGGTTGCCACAAGCATCGATGCCCTCGCCGTCGGCATAACGCTTTCGTTTCTGCAAGTCTCAATCGCAAAAGCCGTGGTAATCATTGGCCTGGTAACCTTCGTGCTCTCATATCTTGGCGTTTACATCGGAAAGAAGGCCGGCCATTTCTTCGAAAACAAAATCCAGGCCATCGGAGGCCTGGTTCTCATCGCCCTCGGCATAAAAATTCTCATCGGGCACTTGATTTCATGAAAAAAAAAGGTTTTTGTTAAATTTTTATCCAACTTTAGCTTGCATTTGGAATATATGATGGTAAAATTGCCATTATGTCATTAGGCCATATAATAAGAAAGAAGCGTGAGGAGCTGAATCTGACGCTCGATGAGGTCAGTTCTCACATCGGCTTTTCCAAACCGTACCTGTCTACCATCGAGACCTGCAAGGTCAACAATCCGCCCGGCGACAAGCTTCTCAGAAAGCTCGAAAAGATTCTCAAGTTTAAGTCAGGCCTGCTGCTGCACATCGCTCATATGGAAAGCATGCCGTCTGACATCCGCAAAAAATACGAATCGTCCGAGGCCGAGAATCAGAAATGGCGACAGTTCGTAAAGAACCTCATGAGTAAAAAGACCAAGGTGACAAACCTCAATAAACTCCTTGCAAAAAGCGAGCTGGACACCAAAAAGGGGCTCGCACCTTTGTCGGCAGGCCTAATGGTACCCATCATAAACAAAGTCTCCGCAGGATACCCCACTGATTTCAACGACCTCGACTACCCCGTCGGCATTGCCGATGACTATGTCCGCTGTCCAGATTTGCACGACCCAAACACCTTCGCTGTCCGCGTCGTCGGAGATTCCATGGAGCCGAAATTCCACGAAGGTGACATTGTCGTCTTCTCTCCCGCAACCGAGGTACACAGCGGCGATGATTGCTTCATCCGTTTTGAAATGCCCCACGAAACAACTTTCAAGAGGGTCTTTTTCGAGCCCGATGACAAAATCCGACTCCAGCCGAGAAACGAAAAATATCCCCCTACCGTCGTCGGCGGAAAACGAATCAACGGCCTATACCGCGCCGTCATTAAATACGAAAAACTATAGCTTTATTGTTTAGCAGGCACGGGTGAAGGATAAGGCCGGCAATAAGACATCTCCATATCAGGTTGGTGGGAGGAGTGAATTCCAGAATTCCCAAAGGAGAACAAAAAAAATGCACGCGAACCACAGAATCACAGTCTTCATATTGGCCTGCTTTTTAGCACCCTCTGCCCTTGACGCGGCGACAATCGCCCCGCTTGTGCGTACAGTCGATCTGGATGTGGGCCAAACGCGCCAGGTTACGCTCCACGACGGCACCAAGGCAACGGTGACGCTTCTGGAGTTAACCGAAAAGCGCGACTCTGTCCGTAACGCAGTGCGCAGGGCGCAGGTCAAAATTAAAGTCAACGGCCAAACGGTGTCCCTGGTCTCTTCGACATATCATCTGCCGACGGCCATAGGCGGTGTCCAGATTGATTGTCCGGTCACAAAGGGTTATGTGCAAAACAGCAGCAAAGCCAACACCTGGGGCATCGTTAAAGACGCTCGCTTTCGACTCTGGCCCGCCGGCTCGCCATGGATTCGCCCCGGCACATTCGTCTACCCCGTAAAGCAGAAGTGGTTCGCTAACGATACCCAGATGGCCAATGTCCCCTGCTATGTCAACGCCTGTGACATACCTGGCCAGAAGAGCATCTACTATCACTACGGCCTGGACTTCGGCGGTTCCGAAGGGGTGGTAGAGGTCGTCGCGGCCACCGACGGATTGGTCGTTTCGGTAGCTGAGCGCGTACTCGAAGGCCATAAAGACACACCGGTCGCACCGCGCTACGATGTGGTTTACACTCTCGATGATCGCGGCTGGTACTATCGCTATAGCCATCTCCAGATGATTGCCACCCCGGTGATTCCGGGCAAGCGCGTGAAGATGGGTCAGCGAATCGGGCTTGTCGGCAAGGAAGGCGGCAGCGGCGGCTGGTCGCATTTGCATTTCGATATCAAGTGCCGTCAGCCTTCGGGCATGTGGGGGACGCAGAACGGCTACGCATTCATCTGGCAGGCATATCAGCAGCAATACAGCCCTGAGATTATCGCGGTGGCCAGACCTCATCATTTGGTCTACACCGGTGAAACAGTCCAGCTTGACGCTTCGAAGAGCTGGTCCAGAACGGGGCGGATTGCCACCTGCGAATGGACATTCTGCGATGGAACCAAAGCCAGAGGCAGTAAGATCAAGCGGGTGTATAAGCGAGCGGGTGAGTACAGCGAGATTGTGAAGGTGACGGATTCGGCGGGGAATTTCGCATACGATTTTGCGGTGGTTTATGTAATCGACCGCAAGCATCCCGAACGCGTGCCACCGGCGATACATGCGAATTATTATCCTACGTTCGGCCTGAGAGCGGGCGATGAAGTGACATTCAAGGTGCGGTCCTTCGGAACACAGCATGGCGAGGAGGTGTGGGATTTGGGGGATGGAAGCGCCCCGGTTAAGGTGCAATCGGATGGCAATGCGAATCAGCATAACCCGGCCGGCTATGCCCTGACACGACATCGGTATGACAAGGCCGGGAATTACATTGTTACGGTTAGACGCAGTGATGAGCATGGGTACGAGGCAGTTGGGCACCTGCATGTCCGCGTCAATTAACTGAAAAGTCCGGTTTTGCCAACTATCCCTAAAAAATCATTTTCCAAACACGACCCTGCCGCCGACAATCGTCGCATGCACCGAAAGGTCGTCGTCCAACAGAACCAAATCACCATCTTTGCCGACAGCTATCGAACCTTTCCTGTCCTCGATGCCCAATAGTCTGGCTGGATTTTCCGTGACGGTCTTGATAGCGACATCAAGACTGCAATTTGTGAACGTCATAAGTCTTTTTACCAGTTCGCTCAGACCCAGAGCAGTCCCAATTAACGTGCCGTCTTTATATCTTGCAGCTCCATTTTTGGATTCGTATTCGACACCGTTGTAGATGTATTTGCCGTCTGGCTTCCCCATCGCCTGCATCCCATCCGTAATTAGTACAATTCGATTCGGCCCTAATATCTCGAAAGCCATTCTTAAAACGGATGGATGTATATGCACCCCGTCGGCAATAAGCTGGGCCGTTACTTTTTCATTCTCAAAAATTGCAACGAGCGGCCCCGGGCAGCGATGGTGAATGGGTGACATTGCGTTGAAAAGATGTGTTACGTGTGAGATACCGGCCGCCAGGCCTTCCAGCGTCTGCTCGTAATTCGCCTCCGAGTGCGCGAAAGAGGCCACGATATTAGAATCCACGAGCGACCGAATTATCTCTAAGCTGCCGGCCAGCTCCGGCGCGATTGTCATCACCTTGAGCTGGCCGCCCGTCACGTCCAGGATTTCATCGAGAATTTGCACCGATGGCGGGCATACACATTCCGGCTGAATCATACCTCTTTTATTCGCCGATATAAATGGCCCTTCCAGATGAATACCAACCAAATTGGCGCCGCCGAGGTCACGGTTTACGTATTCAGCCGCCAATGCGATGTGTTCATTCTCCCCGTTCACCTTGAATACCGTAGTCGCCAGAAAGCTCGTGGTCCCAAACCGCGCACAGGTCTGTGCAATTGTCTTTAGTGCTTCTGGTGTCCCGTCGAGTATATCAGCCCCGCCCGCCCCCTGGATATGCACATCGATAAAGCCGGGAGCGACTATTCGCCCCTGCGCGTCGAGTATATCGCAGCCGGCGTCAGCTTCGATATCACCGATTTGCGTGATGACACCATCTTCGATAAGTATGCAAACGGTTTGTTTATCGCTGGCGGCATCGAACAGTCTGCAATTGGTTATAAGAAGTTTTTCTCCCATATCAGCTCTGTCAGTGTTTTGCACTTAGCTGGTCTTTTGCCCGGCAACGGCTAAAACCAATGCAAAGACTTTTGAAGCACCAGCCTCCTTCAATGTCTTCGCACACTCGTTTAACGTCGCACCGGTTGTTTTAATATCATCGACGAGACAAATCTTTTTGCCGGTAAATTTGTGCCCATAACGCACCGCAAAGGCACCGGCAACATTTTTAGTACGGGCAACTACGTTTGCCATTCCTCCTGGTTGTGTCTTGGTGTACCGTATCCGAACCAACCCGGTATTGATTTTCGCCGTCGGGTGCTTCAATTTCTTTGCTAAAACTAAAGATTGATTGTAGCCGCGAACCAATCGCCTCGACCAGTGCAGCGGGACGGGGACAAAAAATTCTATTTCGTTCACAAAGCTGCTGCCCTCAAGCGCAGAATTAGCCAAAAAGCCCAGCATCGAATCCAATTCTGTGCGGCCTTTCTTAAAGGACAATATCATTTTACTTAAAGCATCTTCATAAACTCCGCTTCGAGCTATTTCGTCGAAATGAATTTGTCTACCCTGACAATCGGGACAGGCGCCGCCAACCAGGCCGTATCTGCTGGCATCTCGCCCACATCGCGGACAGTAATCACCGCCCGCACAGGCCTGAAGCTCGCCCCAGCAATCTTTGCACAAAGTTTTGTCAGTCTCACAAACGCTTTCGCCGCAGCTGGCGCAGACCGCAGGCCAGAGAAGCTGATTAAAACTCTGCAAACCAAAAGAAACAATTCGTTTTCGCTTTACCTTCTCCACGCCGCCAATTATACAAAGAGATATGGAAACTAACCACCGAGAACACAAAGAATTTTAGCCGCAAGGACACGAAGTCGCGAAGTTAAAAAATAAATATATTACAATCTTAGTGTCTTGGTGCCTTTGTGGCAAAACAGAGATGGCGCACTCGGCGGTAAGTAACCCAATTTCATTCCAAATCAAACGGCGTGTTATCTATCGGCTCGAACCAGCCTAATTTCATCTCCGCAGAATCAACATCATAAACGTTCATGTCACCGAAGCCCGCCATCCCCCGCGAATCGCTGTGGCCGTCAGCCCATCCAACCTTGGCCCAGTCCCGGTGCCGAAAATGTATGGACGAAGAGAGGTAAAAGCTCGTCATTGGCTTGCCCTTATAGACATAAAAAGGCGGCTCCGCAAACGAATACTCTATCAAATCCGGCTTCTCAACACACATCGCCGTATCAGCGAACATCAAAGTCTCGCTTGGCCTGCCAACTTCTGTAGTCCTTGTCGTCTCCCACCCCGCACGTTCCATTTGTTCGATTGTCTCGAATTGTCGGTCCTGCCAGTTTCGCGAGCCAAGGTATATATGGTTATATCCGTATCCGCCGCAGCCCTGCTCAAAGTTTTCATTCCACGAGCCGCCCTTGGCAAAATCAACCCCCTCCGGACATTCCTTGACCTTGCCGTCGACCAGATATGCCGCCAGAGGACCTCTCAGCGCCTCGAACGGCTCATCGGCACTGTCCCGAACACCGTGCCACCGGTATTTGCCTCCCTTTTCCGAAGTAATATCAGGTGCCGCCGGCACATAATAGCCGTCATTTTCAATCGTGTACCCAGTGTTAGCTAAGAAAAGCTGGCGAAGATTAGATTGGCAGATCGCACTGCACGCCTGCGACCTCACCGTAGCTAACACCGGCACCAATATTGCCATAAGCAGCGAAATCACTGACATCACTACCAGCAGCTCAATCAGACTAAACGCTTTTCGTTTTTTGCCAAACATAAGAATAAATTCAAAATTGTTTAGCAGTCGCCGGTACGACGACTTTCCATTCACTTGCCCCGCCATGGTTTAACTCCGAGCCATTGCTGTGCTGCAAACCTACTCTGCGCTTTCTACAACCCATATTCTCTCCTTATGGCGTTCCTTGTTAAATCGCAAAGATGTTTGCCTGCCGACGTTTTTCAGAAGCATTTCGAAAAGAGCAGGATCCTTTTTCAACCGCCCACCTCTGGTTGAACTGTGTTGACGCCAGGTAAGGTTTTCCACAACCGTTTTATCAGCATTTATGATCCGTTTTTTTCCCAGCCGTCCTACATAATCCAGGAAGTTGTCAAGATCTCCGCTTCCACCTCCACCCCGGATATTGTCCGCAGGATCAGGCTTTTCAACAAACAAATGAATTTGGTTATTGCCGTATTCGCCTCCTAATGGATGAACATCGAACGTTCCACTGCAAATGAATACATCCCGTTCCACTTCATTTGGAACGAAACTAATTCTCAAATTCAACTTGTCGTTCAGGATTTTTTCAAATGCCCCCAAAAGCTCCTCACGCGTTGCACCATCACGTTTGATCCAGTCTCCGGGTACAAGTTGTCCAAATAATATGGGATCACCCTCAAACTCCCTTTCATAGAAACCCAATTCCCAGAGAAGAGCACGCAGGTCTTTACGCCCGGCACGCATTCCGCCTTTTACCTGATTTTTCTTATCGTCCCAGGTCAACACGGCACTTTCCGGGATGCGGGGCATGTACTTCATTGATCCCAAAAACCAACCCCACCGGTTAAACTGGTAATAGAAAAAGTCACCCCGTTCCGGTATGTAAGGCTCAACAATATGCCGGAGAACTTCTCCTCCGTCCAATCGATAGACTTTGTCGAATCGTAATCTCCATTCCGGTTTCTTTGCTTCAACACCGAGCAGTTTTTCCAGCTTGGCAATCTTTTCGTCTAAGCTTGGGGCGTGAAACTCTTCTATCACCTCGCCATCACGACCAATTAATACAGTGGTTGGAAATGACGTAATTCCATAAGCTGCTGTTGTCGCACCTCGCGCAGTTCGATCAGTTCCGTGGATTTTTGTCTCACCACCGCCATCCAGAGCAATGGGAAAATTCAAATCACGCCCCATCCAAATCTTCTCCCGTGCCGTCGCCAGTTTCTCATCCAGTTCATCGATGGATTCCAAAGAATCATCATGAATACCAATGACCATCAATCCACGGTCCGAAAAGGCGTCATAAATGGCCATTAAATGTGGAATGTCCCGCAGGCAGGGCCCACACCAGTATCCCCAGAAATCAAGCAAGACATATTTACCGCGCAGCCCAGCTAATGTCATCGGCCCGCTGTTCTTCCAGCCTCTGATTTTTCGCAGCTCGGGTGCGGCCCTGCCGGCTAACTTCTCTAAATATTGTGCGGTGAAGTCTACCCCGCGAGCTGGCTCTTTTTTCTCACTGCGCTCCACAAATCGCCAATAGAATAGCCCAACACAAACAAATACGGCGACAACCGGCAAAACGTACTTTATGGCAAAAACTTTTGTCCTCATTTTACTTACTCCACCAACTTTCCACTTTCAGCCATTGACCGGCAAACACAGCCAAATCTAAAACATTGACAACGTAATCTCTTGGCTCCGCCAGGTCACATCTTCCTATCCAGTACACATCCCCGAAACAGCTCCCCCACGCCGACGCAAACAGCGCAAAATCAAACATATCGACCACGCCGTCCAGGTTGATATCAGCCGAATACTCTTGTTCTTCGAGAACGCCGACCGCCTCCAAATCCACACCGCCCGAATCAAACGTAACCCACGCATCGTAAATCGGATGATTATTTGCATAGTAGTCCCAATCAGGCCACATATTCGGATCGATGTGCTTTACTGCCTCGTCCTCAAAATCCCCACTGCCGGGAATATCAACTATCCGAACGTAGTTTATATTGTTGATATCCACAAGGCCTGATACAACATTCGGCTCATCAGCGATTTCACTCAAATCGAATGGTGTACCCGTACACACACCATCGGCATTGGGGTGCTTACCCGCAAGGTTATAGACGTTGCTAATCTCAATAGTGCCGTACATGCCCACAAGTCCGCCCGTAAGCGATACAGATGCAAATCTGACAAAATCTTCACCGTTGGATGACACTTCCACGTATCCTAATTCAGTGAACATTTGCCCCACAACAGAACCACCGGATGTGTTATAGATTGAAACCAAACCGTTTTCGAAAACAACAAAATCGTAGCCACTGCAGTCGCGAATAGGTTCGCTAAATGACAGAGTTATTTGACCTGGCTGCACACCCTGGCCGATCTGCGTTGAGTTTACATCGCCCAGGCTGACAATATCGAAATTGTTTCCCGTAGCCGGCCCTAAGGCCTTATTAGGATCAGCCCATTGAGCAGCCACTCCAGGCGCTGGCTGATATTGTTCACGCACCCAATCAGTGGCCCAGCATCGGAATATCGGGTTTATTACCGCATCGTCGTCTGCAGGGTCAGCGTGACGCCCGTCCTCGCCGACATAACCGTTCACTCCCGGCTCGGTATAAGGCCCGCCGTACGCCATCACTGATATAACCAGCACGATTACCTGCACAACCGAAATCCTCCCTGTCATTCCTGCGAAAGCAGGAATCCATATTTATCACCCCAATCTATTTCGGGGCTTCCTTCTAAGTAACACACCACCAAGCGCCAGCAACACCAGCGTACCCGGCTCGGGCACGACGCTATCCATCGCAAAATACGCCGGCGTGTTCATCCCAAAAGCTCCGACATCACTGGAGTTGAGGTTAAACTCCAAGCTCTTAACCATTCCTAAGGATGTCAAATCAACGTACTGCCACACGTTAACGATGTAATCCTGACTGTTGTCTTCGAACCGGTAATCAGCTAAGTAGAAATCAACGCTCCCAGTTGCCGCACCGTCTACATCTTTGCCCATAATAGTAAGCAGGAACCAGTCCGCCTCGTCCCCGTTATCACCGCCGAACTTTTTGGCGTACGCATCCCCATTAAGCATCGAATAGTATGCATAGTTGTTGTTTGTAACGTACAAACCGTCAACAATGCCGGCTGTATTCAGTGTGATAGTAGGTAGCTCAGCCCACCCAACGTAGCTGATACCGTAATTTGCGGAACCGCTCTGCCCGCCGCCGGTAATGGCGTTATACTGTGCTGTCCATCCTGATGAAGTCGTATCGGTAATATTCGAATATGCAAATCCATCCCACGACATGTACGTAGCATTATAGTTATTGTTAAAGTATGCACTGCCGCTGCTAAAGCCGCCTGAGCCGTCTGAGCCGTTCCAGTAGGATTCAGGCGCCAGGCTCAAATCATCAAAAGTAGCTATCGTCGCAGTTGATACGCCGCTTATCACTAACACAAGAATTAAACTCACTAATCTCCTCGAAGCCATGATTCTATCTCCTCTATCTCAAAAAATCACAATTTGCTCTTCAAAACTACTTCTCTCTTCAAGCTAAACGCTATACGCTAAATTTACCTCCTTTCTGCGGTTCTTTGCCCTTATCGCGAGGGCACTCGAAAAGCCAATAAAAAAACCGCCGTTCCCACGAGAGGAACAGCGGTTCGATTACCAATAAACCAAACTCTCAGCCGGCCTGCAATATACTTAACAGCAAGTTTACCCAGCGCAGAGAAACACTTGTGTTCCAGCTCGCGAGAACACTAACAATGTGCAGCTAACTACAGGCAGGTTTTCTGACTTGCGCCTTACCTCGAGACTCCTTCCCATCCCGCACTAATTTAGTAATGGACAGTGGATGAGCCCCAAACGGTTCTTTCCCGTTTGGCAGCTCTCAAAAATGTCTCTCGGATTTCCGATTTGGCAATCGGAGCAGACGCACACAGCGGCGCGACCGTCGCGGCTTTCAACCGCGTTCCCGTTTGATTATCCAAAAGCACGAAGCTTTCGGACCTGCAGTCAGGTTATATCCTTTTCAAAGAGCAATCTGTTGTGTTTCTATCAATTTATCTACCACACTTCAAGCAAAAAATAAAATTTCTTACCCATTATTAAAAGTTTTTGCACAATGAACAACTGCCATGACCCTAATGCCACTCCTGCGAAGCTTGTCCTCGACCCCGATGGGGAGCAGGAATCCAGCATTAACAATGTTCTGGATTCTGCATCAAGTGCGGGGTAACAGCCCTTCAAATCACGAGCGACAGACCACTATATTGGGGACTCCCACCTCTCTTACTGGAGATTGCCTGTTAAAATAGGCATTTTATGCTTGACTTTGCCTGTTAAAATAGGATATAATATCTCCGTGATTGGAGATATTATATCCTTTGTTTTGCGCATATCGCTTATCGCGGCGCTTTGGCTCTTTGTCTGGCGGTTTGTGAAGCCCCGAACACAGCTTATGCGCGTGTTCAGAGCCGCACTCCTCGTCCTCGTTCTTTTGGCCGTCTGGGCCATGATAAGAGTCACTGGCGCTAATTAAGCCCTGAAGTACGACGCTGCTCTTCACTGTTGCAAAATCCTTACTTCTGGTGGACTCTGTGCTCTATTCTACACAGTTCTTTTCGTCCTGGCACCTCTTGGCCGCCTTCCTGCGGCAAACGGCCCACATTATGCACCTACGTCAGCCAGTTTCCCACATCCAGCAAACTACCTGGTGCTCTGCCCTGACCAGAAGCTATAACCTCTCACATCTCCCAGCACAGCAGCCGGTGTGACTCTATACAACGGCTTTCTTTCTGTAGAACAGGAACATAATAATACTCAAGGCGATCAAGCCAACAAGCCCATTTTCGCCCAGACCGTCAATTAGTGCGGTGAGATTGTAAACAACTCCTCCGAAAAAAGGAATTGTAGTGCCTGGACTGCCAAAAAGGATCTGAATTACAATCCCTAAGGCAACCAGCAGTAAGAAGATTTCCGTAATCTCACCAAGCCATCTTTTTACTTGCTCCAGAAACTGCATTTTTTACTCTCCTAATCAAAACTATAAAAACTTATAAAACTACGAACGTCACGTTATAAGACTTTATTCGGACTATTTTCTTACGTTACTTTAATATTCTATGAATAAAATACTCAGATATATTCTTCACAAAAAAATATATTTACCTAACGCCTCTAACAAAAATACCGCGAAAACTGCATTATCAGTATTAATTTGGCCGTTAGCCGACCTTCAGCCGTACGACTCGGGACAGGCCGGAGCGCCCATTTTGCCGGCCCAGATTGCTCGAAAAAACCGTCCTATAAAGTTCTGTGGCAGACCTCAAACGGATTATCTCACGCCATTTCGGATTTCGTGCTTCGAATTTCGGGTTTATACGACATACGCTTCACGCTTCACGAGATACACTTCACCAGTCGCGAACGCCAAGCCCTTGTCATCCCGAGCTTGCCGAGGGATTTATCATTTCACTGTCATTCCTGCGCAAACAGGAATCCATCGCATCACTATCATTCTGAGCGAAGCGAAGAATCTCGTTTTGAATTTTGAATTTTGAAAATTCGGATTTGTTTCGGATTTCGATATTCGATCTGCACTTATGTACTTGTGCCTTATGTTCTTATGCCTTGTGCACTTGTGCAGCCCCTGCCCCGGTGGTTAGAGTTAACGCCTTAGATAAATAACGATGCCCGCCAGTATCAAAATCGCCAGCACGCACACACCTATAGCGGCTATAAATACCCACATAAAGCGTCTGTTTTGTTTCGAGAGGATGTATTTGAGGTACCTATCGCTCGTGGCGAAGGTCTTGCTCATCTGGATAATACCGTCGGTCTGGCTGACAGTACTCCGGTTTAGTTTGTCCAATGTCTCGTTAAATTTGTTAAGGCTCTCCGCCATTTGCACATCGGTATCGGCGGCGGCCGCAAGCTGATGGTCGATATCCACCAGAGCATCGGTTTGTTTGGCTGTCTCCGTCGGTATCTTTTCAACCGTATCTATAAACTGCTGGTCCTTGGCCGCCGCCGTTTTTAGCTGCTCAATCAACTGCTCGGTTATCTGCTTTTGATTTTGTACCACATCCGGAAAGCTCTCCAGCAATTTCGGCAGTTGTTCAATTCGGCTCATCAAATCTTCATTCTGGGTGACCTGACGGTTCAGATGCTGGTTGATGCCCTGTAATTGCCCAATGAGTTTATCGAAACCGGCCTGCAGCTTTTCAAGCGACTCACGTTTTTCTATCGGCTGAACCGTTTTTACTACAATCTTATCGCTTTGTGTCCCGGTGGGCAGGGATTCATTCCCAGCCGGCTCGCCATTTGGGCTGATTAGACCTTCGTTATTTACCTGCGGCTGATAATTTGAACCCTTGGATAATTTATTAGTCCCCAGCCAGCTGCTTGTCTTCTCCCAAAAATCCTTTAAGGTCATTTTCAAAGCCCCTTCATTAACCACAGATATCAATCCGTGGCTTTTTACTTTTCGATTTTTTATTTTAGCTGCGTTCTCCGCGGCCAGTCCTTTTGTACACCTGCCAAGCTCAAATCACATTAAAATCTTTTCCTGTCTCAAATTCAAGTTATTTTTTGCTACGGTAACCAACAGGGGTGCCTGTCATATCTGTAGGTATATTTTTCAGGCTGGTTTGTACACAAAAAGTTACACAAAAACTGTCCGGTCGGAACTACCAGAGCATATAATGCAGGCAATTAAAACCTTGATTAAGACAGCAATCGACGCCGACAGGTAAGATTAGAACAGAAGCAGGCTTGCTTGTTCAGGGTTTCTGCAGATATGTCAAGGAATTAGCAAGAGCGACAAACAAAAGAATTCTTAGTGGCCAGAGGTGGTCAGCTTTCTGATTGCCTAATGGGAAGATTTGAAACAGAGATACTCACACAACCGCAAAACCCTGAGCTTTTCCAGATGTTGTCAAACCGGGAAAGTAGAAGACCCCCGCCGGATGACTAATGGCACTATTATTTCGAACCAGGGATAACCGGCCATTCGGCAGGATAGGCTTATGCTAAAGAATATGAGATTTCTTCCAGCCAGTCATATATCTGTGAGGTGATTGCGACCTTACCGCCGGTGCTGTCCGGCCCGATTGTAACCGTCAGGTGCGCATCTTCATCCTGCTTATAACAAATCTTAAGCTCAAACGCATCCCCCTGCTGTGTAAGGCAGTTCCAGTTTTCACTATACCGATCTCTTGCGAAAAGATGTGTTTTGGCGGTTTTTTCAACGACCGCATATTCCCAGCCGTTTTCCGACATTTTGCCTTTGAGCATTTGCTTTACCGTCCCCATCCGCCCAACATTAAAAGCAATTCCCGGAAGCTGAATCGTGCCTGCATCAGCATTTAACTGAGAATTATTCTTAAACTCTTTTGGGATATCGGCAGTCATATAACAGATACCCCTCACCAGGTCATCGCCAAAATCAATCGCAGCCCCGATCGCCATGCCCGCGACCATCTCGCCGGATTGATGGCCGATAATGCCACCAACAATTGTGGCACATGAGCAGCAATAACAAGCAATCACAGTTAACAACCCACATAGAATTATCTTTTTCATTTCCTTGATCCTTACTGTATCTGGACTGGTCCCAATAAAATCTTCCTCTGATAGCAGGCTTTATCCGATAGAAAGGTTACACAAAATTTCCCATTTACACGCCTTTTTTTATCTTTTCGCCGTTTGAGCGTCATAGGCTACCAAATCCATCTTAAAATTGCAAGTCAAAGAGGTGCGAAATATCGCACCCTACATGGTTGTGGGCGTTCTGGTTGGGTAGGGTGCGATGAATCGCACCTAAATTGCTGTGCAGATTTTCTTGATAATCAGGTCCGTCTTCAGTTGTGGACAGTTGCTGAAAAACTTGACTCTCAGACGCCGACACTGGTTGCCATACCTAAAAACAAAATTTCTGCCAAGCGAAAATCCGTCTTAATCCCTGCTATCCTGTCTAAAAAAGTCCGTGTAATATGTACAATCTGCGGCTAAAATGGGCCTTCGTGTCTTTCTAATAGGGATTAGCAAATGAAACTAATTACATATTCCAGAGCCGATTCGATATCGATCGGCATCCTGGCTGGCGAGGGCCTAATCGATATCCCATCGGTCTGGCCCGGCCCAAATTCACCGCGCAGCGTAAGTGAAATCCTGCAGAGGGGCCCATCCTGCCTTGCGAAGCTGGCCGAGCTGGCTGACTCGGCTGATATTTTAATCCCGATGAAATCGGGACTCGATTCGGTCAGGCTCCTTGCACCCATCCCTCGGCCGACCAAAGTAATCGCCCTTGCGGGTAACTACAGCGAGCACATTAAGGAGGCCGGTCTTGCGCTTGGCCTCTCGGCCTCTCCTCGCCAGACGACCGTACCGAGGCCGTTCCTTATGCCCTCGACAGTCGTAATCGGGCCCGATGTTCAAATACCCTGGCCGGCTTACAGCGAACAAATAGATTATGAAATCGAGCTTGCAGTGGTAATCGGCAAAACAGCCACGTGCATAAAGCCCGCCGATGCCCTCGATGCAGTTGCCGGCTACACTATCTGCAACGATGTGTCCGCCCGCAGCGTAACTTTCGCTAAAGACAGGGCCAAGCGGCCCTGGGACGAATTCTACGACTGGCTAAACGGCAAATGGGCGAACGGCTTCCTGCCCATGGGACCTTACCTGCTGACCGTAGATGAGGTCGAAAATGTTCAAAATCTTGAAATGATTTTGAAGGTAAACGGCCAGGGCCGCCAGAAAGCTAATACCTCACAGATGATTTACCCTGTGGCGGATATTGTATCGTTCCTGAGCCACATAATGACGCTTGAGCCGGGCGACGTTATAGCTACCGGCACGCCGGCCGGCGTAGCTATGGCTACCGGCAAATTCCTCCAGCCCGGCGACCGTATCGAATGCACCATCGAAAAACTCGGTACTTTGAGAAATACGTTGGGCGAAAGGCCTGAGAAGTTCTACGAACCACTGACAGGATAGGAGCACAAGGCCACGAGAGCATAAGAACATAAGAGCATAGGAGGGAGGAAAGGAGAATGGAAATTGGAATTTCTATCATTGCGTTCTTAGTCCAGGTGCTGGTTTCAGCCGTCTCGTTGTGGTTTGCGATGAAACTCACAAAAGAAGAAGGAGGTTTCCCTGCCCTTTTGGGGGCGGCTTCCATAGCAGCACTGTTCGACATCGTACCCTATGTGGGGGGCTTGCTGTCGTTCATTGTTCTGTTGGTCCTGATTTCAAGATGGACAACTGCGGAGATTTGGCCCGATGCCGCCCTTATGGTTGTCGTAGCTTGGGGCCTCGGAACCCTTGCGACTGTCGGTCTCAGGATGGTCTTTGTGTAATGAAAAAATGATTCGAAGCCGGCACGCTTAGAAACACGCTCGGCCAAAGGCCACGACAATTCTACGAACCGCTGGCACAGCAAAGATGGGGCGCTGAGGCTATTTATCTGCCGGCTTAAAGAACAAAAGAAAAAGGCTCCGTCTATCTGTGGAGCCTTTTCTTTGGCGTCATCTTGGGTTGCATTAGCTTGGGATTACATTGGTCGCACATGGCCGGCCTTTTTTGCCTTCGCCGACCTCGAACTCAACCTTCTGGCCCTCGTAAAGAGTGGCGTAGCCGGTTGTCTTGATTTCCGAGTGGTGTACGAACAAGTCATCGCCGCCATCGTCGGGGGTGATAAATCCAAAGCCCTTTTTTCCACTAAACCATTTTACTGTACCTGCACTCACTACTGTGCTCCTTTGGCCTTACAACTGGCCGTAAATTAACCTGTCTCTCACTTTCTTCAGGAGGATATTCCTGAGAGACGAAAGGAATATATCCCACAAATGCCGCATTATACCGGAAACAATCGCCAGTGGGCAATAAAAATAAATAAAAAAATATTGCCAAAGCCCGCAAAAATCCTACGAACCACAGGCGCAAATGCTTGTCATTCCTGCGCAAGCAGGAATCCACTAATAATTGTCATTCCTGAGCAAGGTTGTCACCCCTGCGAAACCTGTCCTGAGCGGAGTCGAAGGAGCAGGAATCCACACAAGAGCCACGAGTCACGGCCGCATCCTGTGGTCTCGCAATGACAACAACCATCGAGTATCAAGCATCCGGCATCGAGCAATTTTCAATCAAATCCGCACATACTTAAAAGCAAAAATCGGAATTTTCGAAAAAATTATAACTTCTTTTCTAACAACAGGTTAATCCTGTTATCCTGTCCAAAAGAATTTCGTGCCAATTCGTGGCTAAATGTTATTGAACTACCCGCGCCCTCTGTGGCAAAAAAATCCTGTTATCCTGCCTGCCCTCGAATTTCGTCGTCGGGGGTCCAAAAGAATGTCTTGTGTCTTGTGTCTTGAGTCTTGTGTTTTGCGTTTTCTGTCCTCTGTCTTCTGCCCTCTGTCCTCTGTCTTCTGTCTTGTTTATAAGGCTACCGTCTTATGGTCGAGGAATCCTTCGAGCTTGCGGGCACGGACGGGATGCTGCAGTTTCCTTATCGCTTTGGCCTCAACCTGCCTGACGCGCTCACGGGTGACTTTGAAGATTCTGCCGACTTCTTCGAGCGTATAGGTGTAGCCGTCACCAATTCCGTATCGCAGCTTTATAATCTCGCGTTCGCGATATGAAAGTGTTTTCAGGACTATATCGATTCTCTCCTTGAGCATTTCCTGAGTAGCCGAGGCCACCGGTGAATCGACGCCGTCATCTTCAATGAAATCGCCGAAGAGGCTGTCTTCACTATCGCCGATAGGCCTGTCAAGACTGACCGGATGCCTGGAAATCTTCAGTACCCTGCGAGTCTCCTCTACGCTCATCTCAGCTTCCTCGGCGATCTCTTCAACGGTAGCCTCTCTGCCAAATCTCTGATGAAGGATTTTGCTGGCGGCCCGCAGTCGGCTCATCGTCTCTATCATATGCACGGGAATGCGAATCGTTCTTGCGTGGTCGGCAATCGCACGGGTAATCGCCTGCCGAATCCACCAGGTGGCATAGGTGCTGAATTTATATCCCCTGCGGTACTCATATTTGTCCACCGCCCTCATCAGGCCGGTATTGCCCTCCTGGATTATATCCAGAAAGCTCAAGCCCCGGTTGCGATATTTCTTGGCAATTGAAACGACCAATCTAAGGTTTGCGCTTGAGAGCAAGCGTTTGGCTTGCTCGTATTGGGTGAAGACTCTGTCCATCGTACGCAGTCTCTTATCGAGCAGTTTTGGAGTCTCGTTCACCAATTCCTGCAGGCCAGCCAATTCCTGCTTTACTGCCTCAATATCTTCGCTGGTGTAATCCAGATTGACTCCGTCGTCGATAATCTGCTGAAGCTGGTGCATCTTCTGGCTGATACCGTGCAGTTTATTTTTCATTGGTTGAATTCTGCTTGTTCGCAGGCTAAGCTCTTCGAGCAGCGTTGCGATTTTTCGTCTGTTTTTGTGTACTCGTTTTAGTGCGGCCTTGTCGGGCTTGTTGCCGTCCTGTGACTTGACAGCCTTCTTAAACAGGCCCTGGTTCATTTTAAGCAGTTTGTTTACGGTCCCGCAGTTCACCGGCAGCCGTTTCTTTATTATGCTTTTTACGAGGTTTTCGGCCGGGGAAGTTCTAATTGTTCTGTCAAACGACAGCGTCCCCTGGTGTATCTGCTGTAGTAAATCGAGAGCGTTTCGTGCACAATAATCGCACTGCAGCATTTTTCTTCTGAAGTCCATTCTGGCAATTTCGATTTTTCGAGCGAGCGTGATTTCGGCTTTTCTATTCAGCAGAGGTATTTGGCCCATCTGAGTCAGATACATGCGGATCGGATCGTCGATTCTTCTTGTAGTTTCCGGCTCGAGCAGCTCTTTTTCGAGCATCTTATCGACTTGCACCCGCCCTTCTCTGGCGGTTCCTCCCTCCCCTAACGGCTCTTCGGCTTCTTCAAATTCCTCTTCTTGCTGCCTCTGGACGTCAGCTTCGTCAAGCACATCGATTCCCATTTCATCCAGCGTCGCGAGCAGACCGTCGAGATGAGCGGGGCTAACGGCCTCTTCGGGAAGGCCTTTGTTCATCTCATCGTAGGTGAGAAATCCTTTTTTTCCGCCTTTTTCAATAAGCGTTTTTATCTGCTGTTCAGCGTCTTTGATGTCGGCGCTCTTTGAGGAGCTGGCATCATCGCTGACTTTATCGGAAGCGTTTATTTTGTCTGTCTTTATTTCTTTTTTTGCCACAATTAGCATCCTCAGTGACTATTTTCAATTTACTACTTTCTATTGACTATTTACTACCGATTACTACCTGCGGTTCATTACTCCTGATTACTTTTTACTTTTCAATAGTCAATAGCAATTGTCAATTTCACTATACCATTCCCACGTTATGTGGATTTTCTTTTACAGTATTTTCGGAGAAACACCGGAGAAACTGGGTCTGGTCTTGGGCTGCTTTGATTTCGCTCTTTTTTCTTTGTCTGGCCAGCCGCTGTATTGCATCCAGGGCCCCGGCCAAGCGAGATTGGAAATTGGCTTTTTCCTCTCCGGCCTCGGCTAATTCCACAATAACGTTACCCGCTTCTACGGATTCGGCTTTGGCCAAAATTTCTTTCAGCGAAGGATCGGTCCCGGTGCTTAGCGTTTCGAACAGTATATCTGCTACGTGCCTCAGTATCGGTACATCGAAAGCCTCGGGTGTAATTTTTTGTTTTACAATATCAAAGAGCTTCGGCTCATTTAGTAATACTTCCAGGACCTCTCGTTGAGCTGTGGCAAAAAGGCCCTGCCCCATCTCGGCGTGGCGTGGCTGCAGTTTTTTGTTTTGCGTCCCAGCCGTGTCGGGGTAGCTTGCAGCCCTTGCCACTCTTGCGATTCTTCTGCCCAGCTCGGTATTTATCTCTTTGGTGCCTGCGCCGATAATCTTCGAGAGCCGGTTAACTATCAACCCTCTGTCAATAGCCGGCACTTTGCCTGCCCAGACAGCGGTCGCTATTGCCTGCAAAAACTCTTCGATCGCCGCTTTGTGGTCGACAAGTGTATCGCCACTGTCAAAACTTTCTATCAATCTATTCCATTTGAACTGCAAAACGTCGACAGCCTCGTCCACCAATTGTTCGAATCGCTGCTTTCCGGCGCTTAGAAGAAAATCACACGGGTCTTTTCCCTGCGGCACCGAAGCAAGTTTGATATCTATACGCTGCGAGACGCAGACCTCCAGGGCCCTATTGGCAGCTTCTATACCTGCGGTGTCACTATCAAAGATTAAGACTACTTTTTTTGCGTACCGGCGCAAGATGCGTGCCTGACCGGTGGTAAAACTTGTCCCCAACGCTGCAACGACGTTGCTGCATCCGAACTGGTGTGCCATTATGCAGTCGGTATAACCTTCCACAACAACGGCTACGCCTGTCGAGGCAATCTGGAGCCGGGCGTGCTGGAGTCCGTAGAGCGCATTGCTTTTATCAAATAGAGCTGTTGTCGGCGAATTTATGTATTTAGCGCCGGTCTCATCGAGCGTTCGACCACCGAAGCCAATTACTCTGCCGGTTACATCAGTAATAGGAAACATCAGGCGATTTACAAACTTATCGGCGAAGCTGCCGGTTTGTGTTACAACGAGGCCTGCGTGCTGGAGCAACTTGCTCGGAATGTTTTTGGCTTTTGCCGCCCTGACCAAATCATTTTGTGAAACGGCGAGGCCAAGCTGCCATTCCTTGATGCTTTCGGGGGTTATTTGTCTTTCGGCGATATAGTCGCGGGTGTGTTTGCCCTTGTTGGCGTCGTGGAGATTTTGCTGGAAGTATTTGGCGGCCCAGGCGTTGACCCTCGCCAGCTCATTAGGGTCAACATCATCAGTTTTTGGTTTTGAGTCCTTAGTTTTGAGCGGTTTTAGCTTTATGCCCGCCCGCTCGGCTAACCTCTGGAGCGTCTGCGGAAAGGTCAAGCTCTCCCGCATCTGAACAAAGGTGAAGACACTGCCTCCGGCACCGCAGGCAAAACACTTGAATATCTGCTTTGCGGCGTTGACATACATGCTCGGCCGATGGTCGTCGTGGAAGGGACATAGGCCGACCATCTCCCTACCTTTTTTCTTCAGGCTCACGTGCTCGCTTATGACGTCAACAATGTCGTTTGCCTGCTGAATCTGATTAACTATTGTTTGGTCAAAAACTCCAGCCATAGATACTCTCGCAAATCGTTAATAAACAGCGTTTGCATATAGTCTCAGTGAAGCGGTATAAACATCTGCTATCCTCAACCCCTCAGTTGGCGAAAGATTCATCCTGCTTCGGCTATCAGCCGGCTTATGAAGATTTGCTACCTAAATATAGGTGAAGAGGGCGAAAAGTCAAGTTGGGTCGTAGAACACCGCTTTTAGTATTGTTAAAGGCGTTTTTTCGAGATTGGACACTTGGGGGAATGGGACAGATGACGGACGATGGAGGACAGACGAGAGACAACCCTGGGAATATCGAATATCGAACAAGGAACGCCGAATGTCGAAGGTTTTAATCTGGCAAGTTGAAGAAGGATTTGGAGATGGCGGTTACGGCGGCGGCGAAATCGGGCAGGTCCATGCCTTTTAGTTCGGCGAGGAATTTTGCGGTGTGGAGCATAAGGGCCGGCTCGTTTATCTTCTGCTTACGCATCGGCTCCGGCGACATATAGGGAGAATCTGTCTCAAGCATCAATCTATCTACCGGGACAATTTTAGCGGCCTGTCGAATGACCTCGGCATTTTTGAAAGTAACTACGCCGGTAAATGAGATGTAGAAACCTCTGTCGAGCACAATCGTTGCCCGGTCTGCTGAGCCACTGAAACAGTGAAAGACCACTTTTTTGAGGTCGGGGGCGCATCGCTGCAAAACGTCCATAGTTTCGTCAAAGGCCTCTCTGCTGTGTATTATGACGGGCAGATTCAATTCCTGGGCAAGCTGCAAATGAGCGGTGAAAACATCAGCCTGGCGGTCGCGGGGTGAATGGTCATAATGAAAATCGAGGCCTGTTTCGCCGATGGCGACGACTTTTTTGTTTTGAGCAAGGGCATGTAACTGCCTTATTGCCTGGTCGGTTACTTCTTTGGCGTCGTGGGGATGGATTCCGACGGTGGCATACATATTCTCGTATTTGTGGGCGAGTTCGATGGCTTTTCTGTTATGGTGGGTGTCTGTGCCTACTGTTATCCAGCCGGTAACGCCAGCGTCTCTGCTGCGTGCAATAACAGCCTCGACATCACCAGCTAATTCATCAAAGGTCAAATGACAATGCGTATCAATCAGTTGCATTGTTCTTAACCCACATCAAATTCCGTTCGAAGTCAAGAACCATCACAGTATCTCGAAAACACTGCATCCCTAATAATTCTTGGTCACGCTTTCCAAATAGCGGACAATCGCTTGGGAAAACTTCAATTATTGCGTTCTTAACTATCCTGTGTCCCACCTGAATTTTCTTAATCGCTCCCTTTTTGCAAGATAATCTGCCGCAAAATGAAAAGGATGTTCCGTCCTTCAGCTTCGGACTGTGGATTTTCTCACCTATCTTATCCCATAGCTCTTCCCGTATTAGTAGTCCTCCTCCGCTGCCGGTATCAAGTTGCAGTTCCATCTCTTCCCCCGCAATGGGAATCTTGACAAAAAGGAAAGCGTTATTATCAGAATCTACCTCAATCGAAAACGGGTATTGTCCCCACAATTCCGGCTTGTCAGGCTCAAACACTTCTTTGGCCGAGAATTCCACTTCTTTCCTTGTGTTGTCAAATACAATATATTTAAATCTTCGCAGCACCGGTAGTCCCACAATAATCATTTCATCATGAGCAATTGGTAATCCAAATACCTGAAGTTCCGCGTGTTTCTCTCGATACATACATGGCCAGTTAACCAATGTCATTTCGCCTATGTGCAGTTTGGGAAGATGACACAATCCCCAACTTCCCCGATGCCCTTTATTCGTTTGGAATGGATAAATTGCAAGCTTGTTCTCCAGAACATGAATATCGTGAACAAGAATAACAGGTAGTGCTCCCCCTGAATCCAGCATAACCGGGTATTTTCTGCCACTTCCTACTTGGCCTTCAACCACCGCAATATGGGTTAGCGGATAATATAACCAGTGGTATTTGATTCGCCAGCGATTTTCCTGCTTTATATCTGCATCTATTCGGAATTTGTAATGTCGGCTTCCATTATCATCTCGTGTAACTTTTATCGAATACGGTCCATTATTCGGATCTATCAAACGGATACCAGCTCTACCCTCCAGACTCTTGCCTTTTACTAAAACCACTTGAAGAGGTTGAATCGAGCACCCAGGCAATAAGCACAAAAACAAACCCAACAAAATACTCAAGATTATCTTTCGCATGTTAAATTTCCTAATTAAATTAACCGCCTTCGGCGGGACTTTTTTAGCTATATTGCCCAGTTTTGCTATTATTACAAATTCCTATACTATCAAGTTATGGTACAAAAGCGTTTTTGTAATGTTTTATTGTTGGTTGGCCGGTTTGGCCTAATACTATCGTAACGACATCAAAACGATAAGGGCGGTTCTCTATATTGTTGGTTGCGAGAAAATAGCGTGCAGTCCGGAACAATCTGTTTTTCTTAGCAGGTGTGATGACGGACTCGGCCGGCCCGAAACTTTCATCGGCCCTCGCTTTTACCTCGACAAAGACGATGGAGCCGTCGCTGTCAACCATAACCAAATCGATTTCGCCGGTCTTGCAGGAGAAGTTGCGGGCGAGCTTTTTTAGGCCTTTGCCTTTTAGGTACTTCTCGCAGCGTTTTTCGCCCCATTGGCCAAGGAGTTTGCGGTCGGCCAATAGCTTTTGTCTTTTCAACAACAAACCCAACATAAATGATAAATGATTAGTGATTAATGATTAATGAATATTGGAAAAAGGTATTAAAAATAATCAATAGAAAATAGTTCATAATCATTTGGAAACGGTGTGTGCGCTGTGGCGATGAGCGAGGCGGACGGCTTTGCCGGTTCGCTTGCGGAGGAAATAGAGTTTTGCACGTCTCGTTTTGCCACTTCGGACCGGCCTGATATTGACGACGTTCGGGGAATGCAGGGGGAATATTCGTTCGACACCCTCGTTATCGACGATTCGCCGCACTGTGAAGGTTTCATTGATTCCGCGGCCTCTACGGGCGATTACTGTGCCGGTGAATACCTGTATACGCTCTTTGTCGCCTTCCTTGATGCTGCAACGGACATCGACGGTATCGCCTATTTCGAAATGCGGTATCTTTTTCTTTAGACTCTTGTTTTCAACGGCGTCGAGCAAGTCGGTTTTTGAGGCCGTAGAAGTTTTTTCTTTCTTTGCCATATTGTTTCCTAATCAAACTCTTATCTCGATCGAGATAAACAGAAAAGTATATATATTTTTCTATGCAAGGCAAGAACTTTTTCAAATTTTGCGGATTCAGGTGCCTTTTGCCATTTGGAGTAGCTCGTCGCAGCGTTTTCGCAGAGATTTTAAGGTCCGCCGGTATTTTTCATTTTTTGCCAGGTTCACTGTCTCCTGCGGGTCGGATTTGAGGTCGTAAAGCTCTTCGTAGTCAAAGTCAATATAGCGGGCGTATTTGAAGCGCTGTGTGCGGAGGGCCTCGGTCTTTGGGATTTTCGGATGGTTAAAGAGGTGCTCGTAAAAGAAGTCGGTTCGCCACTTTGGTCTTTGGCCGGTCAGTAGAGGGACGAGGCTTCGGCCCTGTATCTGCTCTGGGACATTTAGGCTGGCGAGCTGAAGAATCGTCGGCGCGATGTCAACGTTAAGTACCATCTGCTCGATAGTGACACCACGCAGTCTCTTCGGTGCCCTGGGGTCGAAGACAACCAGCGGCACGCGGATGGATTCCTCGTGTGGAAACCATTTTCCAGCAAGTCCGTGCTCTCCAAGATAAAAGCCGTTGTCTCCGGTCAGCATTATGATTGTGTTGTTATCGAGGTTGAGGCGTTTAAGCTCATCCCGGATTTTTCCAATGACGACGTCGACGCCGTAAATCAGGCGGTAATAGTTTTTAACAGATTCCTGGAATTTTTCGGGAGTGGAGAAACGTATGTTCCACCGGCGGCGGGCTTCGGAGGTTCGGAGGAATTCGGGTAGGGCCTGGAAGTAACGCGGGTCAGCGGTTTTCGGGGTTGGAATGGTGACATCCTTGTACAAATCCTTGTATGCGCGGTCGGGGATGAACTGGCGCGGGTCATTATCCTGGACGTGCGGGGCCTTGAAATTTACGGAGAGACAGAAGGGTTTATCTTTGGAGCAGCCGTCCAAGAATTCGATTATCTGTTCGCCGAAGATTTGGGTGAGATGTTTGTAGTTACCGTTTTTGTCCTTGCGTTCGTATGGTGAGCATTGGCCGGCGCAGCCGAACCAGATGTCGTATTTGTCAACAGGGAAGTCGCGTCCTCTTCCGACGCCGTGTTTTCCTACGCAGCCGATGCGATAGCCTGCGCTGCGAAGGAGCAGCGGGTATGTCTGGGCTAACGCTTGCTCAGAGAAGCTGGTGGAGAAGTTGTTGATACCGTGTCGGCGGACGTATTGTCCGGAAAGGATGCTGGCGCGGCTGGATGCACATATAGAGGTCGTGATAAAAGCATTTGTGAACAGGACCCCATTTTTTGCCATATCATCCATATTCGGAGTATGGATGATGGGATTGCCCATGCAGCCCATAGTGTCCCATCGCTGGTCATCAGTTAATAAGAAAATGATGTTTGGGCGCTTTGCTGCCGCGTTTCTGGCTCTTGCAAGTTCACTTTTGCAGCCAGGCGCAGGTAAGAGCGCTGCGGCACTTCCTGCAACGAGCTTTACGAATTGGCGTCGATTAAGATTCTTCATGTTCTCAACCTTTCAAGGTCATCTGGTTTTTTGTAACTGTCACACTATTATTACAGTTGAGGTCGGTGCTTGAAAAGGTTTTATTTCTGAGCGGCTTTCGGTGGGTCGTTTACGAGGAGTGAGTCGAGTCTGTCAGCGGGCTGACTTTTGAGGGTGGGTGGGGCGCCCTGGCGGACGTCTGAGCCGTTCCAATAGGTATAGATATTGTCCTGGTTGACGCCGCAAAAAGGTTGTTTCTCGAAATAGACGTGGGTGTCCACAAACAATACGTTCTGCCCCTCTCTTTGGTGAAGCCCGGAGTTTCCTTTCTGGTATCTTCTTATATTTTCACGTCCTCCGGTCTTTGTTTTGTCGTCCCACCTAAAGCCGGTTGTATCGGTATAAGGATCGAGCCAAGGGTTTCTGTCCGCGGCTACAGCCATACCGGCGTCGGAGGATGTTGTGTTCAAAGGATAGGGGCCATAACACATATGATAAGAGTAGCTGCAGTGTTTTGTGGGATTGGGACCGAAGTCCCAAAAGTCGGTCAGCTTTTTTCGACGTGCGCCATATTTAGCAGGTTTGAACTCGGTGCTTTTGGTATCCTTGTTGCAAATAAAGGACTTCGGCATAACCTCGGCATATTTGACCAGAAGATACAAGCTCGAAGAGATTGTTGCGGAGCCGCCAGTGCCATCGGGTCTTAAACCGAAGGCGTCGATTCGATTGTCTGCCTGCCAGTTGTTTAACTTCGTCTGCCAGATTGTGTCCGTTCCACCTGCACGGGGAAAACAGTTATCCCAATCGTTGGCGTAGATGAGCATTGCCCTGCCGATGCCGGACAGATTGGAGCCACAGACCATTCGATAGGCAGTCGGAGGTCTGTATAAAAAAAGTGCGGCCAGAAATATCATAGAGAATAAGACCACAGGGATTGCGATTCCTATTGCAGCAAAGCCTTTGCCGGTTATCCTGCCGGCACTTATAGCAATCTGGACAAGACCGATGATGCCGAGGATTACGGCTAATATTGTCGCAGCCATACAAGTAATTGCAAGAACGAAGCTTTTAAACATCACCGCGAGGAAAAATACTAAAGGAATTAGAATACCGAGTACCAGCGTTGTGATGGCGAGGCGGCTGGTTTTGACATTTACGGATTCGGTTGCTTCAGAAGGCTGTGTCAAATCCGAGCCACAGGAGTTGCAAACCTGGATATCATCTGGATTTTGGGTTCCGCATTTTGGGCAATTCATTTTTGATCCCTCGTTGGTGGTTCATTAACGAGTAGTGAGTCGAGTTTGTCTGCGGGCTGGCTGGTCAATGTGGGTGGGGCGCCCTGCCGGATATCCGAGCCGTTCCAATAGGTGTAGATGTTATCATCGTTAAAGGCACAGAAAGAGCGTTTCTCGAAATAGACGTGGTTGTCAAGGAACAATATGTTCTGACCCTCTCTTTTGTGAAGGCCGGAATTTCCCTTCAGGTACCTTTTAATATTCTCACGTCTTCTGGACTTTGTTTGGCTGTCCCATTTGAAGCCGGTTGTATCGGTATAAGGGTCGAGCCAGGGGTTTCTATCGGCTGCTACAGCCATACTGGGGTCGAAAGTATCCAACAGAGCATATTGGCTATAAGGTATATGATATGAGTAGCTGTAGTGCTTTGTCGGATCGGGGCCGAAATCCCAGGCATCCTCGTCGTCCATCCCTGATGTGTAATCAGATGCCTTGAATGGCCTGGTCTTTCTGTCAGCCGGACAGCAAAAGGACTTTGGAGACATTGCGCTATACTTGACGAGAAGATAAAAGCTTGAGGAGATTGTTGCGGAGCCGCCGGTGCCGTCTGGTTTTAGGTTGAATGCTGTGATCCGATCCTTAGCCTGCCAGTTGTTTATCCTGGGCTGCCAGATCGTGCCGGGTCCACCTGCCTCTTGGAATCTCAGGTCGCCGAAATCACTGTTATAGATGAGCATCGCCCTGCCTATGCCGGAGAGGTTGGAGCCGCAGACCGCACGATAGGCGAATGACCTGGGTCCGTACAAAAATGCGCTTATGGTGAATGCGGCGTAAAAAAGCACCGGAATCAAAATGCCCGTGACAGCAATTCCTTTGCCAATCAGCCTGCCGGCACTTAAGCCGATTAGGGCAAGACTGATAATACCAAGGACCATAGCGGATATTACTACGCCCAAACAGATAAGGGCAAGAATGTCGCTTTTAAGTGTTACCGCCAAGGAGAAGGTAAAAATGGTCAGAATGCCAAGTATGAGTGACGCGATAGCGAGACGGCTGGTTCTGACATTTACGGATTCTGCAGGTGTGGGGGGCTGTGTCAATTCTGAACCGCAGGAAGTGCAAACCTGAACATCGTCCGGGTTTTGTTGGCCGCATTTTGGACAGTTCATTTTTGTCCCCCGTATTTTTTCTTGTTATTTTCCGCTGTCTTTTTCAGCAGTTCAGTGGGTGCGTGTTCGTGCCCGTTCCGGTGCTGCTGCAATCCTTATTATTATACAAGCGAGCGGGCAGAAATTCCAGTGGCCAGGTCTTCTTTTTGCCCGTTAAATGGGCCAGTTTGGCGAGTCGGTTCGGGCGGTTTTTAGATAGTTCTGGATTTTTGCAACCACGTCAGGGTACCGGGCGGCGATGTTGTTCTGCTCGGCGAGGTCTTTGTCGAGGTTGTAAAGCTCGAGCGGCTTGTCCGGGGCGAGGCGCACTGCCTTGTAGCTACGCCAGCGGATAGCCTGCTTAAAGCCGCCTGAGGGGAATTCCCAGTACAAAAAGCGGTCGCTTGTGTTCTGTTTTTTGCCGAGCAGTGTGGGCAGGATGCTGATTCCGTCAATTCCCGGAGGCGGTTTTACGTCTGCGAGTTCAGCCAGTGTCGGCAGGAGGTCGGCAAAGTACCACACGGCGGTGGTGTTTAGCCTGGCGGCGGGGACCATTGCCGGCCAGCGGACAATCATCGGTGTGCGGAGGCCGCCTTCATACATGTCACGCTTGCGTCCCCGAAGCGGGCCGGAGCTGTCGAAGATGCCTTCCCAGCGTTGGGCGGCTCCGTTGTCGGAGCAGAAAAAGACGATTGTGTGGCGGTCGATGTCGAGCTGCTTTAAGAGGGCCATAATAGAGCCGACGTCACGGTCCATTCTTGTAATCATAGCAGCGTGGACCTTTGCGTCCTTCGGCCAGGGCTTGTCGGTGTAGGGTTCGGTGGTGGGGATTTCGTACTTTGCGTGCGGGATGGTAAAGGGCAGGTACAGGAAAAAGGGCCCATCGCTGCGGCGGCGGATAAAGTCGAGGGCAAAGTCGGTGACGAGGTCGTGGGAGTACTGCCGGCGCCGACCGTCCTTGTTGCCTTCAAGGATTACTTTTTGCTCGTTGTGCCAGAGGTATGGCGGGTAATAGCTGTGGGCATTTCGCTGATTCAGGTAGCCGAACCATTCGTCGAAGCCCTGTCGGTTGGGTAGGCCTGTAGTGTCCGGTTCGCCGAGTCCCCATTTGCCGGTGATGCCGGTGGCGTATCCAGCTTGTTTTAGGACTTCGGCGACGGTGACATCTTCGGGTTCGAGCGGGATGCGTCTTTGTGAGCTACCACTGCCGAGGACGAGGACGCCTCCGACATTTCCGAAATTGCCTCGGACACGAGTGTGGCCGGTGTGCTGTCCGGTCATAAGGACGCTGCGGGATGGTGCGCAGACGGTGGAGCCGGCGTAGCATTGTGTGAAGCGCGTGCCTTCTGCGGCGAGCTGGTCAATGTTCGGGGTTTGTATGTTCTTTTGTCCGTAACAGCAGAGGTCGGCGTAGCCGAGGTCGTCGGCCATTATGAAGATGATGTTCGGCTGGGCCATCCCCAAAGCCTTCGGCTTTGAGGCTGCCACCCGCTCGCTACTGCAACCACCGAAAGACGTTACAGCTGCGACAGCGCCGCCGGCTGCGAGAGTAAGAAATTGGCGTCGATTCAGGTTTCTGTTGATTGGGCAATCTCCGATCATTACTTTTAGCCTTTCTGGAAAGTGTTATTTGGCTTTGCGAATCCAGTTGTCACATTGTTTGCGCAGCGAGACGAGGATGTCAGCATATTGCGGTTTTTCAGCGAGGTTGAAGGCTTCTATAGGGTCGTTTTGAAGATCGAACAGCTCTTCGATTATGGGCTGCTGCTCAAAATAGCGAATATACTTGAAGCGTTTTGTTCGAACGGCTTTGCTGCGAACACTTCGCTCGAGGACCTTTTCGCGCTGGTCGCCGGCGTTGGATAAAGCCGGCATAAAGTGGGAGGTGAAGTTGTTTTCGTGAAAAGTCGAGTCACGCCACTTCGTCTTTGGGCCGGTGAGAAGCGGGAGCAAGCTCAGCCCCTGCATTGTCGGCGGTGTTTTTAGGCCTGCCATATCGAGCATGGTGGGGGCAAAGTCGACGCTCATCACCAACTGCGGACGTCGAGCTGCCCGTTTTGATACGTCGAGGCGGGGGTCGAATATGATTAGCGGCGTGCGTATGGATTCCTCGTAGAGCAGGCACTTACCGCCGAGGCCTTTTGAGCCGCAAAAATAGCCGTTGTCGGAGGTATAGATAATAATGGTATTGTCATCTAATTTCAGACGCTTTAGTTCGGCACGTATGTGGCCAATGACGGTGTCAATTCCGGTGATACATTGGTAGTAGCGCTCCATAAAGGGCTGATAGGTGTCGAGGCCGGCCTGGCTTCGGTAAACTCTGCGTCCACGCCAATGCTCGCGGACGACTTTGGGCAGTTTTTCGAAATATTGGTCGCCCTCATTTGGCTGGCGGGGGATTTTGACATCTTTGTACATACCGTTGTAGGCAGGGTCCGGTTGTGTGGGGCCGTGCGGGGCTTTGAAACTTATCGAAAGACAGAAGGGCTGAGCGGGGTCACCGCTTTGGAAGAACTCGGCGGCTTGTTCGCCCATAATGCGGGTGAGATGTTTGCCGGATTTGCCCTTCGTGAAGTAGGTGCCCTGTCCGGGGAAGCCATACCAGGCGTCAAATTTGTCGCTGGGCATGTACTCGGGCTTTTTCCATAAATGGCCTTTGCCGGCACGGGTGCCGTCGGGATTGAGGGGGCAGTTGAGGACTTTGTCTTTGGAGACGGCGAAGCCGAACTTGCCGATGAAGCCGGTCCGGTATCCGGCTTTTTGTAAGAGGCGGGGGTAACTGTTTTCAAATTCGGCGAAGGATATCGTCTTGTTGCTTGGGCGTTCGAAATTGCATTGGTGGCGACTCTCGAACTGGCCTAACATGATACCGGCGCGGCTGGCCATGCAAATGGAAGTGGTTAGAAGGGCGTTTTCGAAAAGTACTCCATCCGAAGCCAGACGGTCCATGTTCGGCGTCTTGATTACGGGATTGCCCATGCAGCCCATAGCATCCCACCGCTGGTCGTCGGCCATCATGAAGATAATGTTGGGCCGCTTTGCTGCCGGGACTCCGGCTCCGGCAAGCTGGCTCTCACAGCCGGAGAGAGGAGTCAGTGCCGCGGCGGCTCCGCCAGCGACGAGACTGAGAAATTGGCGCCTATTCACCCCGTTAGAAATCTTGGTTTTGTGTTTGGGGAGTTGACGACTGAGTTCTAACGAGGACTGTTCTGTGTTCTTGTGCGCTTTGGAATTTCTAACGGGGCAAAGGTTTTCCATTTTTAGCCTTCGCTCTTTTCATTTTTATTGTTGTTGTCTTTGAGTAAGTCTGGTCGCCATTTTTTTGTTCTCTCGATGGCCTGCTGACGCCGCCATTCGGCTATCTTAGCGTGGTCACCACTTAAAAGAATGTCAGGGACCTTCATTCCGCGAAAGACTTCCGGCCTGGTATATTGGGGATACTCCAGTCCGCCACGGGCGGACTCGCTGAAGGAATCGTCTTTGGGCGAGTCCTCATCGCCAAGGGCACCGGCTAATAACCTGACGACGGCGTCGACGATTATCATAGCGGCGAGCTCGCCGCCACTGAGAACATAATCGCCGATAGAGATTTGCTCGGCTCCGAGACCGATGCGAATTCGCTCGTCGATGCCTTCGTATCTGCCGGCGATTAAAATCAGCCGTTTCTCGGCGCTTAATTCGGCTGCTTTTACCTGGTCGAATCGTTGTCCCTGTGGGGTCAGCAGGATGGTGTGGCCTTTTTCGGGAGAGAGCTTCTGAACATATTCGAAGCAATCAAAGACCGGGCCGGGCATCATAACCATACCCGGCCCGCCGCCATACGGCTTATCATCAACCTTTCTGTAATTATCAGTGGCGAAATCCCTTATATTTGTAAGAGCGATATCGACAATCCCGGAGTCCTGAGCTCTTTTTAATATCGAGTGGCCCAGGGGTGATTCAAACATCTCCGGGAAGAGCGTTAGGATATCAATTCGCATTACTCTTGTTTTTCATTTTCGCTGGAAGGCGTTTGCTCTTCTTCTTTGGTTTCGGCTTCGGTTTTGGCCTTTTTAGCGGTTTTCTTTTTACGTACCGGCTTTGATTTTTCTTTGGCTTCTGCTTCTTCTTCTACCGGCTTCTCTTCGGCTTTCGGCTTGACCTTTGCTTTTTTCCTTCTCTTAGGTTTTGGCTTTTCTTCTACCTTTTCAGGTTCGGCTTCGGCTTTAGGTTCCTCAAGACTTTTTTCTTCGGCCTGCGGCTCAGCTTCGGGTTTTTCCTCAGAAGCCTCGGCTTTTACCTCGGGCTCGGTTTTTTCTCTGGGTTCTGCAGGGGCTTGCGGCTCAACTTTGGTTTTGGCCTTTTTAGTCGTTTTCTTTTTGCCCTTTGCCTTGGGCTTTTCCTCAGGTTCCGCCGCGGCTTGAGGTTCGACCTGAGCTTTTTCTTCAACTACCGGCTCGGCTTCAGGTTCGGCTTCAGGCTTAGGTTCTTCAGCTACTTGTTCTTTGGCTTCCGGCACAGCCTCGGGTTTTTTCTTGACAGGAGCTTCTGGCTTCTCCTCAGCGGCCTCGACTTTTGGCTCAGGTTCGGGCTTTTCTTCGGGGGCTTTAGCTTCTTCGGTCCTGGGCTTTGCCTCAGCTTCTACCTCGGGCTTTGCTTCGGGTTCAGGTTTTTCTTCTGCTTTAGGTTCAGGCTCGGCTTTTTCTTCAGGGGCTTGCGGCTTCTCCTCAGCGGCCTCGACCTTTGCCTCGGGTTCGGGCTCAGGTTTTTCTTCAACTTCTGCTTTTGGTTTTGGCTCAGGTTCGGGCTTGGGTTTTTCTTCAACTTCTGCTTTTAGTTTTGGCTCGGGTTCGGGCTTTTCTTCGGGGGCTTTAGCTTCTTCGGTCCTGGGCTTTGCCTCTGCTTCTACCTCGGGCTTTGCTTCGGGTTCAGGTTTTTCTTCTGCTTTAGGTTCAGGCTCGGCTTTTTCTTCGGGGGCTTGCGGCTTCTCTTCAGCGGCCTCGACCTTTGCCTCGGGTTCGGGCTTTGGTTTTTCTTCAACTTCTGCTTTTGGTTTTGGCTCAGGTTCGGGCTTGGGTTCTTTGGCTGGCTCGGCTGGCTTTTCGAGGGCTATCCGCTCAGCTTTTGTGAAGGGTCTGCCTTTGGCACGAGCCATAGCTTTAGCGCGTGCGCGACGAGCGGCCTTTTCCTCGGCATATTGGTGCTTGATGCCGTGGCGAAGCAGGATTTGCGAGACGGTATCGGAGGGTATTGCCCCCTTATCGAGCCAATACCGAACGCGCTCGAGATTTAGGACAACCTGCTTTGCCGGGTCTTTTTCAATGGGGTCGTAATGGCCGAGCTTTTCAATTACTTTTCCGTCGCGCGGCGTGCGTGATTCGACGGCATTGATTCTGAAAAACGGGCGATGCCGCCTTCCCATCCTCATAAGTCTTAACTTTACTGCCATAATTTCTTCCTTTCGTTAGTAGTTTATAATCAATTTCCATGATTTGCACACTGTGAATCATGAAACACGTTTACTTTTTGACAGGATAACAGGATGAACCTGATAGTTTATCTTGTTAATCCCTTTCTAAGTCCCTAATTTTTCTCTTAACCTCAAGTGAGAATCACGAAACTCGCTTACAAAGTAAAGCGTAACCGTTTATAAAAATCGCTAAAATTGCGGGGTCAATCCGGGCGTCGGCTGCAATTCTTTGTACCTGTTCGTCAGTTAAACTATCAGCGCTGCCTTTTTCATCCGGGGTCATTATCGCGATTGCCTTTTTGAGCTGCTCCAATTCCTCGGCATTGGGAGCGGCCAGCATTGCCAATTCACTGGTGCCATGAATATCCTTGAACTGGTCTCTTATCAGCTTGCCGTATTCGCTGTCAGAAAACCGAGCTAATTTCTTCAAGTATTGCTCGATCGAAATTTTAGCTTGTATTGTCGTTTTATTTTCTCTTTTCGTCATCAGACTTTCTTTAGCTTTGAGCGTATCCTTACATTGAGGCGAGCAGCAGCGGCTTCGGATTTTCGACCCAACCGGCCGGGCGCTGGTGTTTGCCTTTGCGATTGACGTCTCCGAGGTCGTCGCGGGCCTTTTCGGCAAGAGCGAGAAGACGCTCGACCACGTCAGGATTCTTATCTGCTACGTTATTCTTTTCGCCGATATCCGCGTCGAGATTATACAACTGAAGTGGGCTGTTGGGTATGGGTTTTCCCCAGTTTCGTTTTTTGACGGCAAGCTGCAGATGCAGCTTCCACCTGCCCGACCGGACCGCCTGTAACTGGTCCATCTGGTAATAATAGAAGGCCTCGTGCGGTGACTTTGCCCCTTTTTTGCCGGCCATAAGCGGCCAGATGTCCCTGCCATCAATGACGCGGTCACTCGGCGGTTTTGTACCGGCCAGTCGGGCAAAAGTAGGCAGCAAGTCCATTGTCGAAGCCGGCTGGTCGCAGGTTTTGCCTGCGGGTATTTTTCCGGGCCAGCGAACAATGCACGGCTCTCGCATACCGCCTTCCCAGGTGCTTCCTTTGTGGCCGCGAAGCGGGCCGTTGCCGCCGCCGAAACGATTGGACGCACCGTTGTCGGACGTAAACACAACCAGCGTGCGGTCGTCGATACCAAAGTTCTTGAGGGTGGCGAGGATTTGGCCGGTCGAGAAGTCGATTTCTTCTACCGTGTCACCATATCTGCCATTGGCGCTTTTGCCGCGGAACTTTTCGCTGGCGTGTACCGGGTTGTGCGGCATTGTGTGCGGCAGGTAAATGAAGAATGGTTTATCCTTATTTGCCGCTATGAATTTGATTGCCTCTTCTGTGTAGCGTTTTGTGAGGGTGTCCTGATTGGCCGGCGCTTCGATGACCTTTTCATTCCGCAATAAAGGCAGCGGTGGGCGATTAGTATTTGGTCTTCCGCCCATATCGTTGCTGTAGGGAATACCATAGTAGAAATCGAAGCCCTGCCGCGTGGGGAGAAACTGGGGCTGGTCGCCGAGGTGCCATTTTCCGATGCAGGCTGTGGCGTAGTGCTGTTTCTTGAGCAGGTCAGCGATGGTGATTTCATTCGGATTTAGGCCCTTTTTATTGACGGGGAAGAGGACGCACAGGCCGGTGTCGTTGGCGTGCATGTTGACGCGGCGAGGGTAGCAGCCGGTCATCAAACTGGACCGAGACGGCGTGCATACACCGCTGGTTACATAGAAGCTGGTAAAGCACATGCCCTCTTCGGCCATTTGGTTGAGGTTCGGCGTGCGGTGCTTCGTTGAGCCGAAGCAGCCGATGTCACCATAGCCCAAGTCGTCACAGAAGATAATAATAAAGTTCGGCGGCCGACCACTGTTTACACTACCAGCAAATTTCTGAGAATCGCTGAGACATCCCGGTATGGTCAGTGATGCTGCACCGAAGCCCGCAACTTTCAAAAAATCACGACGATTTAGGTTTTTCATCATAACAAGTATCCTTCGCCAATTTGTCGATCCCCCAATAAATTGGGGGGCTAAACAAACCCCCAGTGAAACTGGGGGCTAAATATAATTGTGTCGCCGCTAAATATTTATCGGCGTTTTATTTTGCCTTTTCGCTTCATGATTCTTTTTCGCTTTGAGCGCTGCTTTATTTTTCTTCCGCCTGTCATAGCAGCACCTAACGTATCCATATTCAATCCGCCTCTGAATAAACTCTTGAGGCCGCCTAAGCTTCCGCCGCTAATCGCTTTCATCATATCACGGCTTCGCTTAAAGGTCTTTACGAGACCGGAGACATCATTAACTTGTACGCCGGCGCCTGCGGCGACCCGTCTTCTTCTCGATGCATCTATAATATCCGGCTCGCGACGTTCGGTCTGCGTCATCGAATAGACAATTGCCTCCATTCTGCGAATCTCGCCGTCATCGATATCCATATCAGCAAGCTGTCCACCCATTCCGGGCATCATTTTTAGCATATCCTTGATTCCGCCCATTTTTTTGACGGCCTGCATTTGTTTTAGAAAATCGTCGAAGCCGAATGTACCTTTGGCCATTTTCTTTTGCAGTTTCTCTGCCTCTTCGGCTTCGAGATGCTCCTGGGCTTTTTCCACGAGTGTCACCACATCACCCATACCGAGGATTCTGCCGGCCATACGTTCGGGGTGGAATTCTTCCAGCTTGTCGAGTTTTTCACCGACGCCGATAAACTTGATGGGCTTTCCGGTTACGGCCTTTACGCTCAGCGCGGCACCGCCGCGGGCATCGCCGTCCAGTTTTGTAAGGATGACACCATCAAGCTCAAGGCGCTCGTTGAACTCTTTGGCTGAATTTACGGCGTCCTGGCCTGTCATCGCATCACAGACCAGGTAAATCTGGTGGGGATTAACCGCTTTTGCGACATCGGCTACCTCGGCCATCATTCCTTCATCTATGTGCAGTCGGCCCGCGGTATCGAGCACGATGACATCGTAGGCGTTTTCCTTTGCGTGCTTTACGGAGTTTTTTGCGACCTTTACGGAATTTGTGCTGTCCTCACTGTAAACATCGATATTTATCTGCCGGCCCAGAACAACCAATTGCTCAACAGCGGCGGGCCTTCGCAGGTCGTCAGCCACTAAAAGCGGTCTCTTGCCCTTAGCAACGAGGTATTTGCCGAGTTTTGCGGCGGTGGTGGTTTTGCCGCCACCCTGGAGCCCGGCTAACATAATTACGGTAGGTCCGGGCGAGACAAAATAGATTCGGGTGTCGACCGGCCCCATCAGCTTCGTCAGCTCATCGTTGATGATTTTGACGAGGACCTGGCTGGGATGAAGACTCTTTATCACCTCAGCACCGATGGCGGCCTGCATGACATCTTTGCAGAACTTCTTTACGACATTGTAGCTGACGTCGGCTTCGAGAAGGGCTTTGCGGACATCTCGCATAGCGCCGGAGACGTTTGCTTCGGTGATTCTGCCTCGGCCGGCCAGCGACCTGAAGACTGAATTGAACTTTTCGGTTAACGACTCAAACATAGCTCGATACTCGATACTCGATGCCATCGCCGTGCCGGTGACGGCTAAACCCAAATAAATTTGGGGGCCAAATATCATTCTGAGGCAGCCAAAGACCAGTGAAGAATCTCCCTTTTGCTCAGGATGACCTTATGACGAAGGATTGTAAAGCAATTAAAGCGATTTTGCAAGGAGAAAATCCGGGAGGAGACTAATGCTTAGTCATATCTGAGCTGGTGGATTAGGCAAGGCATAAATTGACAGTGTCAAGATATGGATTCCCGCTCCCCGATCGGGGTCGAGGACAAGTTTCGCGGGAATGATAAAGCATCATGTGAGCAGTGACAAAACACTAAATGTTCCAGTCTTTGGTGCCCTTAATGAATTTATTTTGGAGTAACATTCCTATTGCCATCGGCACCACGAGCACCACGGGAAGAAACCACTTCTGGTCAAAAACCAGTAGTTGTAGTTTCTCGGATGCTCCCATATAGTTGTACAATATCGCCAATGTTCCAACCACAATTAGTCCGCTGCCGCCTAAGCTGGTAAATAGCATAACGGCAGCTTTGAAGACAATAAATGAAATCATACCGCCGGCGATGAAGCCGATAAGTCCCCCCGCCCAGATGTATTTCTCAGGCAGCTCTAATGCGAGCCAGGCGCCGCCGGTCAGAACTCCTCCCGCTACGGCCCCCAAGATGCTTACTCCCCATCGCATCAACGGTACGGAGAGGAACGCAAAAACGACCGTAGTTATAGCAGCAAGCCAGATCACATTTCCCCCAATAAGCAGTCTATTCGTCCATACACCAACAAGTAAACCGAGCAGAGCAAAGGAAATGGTGACAAGAATTTTGAAGATGCGCCAGCCGTAGAAAAGACAAACCACGCCAAAAGATATAAAGGTCAACGCTTCGAGTAAATCGAGGGAAGTAATTCTTTCCCAAATCACGTCTACTGGGACAACTGCTCCTTCTACGGCTTCCGGTGTTCGGCCTGAGGATTCAACTGTCCGTGCAAGGATAGTGACACAATCCATTATTGATCTCCTTAATTTTGCTTTTGGTTTTTCCCGATAACTCGGGAGTGATTTTCAATTTCAGCCACAAATTTTAAGAATGTAGAATTTAAAATCAGGTATTCTCAATCCTTAATTCTCAATCTTATCCGCGTTAATCCTTTTACTAAAAATGTCTCAATCCAGCGGTTAGTGTTTATGTAGTCCGCCATTTGTGCTTGCGGCGCGCCGCCTTATCCCTTTTCGCTTCTTTTCTTCTTATCGCTTTACTCTTCAGCCACGGACAAAGTAATAGCTGCTCAACCGTGCCGAAAGCTGCCATTGTTATAAAGACGGCAGCATAAAGTGAGGGGCTGCGATAAATGCCGGTAACAGGCATAGCGCCCTTATACAATAACAGCAAAATCATCCCGGCAAAGATGAGCACCGCGCCCAAGACCGCACAGCACAACGCCGAAGTTAAACGCCAGAAGTAAAATCCACCCGTTATGGAAATTACCACAAGCACCGCTATTATTGCCCAGTTATATAGCGGCATCTGTGAGCAGGCCTGTTTTATCTTATCGCCGAGAGCAATTATATAGGCTTTCATTAGTTGTACGCTTTCGTCGACGCTGAGAGCTGGGCCCTGAATCGACATTCTACTCTGATTTGTCGGGATTGCTTCTTCCGGAATTCCAACGTACAGCCTGGCCAGAACGGCAAAGCCCAAAACTGCTGCTAAACAGGCTGCCAGTATTGTGATAAATATCCTTTGAAGTATTATCGCGATGAGCGCCGCCACTACCGCCAAAAGGGCTGTGGCCACAATATTTCGGCCGATTATGAAAAATCCACAAATACCTCCGCTGACCGCGCCTAAAACTGTGACTAAAACCTTTCGGAAACCAAGGCCGCCGAGCCAGACAAAGAGTCCGACTATAACAGCTGTCAAGCCTGGGCCGACTAAAACTATGGGGCTGAACCATGCGGCCATTTGTTCAAAATCCTGGAGAATTTCAAACATAATTCGTGGCTCGTCGTTCGTGACTCGTGGCTCGTTTCACTATTTACGATTCACTACTGACTAAATAGCAACAACTAAATTTATTATCGGCCTTTTTGCACGATTTCCGTTAAATAGTTGAATGATTTGAGTGGATGAGGTCGAAAAGGCTACTTATGGCCAATAGGGCGGGGGCAATGCGGATGAGAGGAGTCGAACCTCCACGAGCCGAAGCCCACAGGCACCTGAAGCCTGCGCGTCTGCCAATTCCGCCACATCCGCGGTCAATCCTAATTATCAAGGATTTCGGCCAGTTCGTCAAGGATATTAGCGCAAAACGCCATTAGGTAAACAACCCCCCAATAAATTGGGGGGCTAAACATGGTACAAACCGGTAAGATAGGTTACAGATTATGCTAAGAACATGGGTAACAGTAGGCAGTTATAATGGCCTTCGAAAGGAGGCTAATTATGCCCTGGAAAGAGACCTGTGTTATGGAGCAAAGAGTAAAATTCATAATGG